>JAFLCL010000104.1 GCA_017303575.1 Deltaproteobacteria bacterium
CCGGCGTGTGCAGCAGCGCCTCGCCGCGCCGGATCGTGACCACCAGCGCGCCGGTGCGACGAAAGCCCACGTCGATTCCGTCGCTCGCGCGGAAGCGCTCGGCCCACTGCGCGTGGAGCTCGCGGCTCTCTTCGCCGAGCGACGCGAGCAGCGAGTCGTCGGGGTGCTCGATGTGCGGCGCGAGGATGCCAGCCGCGACGGTCGAGGCCTCGGCGCCCGGCACGCCGCGCTCGATGACGACGACGCGACGACCACGCCCCGCGAGCTCGAGCGCGACCGAGCATCCGATGATGCCCGCGCCGATCACGATCACGTCGGGGCGTTCGCTCATCGCGCTGCGTCGCTCGCGGGCGCGCTGTCGTTCGGAGGCAGGCCATCACGACCGACCCACCACGCGAGCGCCATCAAGAGCGGCTGGATCGGCAGGCGCGCCCACGCGATCCACGGCGCGATCGGCTCGCCGGTGGGCGAGATGCCCGCGACCGCCATGTAGATGTTCGCCGGGAACACCGCCACGTAGAGCGCGATGAGCCCATAGCTCGCCCACACGCGTGTCTTGTCGGGGATCAGCGCGAGCCCGAGCCCGATCTCGAACACACCGGAGAGGTAGACCATCGCGAGATGGAACGGGATGAAGGGCGGCATGATCGCGACGAACGGATCGGGGTTCACGAAGTGCGCGATCCCGATCGCGACCATGCCGATCGTCACGAGCCAACGAAGGCCCGTTCGGAGCGTCTGCTTCAACGCGCGCTCTCTTCGCGACGGATCGAGGCGAGGCGGTCGTAGTGACGGTAGCCGAGCTTGTCGAGCGCGCTCGTCGGCGCGAGCCCGATGTCGACGAGCGTCTTGATGCCGTAGGTGCCCGCGAGCACCGGCGGGCTGTACGCGCGGATGGTCTGCTCGGTGCGGAACTTCGGCAACGGGAAGAGGAGCTGGTGGCTGTGGAGGTGCACGAAGTGGGCGGCCGAGAGGCGTGACCAGCCGCTGGTGTTGGGCGCTGTGATCACGTGCGGCGTGGCGAGGAAGGTTCCGCCGGTGAGGATCTCGAGCTGCTGTCCCACCTGCGCGACGATGCAGCCCGCTGGCGCCGTGCCGCGGACGAGCTGCCCTTCGGGGTGCTCCTTCGTCGGACGCGTGCGGAGGTAGAGGCCGCTGCCGTCGTCGGGCGCCTTGCTCACAGCACCGCTCGGATCGTGGAAGCGACCGCCGGGCAGGAGCGTGAGGAGGTTGAAGTCCGTGTGCTCTTCGCCCCAGAGGATCTTCTTCTGCGAGGTCTGCTCGGGCGTGAGCGGCAGGTAGCGCAGCATGCGGAAGATGTGCGGCCCGCCCGTGCACGGCTTCGTGAACGTGTCCTCCGCGAGCTCGAGCGCGAGCGCCGCGCCGCGAAGGAGCGCGAGGCCTGCGAGGTGCAGCTCGTGTCCGGTCTTGGTGTAGAGGCCAGGGAACTGATCATCCCCCTTGGGCCACACGTTCTCGGCGTTCACTTCCGGGTACTGGACGACGAGCTCGGGATCGAGCGCCTCGGGCGCCGCGAACCAGCACTCCTTGAAGTCCGGCTGACCGCCCGCGACGACGGCCTTCTCCGTGTTCGGCGGCGTCCAACCGCGCTGGTACCAGAGGTCCGCGCGGTTGTAGGTCTGCTTCTCGTCGAGCGGGCGCTGACAGAACGCCTGGAAGCGATCGTAGAGCGCGCTCGTGTCCGAGACGCCGTGGTTCTTCACGTAGACCAGGCCGTAGTGGCCGAAGCCGACGCGCAGCGCCTCGAGCGCGCGCGCACGCGCGACAGCGTCGCCGTCGAGATCGAGGAGGTCGATGGTGGGGATCGCGGGATCGGCCATGCGGCGGAGACTGCCACAGCCGCGCGGAGGTCGAGCCCGCGCCTCTTCGTGCGGTTGGATCGATCGCTGCTGTAGGCAGCGCGATGTCCCTCGAGCCCCGCACGATCATCGCCGCACTCCTCGAATTCTCAGCCGTTTCGCGCCTCCGGCGCGTCGGAGCGCCGCTGTCGCTGGGGTTTGCCCTACCCAGACCGGAGGGTTGTCTGGTGTCAGCCGTACCACTCGCAGCGATCGCGGCGCTGCTCGTCGCGGGCTGCAGCTGTGGGGAGACGAGCGCGCGGCCATGTCGGAGCAGCTCCCAGTGCGAGGTCGGACAGATGTGTTCGTCGGGTGTCTGCACGGGCCGTCCGAGCACGAGCGGTGACGCAGGTCGCCGCGACGCAGGCCCCGCGACAGGTGGTGACTGCACGTCGTCGCCGCCGGTCGCCTCCGACGAGATCTGCAACGGCCGCGACGACGACTGCGACGGCCTCGCCGACGAGGGCGTGACCAACCTCTGCGGCACCTGTGATCCGAGCTGCATGGGCTCGAGCACCGAAGACGCGCCGTTCGATCTCGATGTCGACGAGAGCGAGGGCGTGGGCCTCGGCGAGGACGGGGCGATCGAGCTCGACTCACGCCGCATCGACACCGCGTTCATCTGGATCGCGAACACCGGCGAGGGCACGGTCAGCAAGGTCGACACCCGCACGCACGTGGAGGTCGCCCGCTACTACACCGGCCCGCGCCAGAGCGGCGACGACGATCCGAGCCGCACCTCGGTGAACGGCCTCGGCGACGTCTTCGTCGCGAACCGCGGGGGTCGCTCGGTCACCAAGATCTCCACCCTCGCCGCGGACTGCCCCGACACCAACGGCGATGGCGTGGTGCGTACCTCGAGCGGACCGACCGACGTGCTGCCGTGGGGTCAGGACGACTGCGTGCTCTGGAACACCTCGCTGCCCGACGGCGGCATTCTGCGCGCGGCCGCGGCGCAAGACACCTTCGGGCCCGACGGCGAGCTCATCAGCGCGGTGTGGATCGGCGGCTGGGAGGGCATCGTCTGGAAGCTCGACGGCGAGACCGGCGCGATCCTCGTGCGCACGCCGTCGCCGACGAACAACTACGGCTTCGCGCTCGATGGCGTCGGAAACCTGTGGATCTCCGGGCGCTCCGGTCGAGGCCTCGGACGCATCGACACCGTGCGCTGCACGAGCACGGCCGCGTGCGACGTGACGGTGTGCGACGACGCGGGCGCCGACTGCATCAAGCAGCAGGTCGCGATCCCCGGCGAGCACGATCCGTACGGCATCACCGTCGACCCGTCGCAGCGCGTGTGGCTCGCGATGCACGGCTCGGCCTCGATCGGTCGCTACGATCCCGCGACCGCCCGATGGACGCTCGTGAACGTGGGTGAGAACTGCCACGGCATCGCGGCCGACGCGGACGGTTGGGTGTGGGCCGCAGGCTGGAACAGCGGTGTGATCCGCCTGAACGCCGACGACCCCACGATGTTCGCCGCGGTCGCGGGCACTGGCGGTCGACAGAGCAAGGGCATCGCCGTCGACATCGACGGTCACGTGTGGTCCATCAACCAAGGCACGAGCGACGCGACGGTGATCGAGCCGGGCCCCACGCTGATGGACGCGGTGGTGGAGACAGCCGTCGTGCCGCACGGAACGCTCCGCTACACGTACTCGGACATGACGGGCACGCAGCTGCGCCTGGCCACGAACCCCCGCGGCTACTGGCGTCGCGCGTTCGAGGGCTGCGCCGAGGATCCTGACGCCGAGACGATCTGGGAAGAGCTGCGCTTCGAGGGCGAGACGCCGGTGGGCACGCTGCTCCGCTTCCGCGTGCGCACGGCCGCGACTCGCGAGGCACTCGCGGGCGCGAGCTGGATCATCGTCGCGGAGTCACCGCCGGGCGCCTCGCCCCTCGATCTCCGCGCCGCGCTGATGGCGGCGATGATCGAGCCGCAGCGGTGGATCGAGGTCGAGGTGCAGCTCGAGGCGATGCGCATGAGCGTCGACGTCGATCGCCCGATCACGCCTCGCCTCCACGGCGTCACCGTCACGCGGATGTGCCCGCCGATGATCGACTGATCAGTGACGGATCTCGATGCGCGCGCCCCGGCTCGGGTGTGAGCCTCGCGCGGTGCGCGCGTTGCCGACCGCGAAGGGCGGCGGCTGCGACGGGTTGCAGCGCGGACCGAAGCCGGTGGCGTCGAAGTCGTAGCTGAGGCGCCCCGAGGCGTCGGGCGTCACGGCCTCGACGGTCACGCGGTGCGTGCCTGCGCGCGCGGGGCTGCAGTAGCTGAGGAGATAGTAGCGCTGCGTCATCGCGATCACGCGCTCGGCCACGCCGCGGAACGCCTCGGTGATCGCGGCGGAGTCCTCGACCAGTACGTAGCCGTTGCGGCCCACGTCGCCGAGCGTGCCCTCGTCGATCTCGGTGCCCACGCCGATCGCGAACACGTCGTAGGGGCTCTCGTCGATCGCGTGGTTCATGTCGCGACGCGTGACGCGCGCGGCGCGATCCGAGCCGTCGGTGAAGACGACGAGCGTGCCGAAGCGCAGCGGCACGCTCGACCGCGCGAGTGCCTCGTCGAGCACCGCGAAGCCCTGCACGACAGCGCCGTGGAGGTTCGTCGAGGGGTCCTGGGGCCGAAAACCGCCGAGGCGCGCGACGCCCGCTGTCGCGCCGCCGCTCGTGGTGAAGCCGACGATCGGGTGCAGCTCCTCTGCGCCGTCGAACGCATAGACCGCCACCCGCTGGCTCGATCCCTCGATCTGCGAGACGAGCTCGGTCGCCGCGGCTTGGAGCGCGGGCACCTGATCGCTCTCGGCCACGCTGCCGCTCATGTCGACGAGCAAGAGCGTGTAGTGCTCGGCCGCCACCTCGGGGTTCACGATCGTCTGCTGGCTCTCGGTCACCGAGACGAGCCCCCCGTCCTCGTAGATGCGAAAGTCGGTCGCCGCGAGGCCGCCCACGGGATCGCCGCCGAAGGTGTCGACGGTGAAGTAGACCGCGACGTTGCTCGGGCGACGGTGCGCCGAGTCGACGAGCGTGAGCCGGAGCCCGCCGCAGCCGGCGATGGCGAGGGACGCGAGGAGGAGCGCAGCGGCGCGTACGTGGTTCATGCCGCGCAGCATAGACGCCACCCGCGGGTTTTCACGGGTGGAGCACGCAGCCGCCCAGGACCTCGCCGTTCCACTTGGCGGTCATCGCCTCCCGGAACTCCGCGAGCGCGAAGCGATGCGAGACACGCGGCTTCAGCTTGCCTTCGTTCGCCCACGCCAGGATCTGCTTCATGCGCGGCGGGCGGCTCGAGGGATCCATCGCGGTGGAGATCGCGGTCGGGCAGCCGAGCACGTCGAGGCTCTTCATCATCACGAGGTTGCTATCGACCGCGAAATTGCTTGAGCACACGCCAATCGCCAGGCGACACTCGCGGCGACACGCGAGTCGTGACGAAGCGTGGGTCAGGAGGGATCATGGACCACGTGGCGGAGTTGGCTGGGATCGCACGCGAGATTGACGTCCAAAACGCGGTGGTGTTCTTGGGTGCTGGGGCCGCGATGCCCTCCGGGGGGCCGAGTGCGATCGAGCTGTGCCGGCACCTCGAACGCGAACTCGCTGCGTCCGAGCACATCTCTGATGACCTCGCGGAGTTGTGCACAATCTTGGTTGGCAGAAAGTCTCGCGCGGCAGTGGTTGATTGCGTAGTCAGGCGCCTGGCAACTCTCCAGCCTGACGCCGGCCTGGTCGCACTTCTATCGCTACCGTGGGTGTCCGTCTACACCACCAACTACGATCGATTGGTCGAACTTTCTCTGGAGCGCTCAGGGCGTAAAACTCACGTAGTCAGGAGCAACTTTGACTGGGGCGGTCCGCAGCATGCGGGCGCGGTTCAGGTATTCAAGATTCATGGATGTCTCACGCAGGACGAGGCGACTGGGCACAAGTCGAGCATGGTCCTAACTCTGGAGGACAACGATGCGTCGATGCAGTACCGCGAGACGATATTTCAACGCTTTCGCCTTGATGTGTCGACGCGTAACGTCGTCGTCATCGGTGCGTCCTTGCAGGACCCTGACATCAAGTCAGTGCTCGCAGAGGCGACGCGCGCCCAACGCTCCGGTGCGCCAGGCAAGCTCCATCTGGTCATGTACCAAATCGACGCGGAACGCGCGGAGATATGGCGACGACGGGGAGCTGCTTCCGTCACGAAGGGTGGCGTCAACGATGTGGCGGCCGCGCTGGTCGCGAACGACGAACCCGCCAAACGGAGGACTGTTGACATAGATGGAACGCCCATGTCGGCTGGTCTTGCGGCCAGTACCATTTCGGTGGCTGGGGCCGGAGGCGAGTCCCATCCACGGCTGCTCTATTTTGGTTCCTCGGCGTCCTACGCTGATATCCGCGCAGGCTCCACCTTTGCTCGTGACGTTGAGGGTGAGATTTGCCGTAGCACCGCATTGGTTTCGGTCGTTCTAGGCGTTGCCGGCACGGGCAAGACCACGCTTGCTCGGCGGGTTCTTTTGTCAATGTGGGAGAAGGACGGAGTGCTCCCGTTCGAACACCGCTCGCAGTTGTACTTGCCCCACGATCAGTGGGTGGCGTTCGAGTCCACGCTTCGTCAGGCGTCCAAGCGTGCGGTGCTGCTCGTCGACAACTGCGTGTCCCATCAGCGACAGGTCAATCAATTGGTGAGAGCGCTGCCCGATGATAGCGCTCTCCGGGTTGTGTTGACAGCTGAGACGTCGGCCTGGACTATTCGCCAGAAGGATCCGCGCGTCTTTAGTTCAGGAAGGATCTGGACGTTGTCGAGGCTGTCGGATATTGAGTTGGGCCGACTCGCCGACGCGATTGATACGAACAAAGGAGTTAGGGAGCTTGCTGAGAAAGCCTTCATTCAGAAGTCGCGACCGGACCGCATTCGCGAGCTGCGGGCGAGATGCAAGGCCGACATGTTTGTGTGTCTCAAAGCCGTGTTTTCCAGCAACTCGATTGATGACATTCTGTTGAAGGAGTACGCTGCGCTAACCGACCCTCATAAGGACTTCTATAAGTATACATGCGCGCTTGAGGCGGCTGGGGCCCATCCTCATCGACAAATGGTCCTCCGTATGGTCGGCGTGGAGGCTGCTCAAGTGGCGGCGTCGCTGAACGTGCTCGACGGGTTGGTTGTCGAGGAGACCGCGGACGAGGACAAAGGCGTCTACCTGTGGCGTTCGCGGCACGAGGTGGTCGCGTCGACGATCGCGAAGTACAAGTTTGCCGATAGCGAGGAGGTTTACCAACTTCTCAAGGACGCAATTGAGTCGGCGAATCCATCCTATCAGTTCGAGGTGCGGAGTCTTCGGTCCATCTGCACCGCCGACAGGGGAATCAGAAGTCTGCCGGACGCCGAGCGCCGGATAGAATTGTTTCTTCTCGTCTCGAACGTCATGCCGCAGGACCGGGTTTCCAGGCATAGACTGATCCGAGAGTTGATAGATGCAGGTAAGTTGGGCGACGCAGACGCCCATCTAGCGCTCGCGATCAAGAGTGTTGGTCTTGATCCGCCGCTGCAGCGATACAAATCGCTTATTGCCATCAGGAGATCTCGGGATCTGTCCTTGCTGCTTGAGGATCGTCGAGCGGTTCTTAAGCACGCGTTTGCGGAAGCCGAGTCCGGTGTGCGACGCTTTGCGGACAGCAAGCATGTTGTGTTTGCCCTGGCAGATGTTGCCGAAGAATGGCATTCGCTAACCGGGGAACGAGGGTGGATGGAAGTTGCCAAACTTCAGTTGGCCAGGGCCTACGATTTGCTGCTTGACCCGGATGTTCTCGCGCGTCAGCAGCGTCTCGCCGTGAGGTGAAAGGATCGGACGGCGATGGCTAGGGGTGGAGCACGCAGCCGCCGAGGACCTCCCCGTTCCACTTGGCGGTCATCGCCTCCCGGAACTCCGCGAGCGCGAAGCGATGCGAGACACGCGGCTTCAGCTTGCCTTCGTTCGCCCACGCGAGGATCTGCTTCATGCGCGGCGGGCGGCTGGAGGGATCCATCGCGGTGGAGATCGCGGTCGGGCAGCCGAGCACGTCGAGGCTCTTCATCATCACGAGGTTCGTGGGGATGTGGTTCGCGCGCGGCGCGCCGCGCTCGCCCTTGCCCTTGGCGACGTCGGGTGTCGAGGCCCAGCCCACGATCAAGAAGCGCGCACCGAAGCGCACGCAGCGCAGGCTCTCGAGCGAGATGTCGCCGCCCACTCCGTCGTACACGACATCGACGCCGCGGCCGTTCGTGAGCGTCTTGATCGCGTCGCGGAACGGCTGGAGCTCGCCGTTCTCGTACCGAAGGACGATCACCTCGTCGGCGCCCTCGCGCTTCACCTCGGCGAGCTTCTGCTCCGAGCGTCCCGTCGCGATCACGCGCGCGCCGAGGAGCTTCGCGATCTGCACCGCCGCGAGGCCCGTCGCGCCGGACGCGCCGTGGATCAACACTGTCTCGCCGGCCTGCACACGGCCGCGCGTGACGAGGCAGTGGTATGCGGTCTCGTAGCTGCCGAGCAGCGCGGCCGCTTCGTCGTGCGTGAGCGTCTGGGGCATCGGCACCGCGGCGTGCGCGGGCGCGACGACGTACGTCGCGAAGCCGCCCCAACGTTGGTAGGCGCCGAGCGATCGTGGACCCGCGAGGAAGCCATCGACGATCACGTCGTCACCGACGCTCGCGCTCGTCACGTCGGGCCCGGCCCACACGATCGTGCCCGCGGACTCGAGCCCCGGCGTGTACGGCGGCCTGGCCATGTGCTGGTACTGCCCGCTCGTCATCAAGAGGTCGACCCAGCCCACCGCTGCGCTCTTCACGGCCACGATCACGTCGCCAGGCGCGAGCGACGAGGGATCGGGGGCGTCCATCGCCTCGAGCGTCGCCGAGGCGACGCCCTCGAGAGGCGACTCGGCGAACGCAGGGACCACGACGCGATGACCAGCGGGCAGTGACAGCGGGGCGGACGGTGCGGACATGCGCGCGAGCCTACGCTCGCGTCGTGCGCGCCGCATGACGAGGCGCGATGCGGCGCGGGCTCTTGCCCTCTACCGACGGGCTCGTCGCGGGCGTAGCCTCGCTGTGTGCGGACGGAATCGAGGCTCTCCCGGATCGTCGTGTGGGCGCTCGGCTTGTGGGCGATGACGCCTTCTCTCGCGGCGGCGCAGCAGCAGTCGCCGCTCGCGTCCTCGCTGGCGATCCGCCGCCCTCCGAACGAGATCGTCGCGCAGGTGTGTGGCGCGGACGACGCGTTCCGCGGCGACTTCGTGTGCGCGAGGGCCGCGAGCGGCGCGGTGACCGCGTTCCGCCGCGTCGGGATGCGGGCCTACGTCGCTGCCGCGCGGCGTGGTGGCGATCTCTACTTCGTCGTCATCGACGACAACACGCAGACGCGCTTCGCCGATCACGTGTGGCGCTGGGATCTCTCTCGCGATGCGATCCAGGGCCTCGGCGAGGTCGGACACGTGGACGAGGAGCCGGTGCGGTTCATCGCGGGCACCAGCTTCGGCGTGCTCTACCGGACGACCGCGGGCTTCGTGCTGCACGACGGCACCCGCGCACGCGCGGTCGCCGTCCCCGAGGGCATCGAGTACGCGTCGCTTCTGGTCCACGCCGGCGTGACCTACGGCGCGTGGGAGCTCGAGGAGACGACCGAGGTCCGATCGCTGGCGCTCGAGGGCGACCGCATCACGTGGCAGCGCCTGGGCACGCTGCCAGGTAGTTCGGGCCGCGCCGAGGGTCGCGTGTTCGTCACCTTCGAGCGCCAAGGCACACGCACCGCGTTTCACTTCCTGACGCTGCCGGGCTCGACGGTGACCGATGCGGTCGTGCCGCTCTCGTACATGCGCACGGCGCTCTCGGCGGATGGCGCGTCGTTCCTCACGTGGACGCCACGCAGTGGCTACACGATCGGGACGACGACGGGTGTCGTGACGCCGCTGGATCGCACGGCGATCCCTCCGGACGTCGTCGTGATCCGACCGCGAGCGGTGGCATGGATCGCCACGGGCGAGAGCGACGTCTGGCTGCGCGCGAGCGCCTCTCACGGTGTGGTGCTCGGTGCCTCGGGGCTCACCGTGCGTCGTCGCGCGCCGCGTGAGCAGACTGCATGTCGCTGCCGTGGGGAGGACATGGCGTGCGGCCGCACCGGTCCGACGGTCGCGGGTGCGTGCATCGGTCGCCATGCGATCGGAGAGATCCAGGAAGGCGGCTCGTACGACCACACCGAGGAGTTCGAGCGAGCGCGTGCGGTGCCGTCGTTCACGGGCGACGGACGCTTCCGCGTCGACCGCGTCGAGCCCGATCTCGCTCGCATCACGCGCCTCTCCGACGGCGCGCACCTCTGGGCCCGTCTCTTCGACGACTCCACGCTGCTCGCGCAGCGCGACGACGGCACGTACTTCCTCGCGGATCGATCGCTCGAGTCACACTTCGTCGTGCGGCAGGGCACGTCGTTGCTCACGTCGCCCACGTCGCCGCTGACGACGCGCGCCGACCTCTATCGCGAGACGCTCGTCGCCGACTTCTTCGCGGGCCGCTGAGCGCTCGCTGGAGCGTCCGCGCGGGCGAGGTCGTGGACACACGCTGGGAGTCGGCCGATTGACGATCAGGTCGGGAGTCGAGCCGCGAGCCCGATGCCGGCCCCGCCGGTCGCGAGCTCGAGTGCCTCGTACTCCAGGCGTGCCTTCGCGTCGGGCGCGTGGCGGTTCATCGCGCGCAGCATGAGGTTCTTGGGCGTGTGCTCCGTCGGCACCATCTCGAGCGCCCAGCACTCGTAGCCGACGGATCGGAGCAGGAGCTGCCGCATGGTGTCGGTCACCAGCGAGGCGATCTCGCGACGCAGGTGCGGCGTGCGACGGATCGGGGAGAACGCGTCGCGTGACTCGTTCCGCTCGTCGAGCGCGAGCTCGCTCCATGCGCGCGCGAGCTCCGCCTGACAGCACGGCGCGAGCGCGAGCAGCGTCGCGTCGAGGCCCGCGCCGAGCACGATCGCGTCGTCGGTGGCGGTGTCGCAGGCGTGGAGCGCGACCATCACGTCGATGCGCGGCAGCTCGCCCGTGTCGAACGCGTCGCGGAACGCCGCGCGCACGTCGAGCGCGCTCAGCTGCGAGGCGTGGTGCTTCACGGTCGCGCTCATCGCTGCGGCGCGCGTCCGTCGCTGGCTCTCTGCGATCACGTCGGCGTTGCGATCGACGCCGAGCACCTCGACCGCCACGCCGTGATGCCTCGGGATCGCGTGCGCGAGCAGCAGGGTCAGGTAGCTGCGACCGCACGCCGCATCGACGATGCGGAGCGGGGCGCCGCCTCGATCCATCGCCACGAGCTCGCGGATGGAAGGGCCGAGCATCGCGACCATGTGGTTGATCTGGAAGAACTTGCGCCGCTCCGCGGGCGGCATCGACGCGTCGCGGTGCAGGATGCCGAGCGCACGCAAGAGCTCCGGTGCTTCCGCAGGCAACACCGCGAGCGTCTTGTCGCGCACGAGCTCGGCCGTGCGCTCCGCCGTCCAGTAGTCGTTCGCGCGCTCCGCGAAGTGCTCTGCCCACTCGTCTCTCATGCTCCGGTCCGGTATTTCACGAATGGGTTCCCGCGCCCACGCTCCCGCGATGTGAGCGGGTCTTCCCTGGGTGATGGCTCTCCTCTTCGTCTCGTTGCGGTGTCGGCGCAGCGAGAGGTCGCGACGTGCTGGAGAACGGCAGACGACTGGGGTAGACACGCGCCGATGGCGAGCCGTGTGGACCCGGCAATAGGCTACTCGGTGACGCTCGCGGGCTGTTACGCCGTCGCGGCGGGGCTCTACATCGTCGTGTCGGGGCATGTCGCGGCCCGCTTCGCCGCCGACCTCGAGGAGCTCCACGACATCGAGCTCTACAAGGGCCTCGCCTTCGTCACGATCACCGGGCTCGCGCTCTTCGCGCTCGCACACGTGCTCTTCCGCCGCGTCCTGCGCTCGGCGGCCGAGGTCGCCGTCGCGCGCGAGGCGATCCTGCGCGCCGATCGACAGGTGCTGCCGGGTCTCCTCGCCGCCTCGATCGCGCACGACTTCAAGAACGCGCTGCTCGTCGCTCGCACCAGCGCGGAGCTGCTCGAGGAGGCGCCTGCGCCCGAGGAGCACGCGGCGATCGTGGCCGATCTGCGCGCCGCGCTCGATCACGCGACCGAGCTCGCCACCGACCTGAGCAAGGCGGGCAGCTCGTCGGCCTCGGGCGCGGTGAGCGAGGTGAACGTGGCGGAGCTCATCGAGGGCGCGCTCGAGCTGGTGCGCCACCATCCGCTCGCGCGGGCTCGGACGGTGCGCTGCGAGCACGTCGCGGAGCTCCGCGCGAAGGTCTACCCCACGCTCGTGCAGCAGAGCGTCACGAACCTCGTCCTCAACGCGCTCGACGCCGTTCACGACGGCGGTCGCGTCGAGGTGGCCCTGCGCACCGCGGGCGACGCGCTCGAGGTCGAGGTGCACGACGACGGACCGGGCGTCTCGGACGCCGACCGCGAGCACATCTTCGATCCCTTCTTCACGACCAAGGCGCACGGGACCGGCCTCGGCCTCGTGTCGGTGCGCACGTGCGCCCAGCTCCACGAGGGCGAGGTGACGATCGGTCGCTCGAGCCGCCTCGGGGGCGCGGTCTTCCGCGTGACCCTCCGCGCGCCGCGCCCGCGTGGCCCGACGCCCGGGTCCGCGTCGCGGTGAGCGGGTGGGCCGAGAGGCCTGGTCGAACGGCAGGTCCCCGATCAAGCTCGCGCCCGTGCGTCGACTCCTCCTGCTCCTCGCGTTCACCACCACCGCCTGCGACCCGTCGGGCGAGGCCGCGGATGCATCGGCTCTCACGGACTCGGCGGCGGTCGGCGATGCGGCGAGGATCCTCGACGCCTCGGCGCTCGACGCGGGGGCGCTCCTCGATGGCGCGCTCACTCCCGCCGATGCATCGACGCTTTCGGACACGGCAGCCCTCGATGGGTCCTCGCTCACCGACGCAGTCACTTCGCCCGACGCGCTCGAGCCAGCCGACGCGTTCGAGCCACCCGATGCCTTCGAGGTCCCCGACGCGTTCGTGGCGCCCGACGCGTTCGTGCCCGCCGATGCGTTCGCGGCCCGCGTGGATCTGCACGTGCACATCGACGTCGACAACACGTGTCGCATGACCGTCACGCCACGCGAAGTGTCGGTGCCGCCGGGGCAGACGCTCTACCTCGACTGGCACAACCACAGCCGCGACTACCCCGTGGACGTGTGGATGAGCTACGGCGGCGGCTACACGGATCTCGCCACGGGCGCGACCTGGGACGAGCCCATCGGCCACTGCAGCACGCCGTTCGTGGGCGACGAGTACGCCGACATCTCGACGGCGTGCTCGAGCTTTCGGTTCCTCATCCACTGCCGCTGACCGAACGGCCTGCACTGCGCGGCGCCGCGCTCTGGCGGGTACGGGTCAGCTGCCGCCGCAGAAGTCGGCGCATGCGTCCTGGTCGGCATCTGCTGCGGAGCCGGGGCCCGCGTCGGAGCCCGTCGAGCCGCCGCAGGCGGTGCCGGTGAGCGCGAAGAGGATGAGCCAGAAGGAGAGAGCTCGCATGACGCGAGGCTGGAATGCGTCGCGGAGCCTCGTCAAGCGCGAACGCCGAGGATCTGCGACGCGAGCTGGTCGGCACCGTTGGCGCGCATGGGGTGACGCGGCGCCACGAGCGCGCGCGTGTGCTGGTCGTCGATGGGCCGGTCGAAGGGCACGAGGCTCGCGTGCTCGTGACGCTCGAGCCACGTCAGCTCCCACGCGAGGTTGTAGCCGGCGCCCCCGACGATCACGTCCGCCTCGCACAGCCAGGGAGCGAGGGGAAAGGGCACACCGGCCACGCGCAGGTTGGCGTGCGCGATGGTGTGCGTGCTGCCGAAGCGTGCGCGCGCGAGCGCATCGAGGTGCTCGATCTCACCCGCCATCCCGCCGTGCGCGACGAGCGCCAGCGGTCTCGGGTCCAGCACGCCGAGGCGCTCCCGCAGCGACGGGCCCCGCCGCTCGTCGTCGCGCGAGGCGATCACGATGGGCTCCACGCGCGAGGCTCCTTCGAGGGCCCCCGCGGCACACGGCTCGGTCCAGATCACGCGCGCGAACGCGTGCGCATCGAAGGGCACCGAGGGCGGGCCGCGCAGCCACCGCGGAGGACACCTGCGGAGCAGGAGCCACGCAGGGGCCGGACAGGCGCGCACGACGTGGAGGAAGGGCACCCAGAAGAGATCGACGAGCACCAGGTCCGGGGTGAGCTCGCGTGTGAGCGTGGCCGCGTCCGAGGCGAGCGCTTGGTCGCGATCGGCCACGCGGCGCGAGTCGATGCGAATCGTGCGGCGCTCGAGGCGCAGGGGCCCGGTCGCGTCGCCCGTGAGGTCCGAGGAGAGATCGAGCCGAGGGCTCGCGAGGGTGAAGACACCGCTGCCACCGTGTCTCTCGAGCGCACGGTGGATCGCGAGACCACGCATGACGTGCCCGGCTCCCACGGTGCCCGCCGTGAGATAGAGGATCCGCAGCGCGCTCACGGCGCCCTCCGAGGGGCTGCACGCGCGCGCCACGCACGGGACGCGAGCGAGCCGAGGCCCCAACCCCAGAGGCCCATCACGAACAGGCCGAACGCGGCCAGGGTGCTGGGGCGGGACACGAGCGCGAGCTGGAGAGCGACTCCCGCGCTGGCGCCGCCCACGTTCCACACGGAGGGGCGCAGGTCCTGCGCGAGTGACACCGCCTCGTCGCGCGAGAAGAACGCCGGAAAGCAGAGGGTCGTGATCATCGGATAGTCGGAGGCCTGCATGACGGAGACGTGCGGGACGTGGAAGAGGCAGAGGAGGGTGATCGCCGCGCCGCGCAGCCTCCGTACGCGCCACGCGACCCAAGGCACGACGAGCTCGATGCCGAGGCTCGTCCACACCGCCGCGCGACGGACGAGCTCGGGAGGTCGCTCACCGAGGGCTGCACGCCGCCAGAGCACGCGCAGCACGTCCACCGCCGCGCTGCCCGTGATCGATGCGCCCTCGGCGTCGATGCGCACGTCCACGAACGCAGCGTTGAGCTTGTGCAGCCCAGCGAAGAAGTACGTCACGCAGGTGAGCAGCGCGATCGCCTCGAGCGAGAGCTCATCCGAGCGGCGCAGCGTCAGCGTGCGTCCGGTCGCGTGACGGACGCAGACGACGAGCGCAATCGCACCGAGCACCGACCCGAGGTGGCTCATGTGGTTGCGGACGCGAAACGGGAACGTGAGGGAGTGCGCTGCGAAGAGCACCGCCGCGGCCAGCGCCCAGGTTCGCGCCGAGTAGAGCGAGGGCTCGTCGTGCAGGGGCACGTCGCGCCACGCGGCGTGTGCCATCGCGAGCGCGGAGGCTGCCAGGCCGACGGCGAACGCGACGAGCACCGCGGGGTGGAGGTGTTGGTGCCAGCCGGGGCTCCAGGCCGTGCGCTCCCACGCGCCGGCGCCACCATCCTCGACGGCGATCTGGAGCGCGTGCCCCACGAGCGCAGGAACGAGCAGCCAAGAGAACACGCGCAGCCGCGGATCCAGCCGTTCCGCGGCGCGACTCGGGCTCGGCGTGTGCGGCTCGCTGCGCGTCTCGCCGATGTTGCCACGCGACGTTCGTCGGGGTCGACGCCTGCGCAGTGGTCAGGGCGCGTAGTTCTCGAGGAGCGCCTCCGACATCGACGCTGTCGTCGTGAGGATCGCGCGCGCATCGCGCGGTGGCGACGACAGCCCAGAGAGCCACTCCACACCGTCTTCGACCCGCGAGAACGTGCGCACGGGCACGCTCGGGCGAACCACGACGAGCGCGCTCGACACGGCGGCGCGCATCGCGGCTCCCCCGAACCCCGTGCGCAAGAGGATCATCGCAGCACCCTCGACGTGCGGCAGCGCGCGTCGGGACTGCGCGACGAACGCCTCCCGGATGTCCTCGTCGACCCGGCCCGTGGTCGGAACGTCGAGCACCACGTGCAGGTACGCCACCTTGCCCTGGGGCAGCCGACTCGAGGCGCGGATGCGCATCCCGGCCGCGCTCAACACCGCCGTGGTCGGTGGCCGGCGCAACACCAGGACGAGCGTTCGCTCGACGACGTCGACGACATGGTCCGGGCTCAGGTAGTCCATCGCCGTGGGGTCTAGAGCCGTGCTCCCCGATGAGAAGCCGGGCCGCTCGGAGAGCAGTGGAAGTGCACGTCCCGCCGCGGCCGTTCGAGCGTTGACGAGCCGCGCCGCGATCGCGCACCGTCCGCCCATGCATCGGCCCCTGCGCGCGTGCGCGTTGCTCGTCGTCCTGCTGGCAGTCGGCTGTGAGTCTCGCGTGTCGCTGGGTGAGCGGTGCGTCCGCGACGGCGACTGCGCCTCGTCGCTCCTCTGCCGCCTCGGCACGTGTCGCCTCGACTGCCTCCGGGACTCCGACTGCGGGGCGGCCGCGCACTGCGTGCGCGTGGCCTCGGGAGTCGGGGCATGCACGCTCGCCGTCGAAGAGCGCTGCACCACGACGGTCTGCCCCGCGCCGCTGGTGTGTCGGGAGGATCGCTGCCAGGCCGAGTGCTCGATCGATGCGGACTGCCTCGCGTCGCAGCGCTGCGACGGGACCGTCTGCGTGGCGAGCGCCGAGACGGACGCTGGCGCGAGCGACAGCGGGCGAGGAGACGCGGGCGGCGCGGACGCCGGGCCCTTTCTCGTGATGGGGCGCTGCGCAGACGCGAGCGACTGCGACATGGACCAGGTCTGCGCGGACGACTTCGCCTTCGAGGTGTGTCGTCACGCGTGCGACTCGCACGACGACTGCCCCGCCTCGTCGGTGTGCGACTTCTACCCGGGGCCCGGCGGCGCGCCGATCTTCGGGTGCTCGACCGTGTGCCGACCCGGGACCGCGGAGGGGTGTCCGAGCGGGACGACGTGCCGCATGGCCTGGCGCGACTCGACGCACATCGTCGAGGGGCCCGAGAACCTCTCGCGGTGTGCTCCCTTCGATGACCGCGGCCTCGAGGGCTGCCCTTGTACGGACAGCACGAGCGGTCGGCAGTGCGCAGGGGGCCTCCTCTGCGCCGAGGACGCGTCGGGGACGAGCAGCACGTGCGTGCGGATCTGCACCGACGGCGACGAGTGCGCCCCGGGAGTCCCGTGCGAGATCGAGCCGGGCGCCGTGATCCTCGAGGGCGTCGTGTACGGCACGTGCCCGCCGATCGCCGCGCCCTCCGGTTGCCCGCCCGTGCCGTGAGCGGGCCCGAGCGTTCGCGAAGGCCGCGCGAGCCTCAGCGGTACTGCGCGAGACAGGCGAGCTCGTTGTCGTCGCCGTCGAAGCTGCTCTCGCAGTAGCGCACCAGCTCCGCGGGCTCGTAGCGGGTACCGACGAGCGTCTCGAGGCAGCGCTGCTCGTTGTCGTCACCATCGAACGCGCTCTCGCATGCGAGCACCGCGGAGGCCGAGAGCCACGAGCCTGCGAGGGTGCGCACGCAGCGCAGCTCGTTGTCGTCTCCGTCGAAGGCGCTCTCGCACGCGGCGATCGCAGCGCTCGGCTCCTGCCACGCGCCCACCGCGGCCGCGACGCAGGCGAGCTCGTTGTCGTCTCCGTCGAACGCGCTCTCGCACGCGGCGACGATCGGTCCGACCGCGAAGCGCGTGCCGCTCTGGTGCACCGTCGCCATGCAGGCTTGCTCGTTGTCGTAGCCCTCGAAGGCCGACTGGCACGCGGCCGTCACCTGCTGGAGCGCGTCGATCGAGATCGGTGGCGGGCGACGCGGCTCGCGCCAGCGTCCACGGCGCTGCGCAGAGGCCGACGACGAGCCGAGGACGAGGAGCGCTGCCGCGAGGGCGAGGAGGCGGGTCATGCGTGTGGTGACGAGCCAGCCCGCGATCCGTTCAGCCTCGCCACGCAAAGATTTGTGAGGCTCGAGCGCGAACGGCCCTCAACGGAGCTCGGTCACGACGACGCCATCGGTCTCACCTTCGTACGAGTACGCGATCCCTCGCGTCTCGCCGGGCGCGAGGCACACCTCGACGACGAAGCGACCCGCGGCGCTCCTCTGGAGCACTTGCTCGGGATCGCTGCGCCAGGGGCCGACGGAGATCTGGCCCCCCACGTAGGCGTCGAGGTCGAGCTGCGCGTCGCCGCCGAAGAACAGGTTGGCTCGGTCGTACGCGACCACGCGACCGCCGCGGGCGATCCAGCCGTTCTCGATCGCCGTCGAGCAGTTGCCCGCCGACTGGCCGCGGCAGTCGAGCTGGTCGATCGTGTCGATGAGGAGCGCGCCCGTGCGAGCGTCGAGCACCGTGAGGATGGGCTGGCTGCCGTCGCGGTTCGAGGGTGGCCGTGTGCCGGTGGCGGCGAACGGGTTGTCGACGTCGGCGATCACGCGATCACCTCGCGCGGCGCTCACGCTCGCGTGGGGGCTCACGCTCTGCACGCTCACCACGTCGAAGGCGTCGTCGAGGATCGCGCGCTCCGTGCCGGGCGTGGACTCCGCGGCGAGCAGGTCGGCGAGCGCCATGCTGCTCAGCTGCCACTGGTTCTGCGCGAGGAGCACGATGCGGTCGCCCGCGATGGCGAAGTCGCGGATGCCCTCGGGCGTGCGGCCCGCCGAGGCCTCGTTGCGGAGCAACACGTAGGTGATCCGCACTGGCGCGCTCGGGTCGGTGACGTCGAGCAGCTCGGGCATCGTGGCGGAGCCTGTGCTGAGCGCGCCGAGCGCGTGTGTGTCGTCGAGGGGGCGCGCGTTCGTGCCGCGGCCGAGGAACGCGCCGATCGCGCCATCGGGCTGGCGCTCGTACGCGCCATCGGCGACCCAGATGCGGCCCGCGGTCACGCGCACCGGGTAGCTGCGGGCCATCAGCGGGAACGGCTCGTCCGCGCGCTCCTCGGTCCACACGCCGTCGACGAAGCGGCCGCGCACGAGGAACGGCTCTCCTTCCACGTCGCGCACCGAATAGGCCTCGCGGCCCGAGTCGCAGCCGGGGGCGCGCTCGCTCACGCCCTCCCAGCGCGTGGAGCTGCCCGCCGTGAGCACGGGGCCGCCGCCCGCTTGCCCACACCCGAAGGTCGCCGACGCGATCAGACCGCAGAGAAGGGCGCCCCCGCCCGTGAGACCGTGTTCGTTCATCACCGCCGATTCTCAGCAGGTTCGCCTCGCCCACACAACCACGGCAGACGCGGCCGTCACGTGTCCAGGTCCTGAACGGCGAAAGGAGCGGGAGGCGTCGGCGGTCGAGGCGCCGCGACGGAATCGGCGGGGTTCGTGCGCTGCGATGCGTACTCGGTGCCGCATCGGGGCTGGATTCCGTGCGCCCCCGGCTTGCACACTCCACCCACATGCGTCGTGTCGCCGTTGCCTTCGCGCTCGCCGGAACCCTGACCGGATGTCTCGCTCGTGCGCCGGGCGACGAGTGCGACGGCCCCGACGATCCGATGTGCAGCGTGTCGATCGAGGGCCTCTCGCGGCCGGGCAACTACGCGCCCAGCGCCGACGCCCTGGCCGCGGGATCGGCGATCGTCACGTACGACGACGTGCCTGCGTGGGATGGCGGCGCGCACTGCTCGGGCGGCTTCACCGCGGGCGGTCGCACCCTCTCGAGCTACCTCCGCGCGAACTTCGATGGCATCTCGTCCATCGGCGGCTACTCGTGCCGACAGAACACCGCCAACCCCGCGAAGATGAGCGTGCACGGCTCGGGTCGCGCGCTCGACATCATGATCCCGCTCAGCGGGGGCGCTGCCGACAACGACGTGGGCGACGAGATCGCGAACTGGCTCATCGAGCACTCGAGCGAGATCGGCGTGCAGTACCTCATCTGGGATCGCACGCAGTGGAGCGCGTCGCGCTCGAGCGATCGCGTGCGCGCGTACACCGGCCCCAACCCGCACATCGATCACATCCACGTCGAGATCACCCTCGAGGCCTCGCGTGAGGAGACGCCTTGGTACACGGGCGGCGGCAGCACCGAGCCCGTCGGTCCGCCTCCTCCGCCGCCTCCTCCACAGCTCGACGCGCGCTTCGTGGCGCAGGGCTCGGACGCGATGCCCGACACGACTGGCGTCGCGCAGCACACGGCGTGCGCGGGGGATGCGGTGACGTTCTGGTTCGAGGTCGAGGACGTCGGCGTCGCGTCGTGGGTCGACGTGAGCGACACGCGTCCCACCGGCTGGGGCCGCGCCGTGCGCCTCGGTGTCCCGGGCGACGGCACCGACCCGTTCACGGGCGTCGGTCGCGTCTCGCTCAACGAAGCGAGCAACGTCGACGTGCACCCCGCCACGTACACGCCGCCCGGCCCCGACTGCAACGACGCGACCTACTGCCGCCGCACGATCTTCACGCTGCGCGGCACGGTCCCGAGCGCGCCCGGCATCCACCGCACGAGCTGGCGCCTGGTGGACGAGTCGCGCGCGTGGTTCGGGCCCGAGATGTGGCTGAGCTTCCGCGTGAACGCGTGCGAGCCCGAGCCCGAGCCGACACCGGATCCGGAGCCGACCCCGATCGTCGACGTCGATGGCGATGGCGTCGAGGCCGCGCGCGACTGCGACGACACGGACGCGAGCATCCACCCCGGCGCGGACGAGCTCTGCGAGGACGCGATCGACGCGGACTGCGACGGCGTCGATCCCGCGTGCGAGACGCCGAGCATGCCCACGCCGGATCCGGACATCGACGACCCGGGCTTCGACTGGTCCGATGGCGAGCCGGTGCACACGGGCGGACGCCCGACGACGCACCGCATCTCCTCGAGCTGCTCGGCAACGTCGGCGGGCGCAGGTGAAGGCGGCCTCGCGCTCGTCCTGGGCTTGGGCGTCCTGCTCGGATCGCGCCGTCGTCGCACGCTTCGCGTTCGCTGATCGCCGCACTCTGTGCCACGGAGCGGGCGCGCCTCGACCTCACGATCGCCCATGAAACTGGGCATTTCATGCGATTCCGGGTGCGCCGTGCCTGTCGTCCAGCTCGGCACACGGCCTGCAGTGCGAGAGGACATGTCGACCCGATCGCTCCTCTCCACGCTCGTCGTCTCGTCCGTCTCGGCCTCGTCGATCCTCCTCGGAGGCTGTCTCGCCACGCACTCCACCGAGGCCCTCGACGTGGACGTCACGCTCGCCAGCGTCACGCTCGCACAGGACTGCGCGCCTGAGGGCGCGGGCGAGCCCGGCATCGCAGGCGACTGCGCGGAGGACGCCGCCGATGGCTGCGGCGGCTGGTGCACGCAGAGCACGCTGCAGCTCCACATCACGGCGAGCGCGGAGGGGACCGAGGTGCCCTTCGAGATCGTGTCGGTGCGGGTGACCGACTCCGACGCCGCGCTCGTCGGCTCGCTCACGACGCGCAATCCCCGCGTGTTCACCGAGGACAGCTACTCGCCGTGGGACCAGACGATCGCGCCGAGCGACGACCTCAGCGTGACGTACGACACCAGCGCGCCCGACTGGTACGCGTCGGGCGCGCGCTACGGCTGGGGCACCGTCTATCACGTGGAGGTGGTGGTCCGCGTCGACGGCGTGGAGCGCACGCTCCAGGGCGAGGCGATGCGCGAGCCGGAGATCGTCACCTGATTGTTCGCGCCTTCGGCGCGGCTCGGGGGCTCGGGCGCCCCCGGACCTCGCCGGGTTCTCCCGTGCTCACTCACTTCGTGAGCTGCGCGCGTGTCCGATCGCCGGCTCGCTCGTCGAAGACTCCTCCTCGCTCCTGCTCCAGGGGTCTGCTTCGCAGCCCCCGCCGCAAGGCGCCCCCCAAGCTGCACTCACCCCTGTCGAGGCCATCATGCGCACTCGTTCGCTGCTCCCCCTCATGGTCCTTCCTCTCGCGGCGTGTCTCGCGACGCACTCGACCGAGTCGCTCGAGGTCGACGTCAGCATCGCGAGCGTCTCGTTGGCCGACGACTGCGGCTCGGCGGGTCTCATCGGCGGTGAGCGCTGTGACTCGTCCGGGCCGTGCCCCGATCTCTGTCAGCAGAGCTCGCTCCAGCTGCACATCGAGGCAAGCGCCGAGGGCAGCGAGGTCCCGTTCGAGATCGTGTCCGTGCGCGTGATCGATCCGGAGACGGGCGGCAGCTCCAGCCTCACGGCGCGCAACCCGCGCGTCTTCGTCGATGGCTACACGGCGTGGGACGAGACGATCGCGCCGAGCGACGCGCTCGATGTGTCCTATGACACGAGCGCGCCGGACTGGGGCGCGATCCACGAGAGCGCGGACTCGTTCGGCTGGGGCCAGACCTACGACGTCGAGGTGCGCGTTCGTGTGGACGGCGTCGAGCGCACGCTCACGGCCGAGGCCATGCGAGAGCCCGAGATCGCGACCTGATCGCGGTGCATGATCGCTCGGGTGCATGCAGCCGCACGGTCGTGCCTAATCCTCGTCGCGTCGCTCGCGATCGCGTGCAGTGATCCGCCAGCGCCGCCCGCGACCACGAGCGAGCCGCGGGATCCGACGCCGCGCCTCGAGGGGCTCGAGCCGTGGAGCGACGCGTGGATCCTCGCGCACGGCGAGAGCTACCTCGAGGATCCGCGCGCGCGTCGCGAGGCGCTCGAGGGCTCGCTCACGCAGCCCGACAACCTCTACTCGCAGGCGCGCCTGGCGCAGTACGGCCACGGGACACGCGGCTGGGACGCGCTGCCGGAGTGGAGCCCACGCACGCTGCCGATCGACCGCGCGCGCGCCGATGCGATCGCGAGCGGCGCCCCGATCGAGGTACCGGACGACGCGCCGCGGCTGACCGACGGGCCGCGTCCGACGACGTGGCGCGAGTGGGTCGCCCTCGGACGTCGCGTGTTCCGCGAGATGCCGCTGCGCTCGGAGCCGTACTGGACCACGGCGCTCCGAGACCCCGAGGTCGCGGCACGCCTCGGCGTCGAGCACGCGCCCGATGGCTCGGTGCCCGGTCTGGTGCTCGTGCGCGATGTCGACGGCGAGAGCCGCGTCGGCATCACGTGCGCGCTCTGTCACTCGGCCAGCCGTCCAGGGGCGCGCGGCGCGCACGACGAAGGGTGGGTCGATGGCCGCGCGCGTCGCACGCTCGACTACGGCCTCGCGCGTATCGAGCTGGCGCGATCGTTCGGACGCACGCTCGAGCCCGAGGCCGAAGCGCGCTTCTCGAGCTGGGGACGCGGCCGCGCCGACGTGCTCGAGGAGCTGTCGGACGTGCCCATCGCGATCCCCGATCTCTATGCGCTGCGCGAGCTCCGCTGGCTCACGCAGGGCGCGACGCTGCGCCACGTCACGCCGCTCGCCCTCGCGGTGCGGCAAGAGACGCAGTTCGTGCAGGCCAACCACCTCCGCACCCGACCGCCGCGCGTCTTGGTGTGGGCGCTCGTGACGTTCCTCTACGCGATCGAGCCGCCGCCGAACGACGTGCAGGTGGACGCCGAGATGCTGCGTGGTCGCGCGATCTTCGAGCGCGAGTGCGCCGACTGTCACCAAGCGCCGAGCTGGAGCGGCGATCCCGTGGCGCTCGATCGCATCGGGACGCACCCCGAGCTCGCCGAAGGTCATGCCCGCGGCACAGGGACCTATCGACCGTCACCGCTCGTGCGCGTGAGCGACGCTGCGCCCTACCTCCACCACGGCGTGGTGGTCGATCTCGCGTCGATGCTGTCGCCCGATCGCAGCGAGCCCGGCCATCGTTTCGGCACCGAGCTGCCGATCGACGAGCGCGCGGCGCTGATCTCGTTCCTCGGCTCGCTGTGATCGAGCAGCCGCACGAGCCCATGGCGATACGAACCGTATCGCGATATGGTTCGTCTCGTGACCAAGCGCGTACGGCTCGAGGACACGGATGCGCCGACGTATGCGCAGCGTCGCGCGTTGCTCGCCGAGCAGACGAGACAGCGCGTGCTCGACGCTGTCGTCATGACGCTGGCGAAGGGCGTGACGGAGCTGTCGATCCCCGCCGTGGCCAAGGCCGCGGGCGTGTCGATCCCGACGGTCACGCGCCACTTCAAGACCAAGAGGGGGCTGCTCGAGGCCGCGGGACAGCGGCTGGCCAAGGAGCGGCCGGGTGGGCCGATGCCGACCACGCTGGAGGCCTACGGCGATCGCGTGCGTCTCGAGTTCCAGCGGACCGTCGAGATGCCCGAGCACGTCCGGGCGGCGCTGGCGAACGCGGGGCTGCGCAAGCACCTCCGCAGGTCGGGGCGGTTCGACGAGCGGGTGAGCGCGGCGGCGCGCCTCGTCAGCGACGTCGGCGTCGGGCTGACCGCGAAGGAGGCTGAGCACTGCCGTGACGTCTTGATGTTGATCGGATCGTCGTACTTCGCGCGCGGCATGACCGATCTGCTCGGTCGATCCGCGGACCAAGCGGCGGACATCGCGAGCTGGGCGGCGCGACGCCTGCTCGGCGCGAGTGGCACGACGCGCAAGAAGCGGCGGGCCCGGAGAGCCACGTGAGCGTCGTGTTCCGAGCACCGGGTGCGGGCTTGTGGGAGCGCGACGCCGCGCACGTCGAGGGCGTCACGTCGCGGTTCTTCGATGCGATCACCCGTCCTGCGCTGCACGCGGGCCTCGCGCGAGGCTTCGCGCTCGCGGGCGCGCTCGTCGAGGGCTTCGACGAGTGGCAGCTCGGCGGTCATCGCTACCGCCGCGTCCGGCTCGTCGGCGTGCCGCGCGCGCGGATGTGGGGCGACGGTCCGCCCGAGAAGCACTCGGCCACGCTGCCGCCGAGGCTCGTGTTCCAGCTGCTCCTGAAGCTCCATCCGTCGCTGCGCGCGCGGACGCGGCGCGCCACCGAGGTCTTCGCGACGAAGGCATGGCGCGAGGTCGCGAGCGCGTGGAGCACCGTGCTGCGTCCCGACGCGCTCGCCTCGAACCGACGCTTGCAATCGTTCGAGCCGCGGACGGCGGACGACGACGCACTGCGCTCGCACCTCGCGACCGTCGTACGCGCCTTCGAGGTCGGCTTCGAGCAGCACCTCGCGCACGCCCCGATCGCTGCCGTCGCCGTCGGTGACTTCCTCGCCCACGTGCACGCGTGGACGGGCGCCTCGCTCGCCGAGAGCATCCTCGCGGTCGGCGGGGCCTCGCCTGCTTCGACGGAACCGGTGGAGCTCGCGCGCGCGGTGGGCGACGCGATCGCGGCGGTGGACGGTGGTCTCGAGCTCGCGCGGGACGTCACGCGCTCGGCCGAGGAGAGGCTCGAGGCGCTGCGCGCGCTCAGCGCCACGATCGCGCGCGCGCTCGACGCGTG
>JAFLCL010000105.1 GCA_017303575.1 Deltaproteobacteria bacterium
GGGTCCACCTGATCTACGGGCTCGCAGCACCAAGAAAAAACCGACCTCGGTGCCGACGCCGCACATCGACGCTACCCCAGTTTCATCCGACGCGAGTCGGGCGCAGCCCGGTGGGACCTGATCTGACGAGGGGCTTCGCCCCCGCCGGCTGGCTCCCCGTCAGACGTCGAGAGGATTCTTTCTCGTCCAGCGTCAGCGATCGACCAGCGTCACGGCCGAGCCCAGCGTGGCCGCGATGATCGGGCGGCGCTCGTCGCGCAGTGGCACGTCGGTCACCGCTGCGAGCCGCTGCACGCGGATGTCGGGCTCGAGCGTGCGATCGCGCTCCATCTCCCAGAAGTTGTTGAACGTGAAGAGCGGCACCGCCTCGACCCGGCCGATCGTGATGCGGCCGCTGGCGGCCGTGACGGGCACGCGGATCCACGCGCCGTCGCGTGAGGCGGGGAGCCACGTCGCGATGTGCGCGCCCGCGGCCGCGCGACGGCCCACGCGGTAACGATTGCCCTGGTTCGAGAGCAGGTTGCCCAGCGAGTACACGCAGATCGCCTCGCCGCGGGGTGAGGTCATGCGCTCGACGACGTGCAGGACGTGCGGCCCGTGACCGAGGATCACGTCGGCGCCGTGGTCGACGAGCAGACGCGCGCGCTCGCGCTGTCGCCCGTTCGGACGCTCCACGAAGTCGTGGCTCCAGTGGATCGACACCACGACGACGTCGGCCATCGATCGTGCGCGCTCGATCGCGCTCGCCACGCGCGCGTCGTCGTCCCACCGCGCGATCAGCGCCTCGGGTGGGCTGTGCCCCGGACCGGCGTTGACGCGCTCGGTGATGCCCACGAACGCGATGCGCGTTCCATCGCGCGTGATCACGTGAGGCGCGAACGCGTCCTCGAGCGTGGGGCCTGCGCCGATCGCGCCCATGTTCGCGGCTCGCACGGCCGCGACGCTGCGCTCGGCGCCGCGCGCCCACTGATCCCACGCGTGGTTGTTGGCGATCGACAGCACGTCGATGCCCGCGGTCGCGAGGCCGGTCGCGAGCTCGGGCGGTGCGCCGAGGATCGGCGGCGAGCCCGACTCCACGGGGCGCTCCTCCGAGAGCGGCGTCTCGAGGTTCGCGAAGGCCACGTCGCTCGCACGCACGAGCTCGGTCAGGCCCGAGAGCACGCGATCCCAGCCGTTCGCGCGCGCCGCGCGCACCACGCGGATGTGCGCGAGCACGTCGCCGCCGCCTGCGATCACCACGGACCCGCGCGTGGAGGGTGTCTGCGAGCTCTGCGCAGACGAGGGCGCGCCGACGGGTACGAGCGCAGCGAGCGCCACGAAGATCGCGAGCAGCGCGATCGCGAGCGCGAGCGAGTGGCGCGACACGACGTCTACTCGAAGCGCTCGTAGCCGCCGGTGGTCGCGGGCGTGGGCGTCATCGTCGTGTCCATCGCCGGCTCGACGGGCCCTTCGACCCTCGGTCCGCGCGGCCCCCGCGGCCCTCGAGGATCCACGCCCACCGTGGTGGTGGGGCGCACGACGGGATCGGGCAGGGCGCGCAGGCTGACGATCTCGCTGTCGTGCGCGGTCGCCAGATCGAGCGTCGCGGGCGCGTGTCGCTCGAGACGCAGCTCGAGCACCGAGGGCTGACCCGGCAGCCAGTCGAAGGTCATCGGCGTGGCGCCGATCTGCACGCTGCCGCGCCAGATCTGGGCGCCGGTGGGCGTGCTGTCGACGAGCACGCGACGCGTGGCCACCACCAACGGCGTCGTCGGAGGTGGTGTGCTCGGTGGCAGGATCTCCACCTGCGGCTCGCCTGGCGGCAGCATCGCGATCGCGCCCACCGCGAGCAGCGCCAGCACCGCCATCGCGCCGGCGATCGCGTGCGGCACGTAGCGACGATCCTGCATGACGCTGCTCGAGCTGCGACGCCCGGCGGCGCGAAGCTCGCGCTCGCGCGCGACGTCGGCGAGCGAGGCACCGAGCGCTTGCTCGAACTGCTCGGCAGTCGAGAAGCGGCGCGCAGGCTCCTTCTCCAGCGCGCGTCGGATGATCTGCGCGAGCGAGCTGGGGATCGGTCGATCGGGCGCGACCTCCGTGACGAGCGGCACCTCCTCGCGGATGTGCTTGGCCATCACGACGACGGCGTCTTCGTCGGTGAACGGCGCGTGCCCCGCGAGCAGCTGGAAGAGCAGAACGCCCACCGAATAGAGGTCGGAGCGCGGATCGAGGTTCTTTCCCTGCGCCTGCTCGGGCGACATGTAGCGCGGCGTGCCGAACACGGTGCCGGCCTGCGTCTCGAGCTGATCGATGGGCTTGGCGTCGTCGCGGAAGATCTTCGCGATGCCGAAGTCGAGCACCTTCACCACGGCGTCGGGATGGCCCTCGACGCGCGCGAGGTAGATGTTGTCGGGCTTGAGGTCTCGGTGGACCAGACCCTTCGTGTGCGCCTCGTGGAGCGAGCGCAGGATCTGCTGCGCGATGTTGACCGCTTCCTTGATGTCCAGCGATCCCTCGCGATCGGCCTTGGAGGTGAGGAGCTCGCCCTCGAGCAGCTCCATCGCGAGGTAGAGGTGGCCGGCGGGATCCTCGCCGAAGTCGAACACCCGCACGGTGTTCGGATGGACGAGGAGGCTCATCGCCTTGGCCTCGCGCTGGAAACGACCCACGGTCTCGCGATCCGACACGAGCTCGGCCTTGAGGACCTTGAGCGCGACGGGACGCCCGAGCCCACGCTGCTCTGCGCGGTAGACGGTGCCCATGCCGCCCGTCCCCACGCGGCCGACGATGTGGTAGCGGCCGCCCATCAGCGTGCCCATCAGCGGGTCGTGCTGGAGCTGCTCGAATTGCTGCGGCGTGACGAGGACGGAGCCGTCCTTGGGGCAGGTGCCCGACGTCTTGTTCGGATACGCCGTCGCGCAGGTCGGGCAGTAACGCATGTGCGGAGAATCGCGTGCACGCGCCGAGGTGTCGGCGGCGGCAGGGGCGCGATGTTACTCGAAGGTCGGGGTGGGGCCACAGGCTCCCGTGCGCCCGTCGTGAGCCCCGTCGCCGCTCAGGACGGGCTGCCTTCGACAGTCACGGGCACGCACCGCATCTCCCAACCGCGGTTGTCCACGGGGATGCAACGTCCGACGTCGCACTGCTCGTCGTTGCAGCACGCGTCCGCGCACACGTCGTTCCAGCAGAGGTTGTCGTGGCACCCCGCTCCGCAGGGATCGCCAGTGGCGCCGGGGCCGAGGTCGACAGAGACGCAGTGCGGGACGGTCGGCGAGCGGTTGGTGTACGTACAGCCCCCGCCGCCGCAGTCGTCGTTCGTCTGACAGACCGCCGAGCACTCCAGGTTCCAGCAGATGCCCGAGGCGCACCAGGAGTTGTCGTTCGGGCAGTTGCTGCCGTTGGGCAACCTGAACCCGGGGTCGTTGCACTCGCTGCGACCGCCGCCGTCCACACCGACGGCGCGACAGCGCTCGCTGCCACAGTCGCTGTCGCGCGAACACACGGGCGAGCCCGGCACCCGATCGGAGGGCAGACAGCTGCGCGCGCCGGTGCCGGGCGCGAAGCACGAGAACCCGCTGCCGCATTCGCCGTTCGTGCAACAGCTCTGTCCGCAGAATCCACCCGAGCCGGCGAGGCCGAACGCCACGTTCGGGAAACAGAGGCCCGAGGCGCACTCGACCGCCGACGCGCACGCGGCACCCACGGTCAGCGTGTCCACACACATGCCCTCGGCGTTGCAGAAGCTACCCGTCTGGCAGCGCGGGTCGCGCGTGAGTGGCGTGCACTCCATGCCGGTCATCTCGGGCACGCAGCGACCGTCCGGTCCGCAGAACGTGCCCTCGCCGCAGATCGATCCGCCGGTGGTGCGACAGTCGGCGATGGGGAAGCACGAGACCGCGGACTCCGATGGGGGTCGGTAACAGACCTCGCCGCTCCCGCAGCCGTCCGCCTCCGTGGTGCTCGCGTTGCAATCGTCGTCCCGGCCGTTGCACGGCTCGTACTGGTTGGGCGCCTCGCCGCGTGAGTCGCGACCCGGCTCGTGCGGAAAGACCAGCGGTGCCGCGTCGTCGCAGTCGACGAGCGTGGGCGCGCGCGAGTTGCACGCGAGGTAGCTGTCGCCGTCGGCGTCCACTTCGAGGCCTTCGTCGACCCGCATGTCGCAGTCGTCGTCGGCACCGTTGCAGAGCTCGGAGGCCATCGGCATGCAGGTGCTGCCCGACTGACAGGTGGCGTCGATGCAATGGAGACCGTCGGGGCACGGGTCCGTGCCCTCGGGCGTGAGCACGCAGAAGATCTCGTCGGGCGCATCGGCGACGATCGCGCTGCACGATGCGATGGCGAAGCCCATCGACATCGTCAGGAGCGCAGCGGACGTGCGGACGAGGCGGCGCATCAGAACGTCCCCGTCAGCCCCGCGCCGAGCGGACCGATCGTCAGCTCGACGCTCGCGGACGCCTCGCCTCCCGCGGTGGGCCACTGCTCGTAGACGCGCTCACGCAGACCGAAGAGGAGGAGGGCCGCGATGATGGTCGCTCCGCCCACACCGCCTGCCACGTCGGCCACCAGGCCCAGCGTCTGCGCCGTGCTCAGGTCGGAGAGGTAGTTGCCGTGGGTGTAGCCGTTCTCGCCCAGCACGCGGCCCGTGAGGCTCCCGTGCCAGGAGAGCGCGAGGCCTCCACAGATCGCGGCGCCGATCACCACCACGCCGCCCGCGATCAACGTCGCCCAGAACGGCACGTCGGCGACGCCGCGCTCGCGCACGAAGGTCGGCCCCTGCTCGATGGTACCCACGGTCTCGACGCTGGGCGGCGGCGCGGCGTGCTCACGCGCGCCTCGGAGGCGCTCGAGGATCTGCTCGGTCCGCGCGAGCTCCTCGGTCTCCGTCGTCGGCGTCACCGCTCGCAGGCGCATGTACACGCCGATGGAGTCGTCGTAGCGGCCCATCAGCTCGTAGACGCGGCCGAGGTTGAAGAGCAGCGCGGGCGCGTTCGGATCGAGCACCAGCGCGCGCTCGAGATCCTCCGCGGCGTCGGGGTAGCGGCCCTCGCGGTAGGCCTCGCGCGCGCGCTCGAAGAACTCCATCGCCTCTTGAGGCGGCTCTCGATCCTGGGCGGCGAGGGGAGCGGCGATCGTCGTCGCGATCACGATCCCCCAGACCCCGACGAGGAGCGAGACCCCGCGAGGGAGGTCGACGAGACGTCGGAGAGACTGCACCGCGCGGGCCATCGAGCAGCGCCGACGATATCGCGAACGGTGAGCGGGAGGAAACTCTCGCCGCGGCTCCGACACACCGCTGCCGACGCGCGCGGACCTCTGCCATCATGGCGGCATGCGCTTCTCCTCCGACTCGCTCTTCGTTTCGTCGTGTGTCGTCGCGTTCGGGCTCTGGGTCGCCGGCTGTCCGGGCAGGCAGATCTCGGAGCTCGGCGGGCCCTGTGAGCGCCCCGGCCGCGGCTCGCTCGTGGGCTGTCGCACCGGCCTCACGTGCGCGTACGGCGTCTGCCGCACGGACTGCGACACCTCGCGCGACTGCTTGGTGGGACGTCGCTGCATCGCCGGCGACGGCGGTGACGACGTCTGCTCCCTCGAGGCCGAGGACACGTGCCGGGCGGAGTCCGACTGCGCAGGCGGCCTGTCGTGCGAGCGCGGCGAGTGCCGCACGACGTGCGAGGACGCAAGCGACTGCGTGGGTGACTCGTGCACCTCGGGCACGTGCACCGAGCCCGTCTCGACGGCGATGCCCGACGGCTCGGCCTGCACCGACGACCTGGGCTGTTTCTCTGGCTCGATCTGCACGTACGGTCGGTGCCGCCCGTCGTGCGAGTCGGGGTGCCCGGTCGGACGGCGCTGCCTCGCCGAGATGGGCGAGTACGGATGTTCCTTGCCGGACGAGGAGGAGTGCACGAGCACCGACGACTGCACCGACGGGCTCACCTGCTTCAGCGACGAGTGCCGCACCCAGTGCGAAGACGATTCGGACTGCTCGCCGCCCGACGGTCGCTGTGCCGAGGGGCTGTGCAACGAGCGCATGCAGAACGGCCGCGTCGATGCAGGCCCACGCGCGGACGCAGGGCGCGTGGAGGTGCCCGATGCCCACATCGTCGGCTACGACGCGGGCCCGCGCGGCGCGCAGACGCGCCTGGCGAACGCGTTCACCCTCAGCCCGTCGCTGTCGCAGACCGTACGAGTTCTCGGCGCCTGGACCTCGGCGCCGATGCCTGCGCGCGACCTCGTCGCCGGATCGAGGCTCGCGCCCATCGGCGTGACCCTCACCGGGCGCTCCGACGCGGACGGCCGCGGCGTGGGCTACGTCGGCACCGTCGATGGCAACGGGGTCGCGCGCATCTTCCGCTTCCCCGGTGATGCGCCGAGCGAGGCGACCGATCGCTCGAGCGACCTCGCGTCGGCCACGAACCTGATCGACCTCGCGCTCATGGAGGATGGCGCCGTCGTGCGCGGCCTCGCGATCCGCGCGCGCACCGAGGACGCGCCCGTGACGCAGGCGGGCTGGACGTGGACCGAGGGCAGCGCGCCCGCGTCGTACGACCGCACGCTCGGCGTCGGTGGTCACGGCGTCTACACGTTCGGCCAAGCCGCGATCACGGGCGGCTCACGGACTGTCGGCCCCGATCAAGATCTCCGCTACCTCGTGCGCGAGCGAGAGCGGCTGGCGACGGGCATCGATCCCGTTCGCTACGAGGCGGGCGATCCCTTCCTCACCGCGCTCGACGTCGGTGCGCGCGTCGCGTCGAGCGATCCGACCTCGTCGTTGTTCACCTCGGACGTGCTCGCGATCCGCGCGCTCCCCGACTTCGCTCTGATCTGGGATCCCGAGACCGAAGGCAGCACGATGATGCGCCTCCGCGAGGAGGGCGCGATGCTGCGCACGAGCTACGAGCGTCTCGGCTTCCTCGACACCTCGAGCGCGCCGCCGGTGATCGCGCAGCAGCACCTCGTGCGCACCGAGGCGATGGTGGCCGTCCCGAACGGACCCTCCACCACGCTGCACACGATCTCGTGCCCCGAGCCCTCCGCGTGCACGAGCGAGGCGATGGTGTTCCTGCCCACACCGGGCGGAAGCGCTGCCACCACGCTCGCCGCCGCACCGCTGCGAGGCGGCTACGCGCTCGTCACCGTGGACGCGGCGGGCATCATCCTCCGCGCGCTCACCCGCGAGCTCGAGGTCGTCCCCGGCTACGACGACGGGGGCATGCTCGACTCGCTCGGCCCGAGCACGATGACCCTCGCGGACGGCAGCTACAGCCTCATGGACCTCGACGCGTATGCGTTCGCCGTCGAGGACACGGGTGGGGCGCTGCGCTCGGTGACGCTGCTCGTCGCGGGCCTCTTCGCGAACTTCACGACGATGGACGTGCGCCTCTGGGTGACAGGCGTTCGCGTCGAAGTCCCCTGATCAGATCAGGGTGCGACTCTCAGAGACCGAGAAAGAATGGGGGCGCCATGCGGCGGGGGAGCGCAGCTCCCCCTGGAGCAGGAGCGAGGAGGAGTCTTCGACGATCGAGCGACGGAGAGCTCGAGAGGCCGGAGGTCTCTCGACCCAGGCCAACTCAGAAGAGGTCCGTGACGATCGCGTCGAGGGACAGCCACTTCGCGTGGGGCACGCGCAGGACGTCACCGTCGATCACGAGCTCTCCGCGTGAGGTGCGTCGCTCGATCGCGCGCTCACGTCCCTCGCGCAGATCGAGCCCGGTCCTCTCCTGCACCTCGGTCATCGACACACCCGATCGTGTGCGGAGACCGAGCATGAGCGCCTCGCGCACACGATCGGCGGGCGAGAGCGTCTCGCGCCACGTGGTCACCGCGTCACCGCCGCTCGTCTCGAGGTAGCGCGAGGGAAGCGGCTCGCTCCGCCATCGCTCGCTCACCTTGGACGCTCGATCGTCCACGCATCCCACGGCGCCCGCGCCCACGCCGACGTACGCACCGCCGCGCCAGTAGTGCTCGTTGTGTCGCGCCTCCTCCCCGGGTCGCGCGTAGTTCGAGACCTCGTAGTGCTGGAGGCCCGCGCGCCCGAGGCGCTCCTCGATGGCGAGGAAGGTGTCGGCATACGCGTCGTCGGTCGCGATCGGCAGGCGACCCTTCTTGTGCAGCTCGCCGAACTGCGTGCCCGGCTCGATGGTGAGCGCGTACGCCGATACGTGACGCACGCCCGTCTCGAGCACGCGCTCGAGATCGGCGAGGAACGCGCTCGGCGCCTGTCCTGGCATGCCGAACATCAGATCGCCGCTCACGCGCGGCATCTCGAGCGAGGCCTCGCGCAGCGCACGGAGAGCACCCTCGGCGTCGTGGAGACGACCGAGCCACGCGAGGCGCTCCGCATCGAGCGACTGCACACCGACCGACACGCGACCCACGCCGGCCTCGCGCAGCGCCGCCGCGCGCGCACGGTCGAGCGAGGTGGGGTTGCACTCGACCGTCACCTCCACGTCGTCACGCTGCGACGGGAACGCGCTCCGGATCGCGTCGATGACGCGACCGATCTGCGTGGGCTCCCACAACGAGGGCGTGCCGCCTCCGAAGAAGATCGAGGCGAGCGTGCGATCGGCGACGGCAGGCAGACGCCACGCGAGCTCGCGCAGCACAGCGTCTCCGTACGCCTCGTGGGGCACGTCCTCGCGTCCCGTGCCGTACGAGTTGAAGTCGCAGTACGGGCACTTGCGCAGGCAGTACGGGAAATGGACGTAGACCGAGACGCTCACGAGGTGCGTGGTCTGCCACGAAACGTGAAGTCGTGTGTCGGATCGCTCGGCGAACGACGAGGTCGAGGTATCCACGCCGCGTGCTGAGCGCGCTCCTCGTCTACCGCTTCCTGAAATTCATCGCGGTCGCTGCGTTCTTCGCCGGCATCGTGGGCACCTTCAGCGCGACGGATCGTGAGACGCGCCGTCGCTGGGCCGATCGCCACGCGGCGCCAGGCTTCGTGCTCACGTGGATCCTCGGCACCGTGCTCGCCACGACGCGCGGCGACTCGCTCGTCTCGCGCTGGATCGTGGGCGCGGTCATCGCGTCTTCGATCGCGATCTGGGCGACGCTGGCCCAAGCGCACCTCGTGCCCGACAAGTCGCGTGCGCTCTCGATGGCCGGCTCGCTCGGCTTCGTCGTCGCGCTCGCGCTGATGGTGTTCCGCCCATGAGCGCATCGACCTTTCCACCGAGCGTCGTGAAGTGGGTCGCGCGCCTCGAGGGCCTGTCCTTCGTGCTGCTGGTGTTCGTCGCGATGCCGATCAAGCACGGCCTCGGCGAGCCGCTGCCGGTGCGCATCCTGGGCGGCGTGCACGGCCTTCTCTTCCTCGCGTGGCTCGTGGTGCTCGCGCTCGCAGCGCGACGCGAGAAGTGGCCCGGCGCCCTCACGTGGCTGGGCTTCATCACGTCGATGATCCCGATGGGCTTCGTGTTCTTCGAGCGCGCCCTGGCGGCTGATCGTGCGACCGGCGAGGGCGCGGTCAGGGCAAACGACGGCTGATGCGCTGACCGCCCGGTAGCGTCGGAAGGTGCGAGAGCGTCTCGACGTCGTTCGCCACGTCGAAGGCGACACGCTCCGGCGCGAGGTGCCGTTGGACGACCGCGGCAACATCCTCCGCCGTGACACGCCTCATCGCCTCGAAGCGCGCAGCGTAAGCCTCGAGCTCGAGGTCGCTCGCTGCCGCTTCGTGGACCGCGCGCGCGAGCGCGCTCCCTTCGTCGAAGCGAGTCCGCTCGCGAGTCATCGCGGCGTGGCGTGCGATCGCGAGCTCGTTCGGATCGATACGATCCGCGTGGGTGAGCCTATCGAGCTCGGACATCGAGATCTCGATCGAAGGCGCGAGGTCAGATGGATTGACGGGGAACTCCACCGTCGCCACCGAATGCCCGACTGCAGGGCGGAGCCGCGAGAAATCGTCGAAGCCTCGCGCGACGTCGAGGGTGCGCCGCAGGCGGCTCGCGCGCGCGTCGGTGAGGAGGGCGAAGACCAGCTCGAACGCCGGCGCGTCTGCGTCGAACGAGGACGGTCCGATCGCCGTCATTCGCACCCGCGTCGAGGACGGGACCGTCTCGAACGCGTGGAGCTGAGGGCTCGGTGCGAGCACGCGGGGAGACTCGGATGCGAGGTGCGGCGGGACCTCGTTGCTCGCAACAGGTGCATCCGCCAACGCTGCCTCCAGTGCGTCGCGAACAGCGGCCGTCGCCTCGGGGCCGACGATGACGAGGCGGGTCCGCGCGGGCGCGAGCTGCTCGCGGAGAGTCTCTCGCAGGCTATCGACGCTGGGTTCAGGTACTTCCCGCGATCGTTCGGCGAGCGACCACTCGAGCGAGTTCGCGCCGAAGAGTCGTCGGGCGCGCGACTCGTTCATCACCCGTCCAAGGACCACTCGTTCGTGCTCGAGCTCTGCCTTCACCTCGAACAGCGCACGTGGCGTCAGGCCCGCGTGCTCCGCTGCGGCGAGTGCTTCGATCGCGAAGCGAACCGCATCGCCGCCCGGCACATCGCGCGTGACGAAGAAGCCCGAGCGACCGATAGATACCTCCGCCTCGAGCGCCCGGGACATCACTCGCGCGAGCAGGCGGAGAATCGCGACCCGTGGATGGCGTGTGACGGCGCCAGGCGAGCCAAGGAGAGCGACGTGGCTCGTGGTCGCCTCGGCCCGTGTCACGACACGAACCTCGAGCCCGCACGCGAGCGTGAAGGTTTCCACGCGCGGCAGCTCGATCGTCATGGCGTCGACGCTAGGTATCAGCCCATCGATCGGCGCGAGCACTCTGCTTCGCGGGGGAGCCCCGCAGGCGACCGCGAGCGCGGCGATCGACGCCAACACGAACCTCCTCGCGATCGAGGTACGGCAATGACGGATCTGCTCTCGCTCGCCCACCGCGCGATGGTCGAGGCGCCACCGCCAAGGGTCAAGTCAGCTGTCGACTGGTGGCGGGCCTGCCGACTCTCCACGGTTCAGCAGTTGCAGCCGAGGAAGAGCGGTGTGACGTCGGTGCTGAGGCCAGTGGCGAGCGCGTGGAATTGTTGGAAGCCCACCATCTCGGGCACGCCGTCGGCGTCGAGATCGACGAGCGCGCTCGGGAGGTAGCCGTAGGTGCGATCGCTCGCGACGAGCGTGATCGTCTCTCGCCCGGGCTCGTCCCGATCGCCCGTGTGCTCGAACAGCGCCCACAGGTTGCCGACGAATTCACCGCAGCCGTCGTTGCCCTCGGCCGCGACGAGCGTGAAGCGGCGCGTGCCCACCGCAAAGCCGACCATGCGACGCAGCTGACCGCCGCTGCGATCGTCCCAGTGCAGCGCGGCCGGGTCGGCATCGTACGCACGCGCGCCCTCCCACTCGCTCGCGAGCTCCACGTACGCGGGCAGTGCGCGGAACGCGGCGAGCACGCGCGACTCGTTGCCGACCGGCTGACCACCGAAGCTCGGGATCTCGGTCGTCGCCCACTGCGCGCCGCCGCAGCGTCCGTGTAGCTTGATGACCGGGGCCACGAGCAGCTCGCTCCCGGCGGCGAGATCCCACGCAGCCCGTGCGACCTCGCGATCGCTCCAGCGGCGGCCGCCCTCTTCGCCGCTCCACACGATCGATTGCTCCGTGCTCACGCGACGCACCACGCGGGGCGTGCCGAGGCGCGCCGAGCACACCACCGCGTGCTCGTTCGACAGCGTCCAGAGACGCGAGAGATCGGCGCGCACGTCGGCGGGCAGCGCGGGGCGCGACACCGATCGCTCGACCACCGTGGGCCACTCACGCTGCCGAAGGCGCAGCGCGCCGCGCGACCAGCTCGACTCGGTACGCACCCGCACGACCACGAGAGGCGTCCCATCGGTCGCGCGGATCAGCGGACGAATGCCCGGAGGGAGCTCGGGGCGATCGATCTCGCTGGGATCCTCGTCGTCGGTGACGGCCTCGGTCACCCCATCGGTGACGGCCAGCGCCTGCGCGTCCGCGGACGACGCCAAGACGAGCGAGAGAGCGGAGGCGAAGAGACAGGCGAAGCGTGCATCGAGGCGAGGCATGGCCGCGGTGTTTGCAGCCGCCATTCCCACGCGGAATGCCGCTCCATTGCGCAGTGGATCACCCGCGAGTGGGGCGTGGCCGACACGCCCCTGCGGCGCCGCGCACACATCGCCGCTCGCGCTGTTGGCGTCTCCGTCAGCTGGTCGAGCGCTCGAGGCATTGGAAGCCCGCGTAGGCCTTGATGCCTCCGACTTGGTCGCCGACGTACAGGTAACGGCCGTCCCCGACGAGGCCGAGGGACACACCGTCGGTGTCGACACGATCGATCAGGGTGAAGGCGCTGCCATCGAACGAGAGCGCGTACACACCCGCGTCCTCCGCGGCGACGAACACTGTCGCTCCGTCGCTCCACACGTCGCGCGCGTTGCTCGCGGTGGGGAACGTCGCGATCGACGTGAGCGTGCTGCCGTCGAACGAGTACGCGCTCACGCCCGCGCCGTGCGCGACGTACACGACAGGTCCGCCGCCCCACACACGACCCGCGCCCGGCAACGCATCGGCATCGATCTCGGTGAAGGTCGTGCCGTCGAACGACACCACGCGGAGCGAGCCACCGTCGGCGAGGTAGACGCGACCGAGCGCGTCGGCCCACGTGCCCTGCGACCACGCCGTGGTCGGCAGGGCGGCCCCGACCGGCGTGAGCACGTCGGCCTCGAACGTGTAGGCCAGGAGGCCGTCGCCGCCGCTCGGCACGTAGACATACGGCCCAGCCGTGGAACCTCGACGCGCCTCGACACCGACCACGAGATCATCGTCGATCGGGATCGGAGTCCCCGCGTCATCCAGGCGGAACACCGAGAGGCCCGTGCCCGGCGCTGCGACGAAGATGTCGTCGCCGCGGTTCCAGATCGCCTCCGTCCACCCCGTCGTGGGCACGCGCCCGAGCATGGTGAACGACGTGCCATCGAAGCGGAACGTCGAGAAGCCGCCCGTCGTGTCGGCGACGAGGACGAAGGGCTCGCGGAACCAGACGCCGTAGGCCTGGCCCGGCGTCGTGAACCGGCCGGTCTCGATGAACGGGCCCGTCTCGGCGCGCGCGCACGCGAGGCCGAGCGGGTCGAGCACCCAGCCGCCAGCGTCGAGATCCGCCGGTGCGTCGCGCTCGCTCGCGTCGAGGGGATCGAACGCGTCGAGATCGAGCACGTCGGCCGCCGGCGCATCGAGCCCCGGTGCGTCGAGCGTCGCGGCATCGATGGCCGACGCGTCGAGGCCGGGCGCATCGAGCGCGGCGTCGGGGCTCCTTTCGATCGGCGTGTACAGCGCGCGTCCGCACGCGCCGACCGACATCGAGAGCGCGAGGCACGCCGTCACGCGCAGGCCGACCGTCATCGTCGACGAAGGTAGCATCGTCGACGCCGCCGCTCCTGACCTCCGTGTTAGACAGGGCGTCGTGCCCGTCGCTCCGTCCGACGCTCGACCCGACGTCGATCGCCCTCGCTACACGCGCGTGGAGGGCCGCGGTCTCGTGAAGACGTATGGGCCCACGCGCGCGCTCGCGGGGGTCGACATCGCGCTCGCGGCGAGCGAGGTCACTGTCGTCGAGGGCCCCAACGGCTCGGGCAAGAGCACGCTGCTCGGTCTCTTGTCGCTCCTCGTGCGTCCCTCGCGCGGCACCCTGCGCTTCGGCGAGCTCGACGCGCGCGAGGAAGCGGCGACCTTGCGCGGCACCGTGGGCGTGCTCGCTCACGCGGCGCTCGTCTACCCCGACCTCACCGCGCTCGAGAGCCTCGCGCTCACGGCTGCGCTGTACGGCCTGCCGCACGCCGAGATGGGCCCGCGCATCGCCCAGCTGCGGGATCGCTTCGAGCTCGGCGCGTTCGCCGATCGTCCCGCGCGCACGTACTCGCGTGGACAGCTCCAGCGCCTCGCGATCGCGCGCACCCTCCTGCATCGTCCGAGCCTCGTGCTCCTCGACGAGCCGTCCACCGGCCTCGATGCCTCGAGCACCCAGCGCCTCGTCCAGGCCGTCGCCGACGAGCGCGCGCGCGGTGCGATCGTCGTGGTCGTCACGCACGACACAGGATTCGCCGACGCGATCGCGACGCGCCGAGTGCGCCTGTCGCGTGGGCGCGTGGAGGAGGCGGCATGAGCCTCGTGTCCGCGTCGATCGCGATCGCGAAGAAGGATCTGACCATCGAGCTCCGCACCCGCGAGATCACCATCTCCACGGGCTTCTTCGCGCTGCTCATCGCGACGCTCACGTCGCTCTCGTTCTTCGTGGACGACGCGTTCTCGCGCAACGTCGCGCCGGGCGTGCTCTACACGGCGGTCGCGTTCTCCGCGGTGCTCGCGATCTCGCGGAGCTGGGCGCGCGAGCGCGAGCAGGACGCGATGCGCGCGCTCCTGGTCGCGCCGATCCCGCGCCTCGCGATCTACGTGGGCAAGGCCATCTCCACGCTCGCGTTCCTCGCGCTCGTCGAGGTCCTCCTCGTGCCGCTCGTCGCGCTCCTCTACCACGTCGATTTCCTCGACGTGCTCGGCGGTCTGCTCGGGGTGCTCGGCCTCGCCACGCTCGGCATCGTGCTCGCAGGCACGCTCTTCGGCGCGATGACGGTGAAGACGAGCGCGCGCGATCTGATGCTGTCGGTCGTGCTCTTTCCGTTGATCACGCCGGTGCTCTTGAGCGCTGTCGTCGCGACCCGCGAGCTCCTCGGGGGCAACGAGGTCGAGGTGATCGCGTGGGTGAAGATCCTGCTCGCCTACGACCTCGTCGTGGGCATCGCCGCAGGCCTCATGTTCGACGCCCTCGTCTCCGAGTGAGTCCGCGCGGCGTTGCGCGGCTCCTCGGGCCCTCGACTAAATCAGTACGGTGTCGCAGCCGAACGCGATGTCCATGCGCGCGCCGTCGTCGTCCGCGATCGACTCGCAGACGTCGCCGCAGAGCTGGATCGAATTCGGGTCGGCTGGATCGTCGTAGTACCAGCCCAGGCCGTCGGCCGGGCAGACCACGGAGCCGTCGGGGTTGCCCACGTAGGGGAGGCGCGAGGTCGATCCGTCGCCGCGCGTGAGATCGACGTTCACGAGGAACGGATCGAACGTCATCTCGTCGGGCGGCTCGGGGATGTCGTAGCTGCACGGTAGCGGACGCACGACGGCGATGGCGCGGGTGAGGTCGCGGAAGAGCGCGCTCCAGTCCGAGGTGCAGATCGAGTACGAGCTGCCGCCCGTGAGCGTGGCCAGGCTCCAGTACTCGTCGCCGTTGTCCGCCGCGTCGCCGTTGGGGCCGGTGCAGCCGTCGAGGCAGAAGCCCATGCAGTGCCGCGAGCCGGGCGGCGAGGCGATCACGTGCGCGCGGAACGACTGACGCGTGAGGCCGCGCATCATCGTGCGGAAGCTCGGGGCATCGAGCGCGCTCTCGTCGTCGGTCGTGAAGATCAGGTGGAGGTAGGCCGCGGGGCGCAGGAAGTCCTGGTAGGACGAGAAGTTCGAGATGGCCGCCTGGAGCGGCTCGTTCGACTGCACGTCGTCGCCCACGTAGAGGAAGCGCTCGGTGTCGGCCATGAGGCTCGGGGGCACCGTCACGAAGCCGGCGCTCGTGATCAGAATCACGTGCCAGTCGATGCCTGCGTCGCCGATCGTGCGCGCGAAGCTCTCGAGGTTCGACTGGATGATGTCGCGCTCGCCGTCCATCGAGCCCGAGTTGTCGATGACCCACACGATGTCGACGGGCTGGATCTGGTTGTCCGTCGTGACGCTCCGCGACTCGCACGCCTCGATGCCCACGTCGCGCGGAGGGCCCACGTCCGGCAGCGCACCAGCGTCGACGCCCTCGCATCCGGCGACTGCCGCACAGTCCGGATCCGCACAGTCGGGCAGGCCGTCCATGTCGTTGTCGAGCGTGTCGAGGCACTGGAACATCTGCTCGCCCGGTCGCCCGGCGTCGCGCCTCCGGCCACCACCGCCGTCGTCCGGATCGCAGCCGATCGTGAGCGAGAGCAGGAGCGAGAGGGCCAAGACAGCGCGCGATGCCATGCGACGAGGGTCGACCAATCCGCGCGCTCTCGTCAAAGGTGGCGGGTCCGCGCGGTGCGCGCGCTCACGTCCATCGACGCGGGCGACCTCGCAGGGCGGGCGGTTGCCGGTGCGCCGATTGCGGTCGATGCTCCCGCGCATGTGGCTCTTCGGCGAGAACAAGAAGACAGTGATGCCCACCCCTGACCAGGCGCTGCCGGGACGCGCGAGCCCGATGGACGTGCCCGAGAAGCACTTCGTGTCGGGCCACCGCATCGTGCCGCCGTTCCCCGAGGGGATGGCCGTGATCGACGTCGGCATGGGCTGCTTCTGGGGCGCGGAGCGAAAGTTCTGGCAGCTCCCGGGCGTGTACACGACGGCCGTGGGCTATGCGGCGGGCTACACGCCGAACCCCACCTACGAAGAGGTGTGCTCGGGCAAGACGGGCCACAACGAGGTCGTGCGCATCGTGTACGACCCGAAGGCCGTGGCGCTCGACACGATCCTCAAGACGTTCTGGGAGAGCCACGACCCGACGCAGGGCATGCGTCAGGGCAACGATCGCGGCACGCAGTACCGGAGCGGGATCTACGTTCACGACGACGCGCAGCGGCGCGCCGCGGTCGCGAGCAAGGACGCCTACCAGGCCGAGCTCAGCAAAGCTGGGCACCCTGCGATCACGACCGAGATCCTCGACGCAGGGCCCTTCTATTACGCCGAGGGCTACCACCAGCAGTACCTCGCGAAGAACCCGAACGGCTACTGCGGCCTCGGCGGCACGGGCGTGTCGTGCCCCGTCGGTCTCGCCACGAACGCGTGAGCGCAGGGCCGCGGTCCGCAGCCCCGCGAGGCGCTGCGGATCACGGCATGGGCTCTTCCCACGCGAAGGGCGGGTAGCTCGTGGGCACGCCGTCTTCGGGGAAGCGCACGAGCACCACGCCGGTGCGCTCGCGATCGATCACGTGATCGTCCGAGCGCGTCGAGCCCGCGACGACCATGAAGCCCACGAGATCACCGGGGCTCGGCACGTAGCCCGTCATCACACCCCACCGGCCCGGATCGTAGAGCCACTCGCGCCCGATCATCGACGGCCCGTCGAGCATCTTCGTCGTCTGATCGGGGCGCAGACGCTCGCCGCCCGTCGCGTACCACTGCCCGCCGATGTGGAAGAAGACCCAGATCGTGGCCTCCTGCGTCGTGCCGTCGTCGGCGATGACGACGGGCGGCCAGCTGCCGCGCAGGCTGTGATCGATCGAGATCGTGCCCGGTGCGAACGCGAGCGAGGTGACGCGCGAGGTGACCGCGAAGCCGCGCACGTCGGGGCTCGAGACGATCGTGACGGCGCCGAGATCGAAGTCCTCGACGCGCGGGCTGTCGCAGTACACGTCGATCTCTGCGTCGATGCGCGGACCGAAGCGGCCGGTCGCGTCGCTCGCCATCTGCCACGAGGTCGCGTGGTGCATCGCCACACCGCTGCCCTCGAGCGACACGAGGAAGTCGTGGCTCTCTCCAGGCGCGACGCTCTCCCCTGCCGCGAGCACGGTGCGCGCGGGGCTGGCGTGAAGAGGCGAGGCCTCGAGCAGCTCGACGCCGTGGCCTCCCTCGCTCGTCCAGGTGCTCGTGCCGGTGTTCGTCGCGCTGACGATCGCGAGCGTTCGCGCGGTGCAGCCGAGCGCGCGGGGAAAGACCGTGTTGGGGATGCTCGCGTCGTCTCGCCGCTCGATCACGTCCGGCGCGACGGTCGCGTCCTCGGTGGGGCTCGGCGCATCGAGCTCGAGCGAGCGCGCGTCGTCGTCGCGCGCGTCGGTGCGCTCGTCGGCATCGATCGAGCGCGCATCGAGCCCGTGGATCACGTTCGGCTCGCACGCCCCGATCGGCAGGCAGACGAGCAAGAGCAGCGCGGAGTGTCTGTCGCCCATGACCGAGACGGTCGCACGACGACGACGCGTCCTGAAACACCTGCGCCACGAGCCCTCGTGGCCGAGGGTCAGGCCGCGCGTGCGCGGAGGATCTGCGCGAGCCGCTCGAGGCAGTAGCGTCCGTACTCGCCGCGCTGCCCTGCGACGCCCGAGCTGCTGAGCCACTGCGCGTAGCTCGCGAGCGCGGTCCAATCGATGTTCGGTGCACGCAGCGCCGCGGCTTCGAGCTGATCGAGCGTGCTCGCGTGCATGAGCACGCCGCGTCGGCGGTGGAGCGCGACGAGGCCATCCACCCACTCCGCGTGATCGCCCGTGACCGCGCGGAGGATGGCGGTGGAGCCGCGGCGCAGCGTGCCCTCGTCGATCGCGGCGCTGTTCGCCTGCCCGCTCCAGTTCTTGAGCAGGCCCGCGATCAGCGAGGCCGCGCGCTCGCCCTCACCCGCGTCCACCAGGAGCTGGATCTCGGACAGCATCGCGGACACCGGGTCATGCTCGCCTGTCGTCGGCATGCTCCGCAGCGTGCGCACGGCCTCGGCGACGTTGAGCGCGGGGATCTGCAGCGTCTCGCGCTGTGCACGCTCGACGCGCCGGAGATCCGAGACGACGAGCATCACGCCCCCGATGCCCACACGGTCGCCGTGCTTGAGCGGCGCGGCCGCCTCGATCTTCTGGCCGTTGACCGTCGTGCCGTGTCGGCTGCCGGCGTCCTCGAGGCGTGGCCTGTCGCCGACGAACGTGATCGTCGCGTGGTGTCGCGAGACCGACGCGTCCTCGAGCACGATCTCGCAGTCGAGCGCGCGCCCGATGCGGTTGACCTCGTCAGTCAGCGGGTACGAGCCGTCGGAGCTCGCCAGAGCCCACTCGAACGTGAGCACCGGGAGGTCTTGCGTGTCGCGTCGGTTCGTCATCGGAGGGCTCGTGACTCGACGCACGCGAGCGACGGGCGCCAACAGCGTACCAGCCGTCGCCCCTGGCGCGCGAGGAAACCCGCGTGGCGCTCAGCTGCCCTGCTCGCCCTCGGGTGCGAGCTGCCGGAGCTGCCACGCGAGCAGACGCAGGCTCGTCTCGCTGCGGTCGACCTCGTCGCGGAAGCTCGTCGCGAACTGCGCGACGATGAAGAACACGAGGAGGCACGTGAGGCCGAGGAACACGAACGTCGGGTAGGGCGCGAAGTCGAGGAGCATCGGCGCGATCACGAAGCGGCCTTCCTCGATCGTGTACTGCGCGGGCAGAATCCCGAGCGCCTCGAGCGCGAGCGGAGCGAGCACGCCCGAGGCTGCGAAGCCGATCGCCTGCCAGCGCTGCGAGGGCGCGCCCACGGTGAGCCACGGCACGAGGCACGCGAGCGCTGCCATCGTGCCGAGCCACAGCGGTCCGAAGATCGACGAGAAGAGCGCGATGAACACGGCCCCGCTCAGCATCGCGGCGGGCGGGATGTGGGACTCGACGGTGCGTGATGCGCGCATCGCGTGCACAGCGCCCGCGGACGCGATCGCGCTCAAGCCCAGCACCGCCGCCCAGCTGCGCACGCCCATGAGCACCATCGCCGGCACCATCGCCAGTGCCGCGAACCAGCTGAGTGCGCCGCGCGAGGCGAGGGCTGCACGTCGAACGGACTCGCGCGAGCTGAGCGCAGACCTCACCTCGTCCGGCACGTCGTTCGGTGGCGACTCGAGCAAGGAGACGAGCAGGCGCATCGAGGCTGGATCGCCGGGATCGAGCGCGAGCGCGCGGCCCACCTCTGCCAGCGCACGCTTGCGATCGTTCAGCGTGACCTTGTCGCTACGGGTCGCGAGCGTCGCCGCGCGATCGCGGTGCTCCTTGGCGAGCGCGCGACGCAGCACGAGATCGCGATCGCCGTCGAGGTAGCTCTGGATCGTGTCGGCCACCGCGCCTGCATCGGCGGGGCGCGCGTCGCGCGCGATCGACACCGCGCGGCTGACGAGCTCGACGAGCTCGGGGGCCGCCCGCTCGCCCAAGCGCGCGGGCACGTCCACCTCCGTCAGCGTCGCGGCGAGGAGCTGCGCTGGGTTCACGCGCGGATGGAGCGGCTCACCTGCCAGGATCTCGAAGAGGATCGCGCCGAGCGCGTACACGTCGGCGCGCGCATCGACGCCTGCCGCATCGATGATCTGTTCGGGCGCGGTGTAGCCCAGCGTGCCGAGGAAGGAGCCGGCCTCCGTGGCGGCTTCGATGGAGCTCGGCGTGGGCGCCGAGGACGCGGAGATCGCCGCGTACGGATCGGCCGGCGGTGCGGTGAGACGCTCACCGAACGAGGCGCTGTCGATCGTCCCCTCCGTCCGCGTCTTCGCGAGGCCCCAGTCGAGCACGTACACCTCGCCGAACTCGCCGAGCATGATGTTCGCGGGCTTGAGGTCGCGATGCACCACGCCGTGCGTGTGAGCGAAGTGCACCGCGCGCGTGACCTGCACGAACGCACCGAGCACCGCGCGCAGCGTCCACTTGCGAGGGCCGCCGCTCGTCCCCGTCGATCCGCCCGAGGCGCCGAGGGCGCGCGCTTCGTCGCGCACGAGACCACGTCCGAGCACGGTCGCGAGCGTCTCGCCGCGGATTCGCTTCATCGTGAACGTCGTGCCCTCGCCGGTTCGCTCGAGGTCGTAGACGGGCACGATGGACGGATGCTCGAGGCGCCCTTGGACGGTGGCCTCTCGCAGGAAGCGGACGATCGCGACGCCGCCCGCGGCCGACTCGAGCTCCCGGTGCATCCGCTTGCGCGCGACGTCGCGACCGATGCGCTTGTCGCGGAGGAGCTCCACCTCTCCCATGCCGCCGCGGCCCAGCGTCTCCAGGCGCTCGTAGCGCGCGTCGGACCAGTCGATGTCGAGCGGGCTCGCACGGCCCGAGTCGTCGTGCGTGTCGGCCGCCGTGCTCGCCACGCCGAGCGCGTGTGCCGTGTCGGCCATCGCGAGATCGTCTCTTCGCTCCATGCCGGAGAGCGTAGTCGTGGACCGAAGCGCTAGGCGGCCGAACTCGCGTCGACGTCCATCAGGTGCCGCTCACCAGTGCGGAGCCGTGACCTCTCACCGTCGGCTCCGTCGACTCCGAGCACACGACTTCGCCATCCCCTCGACCGTGAGCCTCGTGATCACGTCCTCGAGTGGCGAGATCGTTCTCTCTGCTCATGAGCGGAGCGTCGTCATCGACGACTGACGATCACGGCGCTGCCATCCTCGCGTCGCGCGTGACCTCGCTCCGCATCGAAGGGGGCAGTGGATACGGCGCCGCGTCGTGCGTGCACGTCGCCGAACGTGGAGCACGCGAGAGATGCGGATCCGCCGTGATCCAAAGGCGATCGCAGGGCGTAGCCCCGACTCGACCTTTGTATCAGGAGGACCTCGAATGCGATGGAATTCACTCGGCGTGATGGTGAGCGTGCTGGGCCTGTCGGCCGCGGGATGCGGTGACGATCCGATGGTCGTCGCGGACGCGGGACGCGATGCGTCTGCGATGGCCGACAGCGGGGACGAGGCGCGCGACACGGGCACGCCCGTCGACGCATTCTCGACGGTCGACGCGTTCTCGGCCGACGACGCGTTCGTCGAGGCAGATGCGTTCTCCGAGAGCGATGCTGCGCTCGACGCAGCGGTGATCCCGCCGGGGGACACCTACGGCCTCACGTCGACGGGCCGCCTCGCATCGTTCGTTCGCGCGACCGGTGAGGTGCGCACGGTCGAGACGATCACGGGCATCGGCACGGGCGAGACGATCGTGGGCATCGACTTCCGTCCGCGCACGGGCGCGCTCTACGCGCTCACCAAGGACGCGAGCGACGCGGGGCGCCTCTACACCGTCGCCGTGCCGAGCGGCGTGGCGAGCTCACCGCAGACCCTCTCGGTCGCGCTCGCGGGCACGCGCTTCGGCATCGACTTCAACCCCGCCGCCGATGCGCTGCGCATCGTCAGCGACACGGGGCAGAACCTGCGCGTGAACGTCACGACGGCCGCCGCGACGGTGGACGGCACCCTGAACCCCGCGACGACGACGGTCGCCTCCGCGGCGTACACGAACAGTCACGACGACACGTGCCGCACGCAGCTCTTCGTGATCGACACGGCCAGCGATCGACTGCGCCTCCAGAACCCGCCGAACGCGGGCACGCTGACCGACGTGGGCACGGGCCTCGGCCTCGATGCGTCGGAGGCGGTGGGCTTCGACGTCGTCACGACGGTCGGCGCGGACATGCGCCTGGGCAACGCGGCCATCGCGACGCTGACCGTCGGCCTGACGACGCAGCTCTACGACATCGATCTCACGACCGGCCTCGCCTCGGGCGCCCGCGCGATCACGGGCTTGCTCCCGAGCGAGTCGCTGCTCGACGTGGCGGCACCCACGCCCGCGGCGGACGCTGCGACCGTGCAAGACGTGGGTGAGTACTGGGGCGTCACCGAAGATGGCCGCATGGTCAGCTTCAACCGCGCGGCGCCTCGCAACTTCTGCACGACCTCGACGCTCACGGGCCTGCTCGCAGGCGAGAGCATCGTGGGCCTCGACACGCGTCCCGCCACGATCCCCGGTCAGGCGAAGCTCTATGGCATCGGCCGCGTCGACGCGAGCGCCACGGGCGCGCGTCTCTTGTCGTTCGACGTCACCAACCCCCGCGCGATCGTGGCGTCGGGCTCGGCGCTGATCTCACCCGCCAGCGGCGTCGCGTTCGGTGGTCTCACCGCCACCGCGTATGCCGTCGACTTCAACCCGGCGGCGGATCTCCTCCGCGTGATCGGCGACAACGGACAGAACCTCCGCATCGTTCCGCCCGGCCGTCTGTCGATCACGCCGGTGCTGCTCGATCCGGCATACACGACCTTCACCGACGCGACGATCAACGACGCAGCGACGCCGCCTGCGACCGTGCTCGGCCTCAGCGCGGCGGCCTACGACAACGCCGACGAAGACGGCACCACACCCACGACGCTCTACGCGCTCGACACGAACCTCGATCGCCTCGTGCGCATCGGTGGTGCGCCCGGAGCGGGTGGTGCGTGTCCCGCCTCGGTCGCGAACCCGAACTGTGGTGTCGTCACTGAGATCGGTGGATTCGCTCTCGCCAGCGGCCTCGACCTGACCGCCGAGGCGAGCTTCGACGTCTGGGGCGCGACGAACTCCGCAGTCGCCGTGGTGCGCGACAGCTCGGCGACGTTCTCGTCGATCTACGACGTGAACCTCACGACCGGCGCGCTCACCACGCCGAGCGGCATCGGCAGCAACGATCCGGTCGGAACGACGAACCGCATCGTCGCGCTCGCGCGGCGTGTCGTGCCCTGAGGCTCGAACGATCCGATCTCGAAGGGAGCCCGCGCGTGAGCGATCACGCGCGGGCTTCGTCGTCTCAGCGAATGAGCCAGCGGATCGCGTCGGCCTCGTCGTGGAACGCGCGGAGCGAGGCGCGCTGCGAGAGCGCGGACATGTTCGTTCGCACCGCGCCGATCTCCGACTCGAGCAGCAACGCGACGCGATCGAAGCGTGCGGCGGCCCAGTCGAACATCGCGCGACGGATCGCCTCGTCCGGTGCCTCGGTGCCGCGGTTGTCGAAGAGCATCCGCCGATCCGCACGCGCGACACACGCGCGCTCGATCGCGCGCTGCTCCTTGTGCACGGCCTCGACACTCGCGAGTCGACCGAACATCGCGACGAGCACGTAGCCGTCGCGGAGCTCGATCACCGTGGGCTTGCGGAGCACGAGACCGAGGGTGCCACACGCAGCGTCGCCCTGATGCATGGGTCAGCGTCGCGGAACGCCCAGGTCCTCGAGCACGCGCGAGATGCGGTGCGCGATGCGCTCGAACGTGCGCCCGATGTCGGGGTCGAGGAGGCCGTGGAACGCCAGGATCTCCGTGCTCGCCGTGCCCTCGACGATCGCGACGCGCTCGCCGCGCGCGTGGATCGTGATCCGCACCGCGATCCGCAGGCTGCCCGTGCGTACCGCGTAGGGATCGGGGTGATCGATGCGAGGCTCGAGCTCGAGGCGCACGACGATCGAGGCGTCCTCCTGACCCGTGAGCGACACGAACGTGAGCGCGCGACCTTCGCGCCCGAGCCACGCGACGAGCGCGTCCTCTTGCGCGCTGAAGGTGCGACCGAGCGCCTCTTGGTCGCGGAAGGTGTGCGCCTCGACGCGCACACCGACGCGCGAGATCCCCTCGAGCGGTCGCTCGACGGGCGAGCGGTACACGTACGAGTAGCCGCCACATCCGGGGGCGAGCGAGAGGATCGCGATCCCCATCGAGAGCAAGACGATGCAGCGCATCCGGTGTGTCGCTCCGCTCACGGCAGACCTCGACCGATCAAGAGCGCCGCGAGCTCGCCCGCCAGCTGCTCGTGCAGCTGTCCCAGCCCCTCCGAGAGCCCGCTCCTCGCCTCGCTCTGGCGGCTGTATGTCGCGACGCGCCCGCCCACGCCTGCGAGGCTCGTGTGCACGTCGATCGACAGCGAGATGGGCCACCAGCAGACGGTGTGATCGTCGTCTTCCCAGTCGCACGTTCGGTTGCGGCCGATGCCGGAGCAGCGGTAGCGCGAGTGGCTGATCGTCTCGCAGTCCTCGGCGAGGACCTCCATCGACCGGACGATCACCGTCACGAGCAGATCCTCTTCGCCGTTGGCAGGTCCGAGCGCGATCGCGCGCCCGCGAAGCGACTCACGGAGCACGACTCCGAAGCGGCGCTGCGCTGCGTAGTAGTACGTGGCGTCGAACGGCTGGGTGGCTCCGTTCGGCCCCCGCTCGAGCCCGTCGTACTCGAAGCGCACGCCGACGGAACGAACCCCCGCGAGATCGAGCGCGACGTCGCTCGGCGCGCCGGGCACGGTGACCTCGGGAGCCGCATCGCCGCCACGCGCCCGCGGTAGTGGCGGCGGCAGCTCCCCGCGATACGCCGGCAGCCGGCGCGCGCACGAGAGCGAGGCCGACGCGAGCGCGAGCACGAAGAACGGCAGG
>JAFLCL010000106.1 GCA_017303575.1 Deltaproteobacteria bacterium
GCGGTTCGGGCTCGAGCAGCGGCGGTGTGCCGCGGCCCGCACCGCCGCCCAGCTGCGGCAGGTACCAGAGCCCGATCCCGACCACGAGCATCAGAACTGTCGCCACCCCGAGCTGCGGCCCCATCACGAAGGCTCCGAGCCGGCGCAGCCAGCCCGCCAACCCGCCTTCGTCGGTCGCCTCGTCACGCGGCGCGGTGCGTGGGGAAGTCGCGATCTCGGGGGGCTGCTCGCGCGCGGCGCGGCTCGCAGCGGCCTGCTCGCGTGCGGCTGCGAGCACCTTGGCCATCGACGGCGCGGGCTCGAGCTCGAGCTTTCGGGCGAACGCTCGGCCGATCTCGATCTTCTGGAAGGCAGCGCGACAGCTCGCGCAGCCCTCGAGGTGCCCGCGAGCCGTCGCGGCGGCGCTCTCGTCGAGCTCGCCGTACGACAGTTCGAGAAGGCTCTTCTCGCAGTGCTCGCAATCCATCGCGGCCTCGCTCGCTGCGCCCGTCACGAGCGCCTCCCTGCTGCAACGCTCGACGTCATTCGCCGTCGAGCTCCTTCACGTAGTCCTCGTACTCCGCCAGCGCCCGCTGCAGCCGCTCGAGCGCGTAGCGCATCCTGCTCTTCACCGTGTTCTCGGGCACGCCGAGCACCTCCGCGATGTCCTTGAACGGCAGGTTCTGGACCTCGCGCATCAAGAACACCTCGCGCTGCTCGTCCGGCAGTGCCTCGACCGCGGCCGTGATCCGCACCGACAGGTCCTGCGCGATGACGTTGCGGTCGCTGCCCGCGATCGGGCTCGCGACCTTGTCCATCAAGGCCTGTCCCTCGCCATCCTCGCCGCCGCCCATCGGTGCATCGAGCGAGCGATGCCTTCGAAAGGCCATCTTGCGCGAGGTGTCGATACAGAGGTTCCTGGCGATCGTGTAGAGCCAGGTGCCGACCTTCGATTGTCCCTGGAACTCGTTCGAGCGCTGCACCACCCGCAGGAAGACCTCCTGCAAGAGCTCCGCGGCCTGCTCCGCATCGCGCGTCGAGCGGAGGATGAAATTGTAGAGCGGTCGCTCGAAGCGACGCACGAGGACCTCGAACGCAGTGTCGTCGCCCTGGTTGAAGCGTCGGAGCAGCTCCTCGTCGGACACCGCATCGCGCGGGTCCATCACCACGACGGACCTCCGCACGGCCGACACGCCGGCTGGCTCGCGCGCGCCGGCCGATCTCGTTCGGCTGAGCCAACACGACGCGGTGTGACCGAAGGTTCATGGTGCCCGAGACGCACCACGCGGCCGTTCGATCTGTCGTGGGCTCGTCGCACGGGCCGCGATTCTAGCCAGGGCGCGGACGGACGCGCGCGTTATCTGCCGGCCCCGCGTCTGGTATCTCACCAGCTTCGTTGGGTTCTCGCCGTGTGTCCGCGGGCCGGGCGTCGTTGACCCCTCGGATCTCGGTTGGTATAAGCCTCGACGCCTCGGTGGGTGTTTGGCTTCCTCGTGATGCCCGCCGAGGTGGATCGGCTTCGTGATCGCCGCCGAGCACGACACGTGCTTTGTGCGGCCCATAAGGAGTGCGCATGCGCAGGGTGATGGCCCTCTGGCTCTCGGTGGCCCTTGCAACGCTCGTCGGGACCTTCGCGGTCGCCGGCGACGCCCAAGAAACGGCGCCGACCGAGGCGACTCCGACGACGACGGCCGCGTCGACCGACGAGGTCGTGACGGGCGATACGTCCGCCGCGGTCCAGGCCGCGGATCAGCAGATGGATGCGGGCACGTACGCCACGCGCCTCCGCGACCTCGAGCAGCGGATCGACGCACTGAAGGAGCAGATCTTCCGCTCCAAGGCGCGTCTCTCGCTGCTCGCGGAGACGGTGCTCCAGGGCGTGGTCGCGGGCGCGCAGGCCGTGATCATCCACGAGAACCGCATGTCGTCCTCGTATCGCCTGGTGAAGGTGCAGTATGCCCTCGACGGCGCGCGCATCTTCAACAAGGCCGACGAAGAAGGCCCGCTCGGCGATCAGACCGAGTTCGAGGTCTACAACGGCTCCATCGTCCCCGGTGATCACAACATCACGGTCAACCTCGAGTACCGCGGCAACGGCTACGGCATCTTCTCGTACCTGAAGGGCTACCGCTTCCGCGTCCGCTCCAGCTACACGTTCAACGCGCCCGAGGGCAAGGCGGTCACGATCCGCGTCGTCGGCTACGAGAAGGGTGGCCCCACGGCCCCACTCGAAGAGCGACCCGCCGTCCGCTACATGGAGCGCACCGAGGGTCGCGCCGCGCGCGCCTCGGACTCGGCCGAGGGCGCAGCACCAGCCGAGGAGAGCGGCGAGTGATGACGACGCGACGACGTTCGCTCGTCGTCGCGGTCGCGGCTCCCAGCGCCCCTCGGTTCGTGGCGTTGGGTCTGTCGATCGCGACGCTCGTGGTGGGGGTTCTCCTGGGGTCGACCTTGCTGTTCGGGTCGACTGCGAAGGCGCAGGACCTCGACGCGCTGACCCGCGAGACGACGACCATCGAAGGTCAGGTCGACGCGCTGGTGCGCGAGCCTCTGCAGGAGCAGGGGCGGCGTAGCCCGACGCACGTCGAGGAGCGCCTCACGGACGGCGAGCTCTTCTATCGCCTCCGCGACTACGTCCGCGCCTCGATCATCTTCACCGACATCGTCGACAACTACCCGCAGCACGCGGCGTACTCCGACGCCCTGTTCCTTCTCGCAGACTCGCTGTACCGCGCGGGTGATCACCTCGGCGCCCGCACGCGCTTCCGCGAGGTCATCTCGCGATCGAGCGACCCACGCTTCCGACCGTTCATCCAGCGCGCGCTCGGGCGTCTGATCGAGATCGCGATCCGCACGCGCGACTTCGACGGGATCGACGAAGTGTTCCGTCAGCTCTCGAGCCTCCCTCCAGCCGAGGTCGAGGCAGCGACCACGTACTTCCGCGCGAAGTACCTCTTCAACCGAGCCGTGCCGACCGAAGAAGTCCTTCGCGATCCTGCCGCCCGTGCGCAGATCGACACGGCCCAGCTCGATCAGGCGCGCGCCTCGTTCGAGGCCGTCACGGCGGGCAGCCCGTACTACCCCCAGGCGCTCTACTTCATCGGCGTGATCCACACGGTCCGTGAGCAGTACCCGCAGGCGATCGACGCCTTCACACGTGTGCTCCGCACCGAGGCCTCGACGCCGGAGCACGAAGAGGTCGCCGAGCTCTCCCACCTCGCCCTCGGTCGCCTCTACTACGAGACCGATCAGCTCTCGCAGGCAGTCGAGGCCTACCAGGCGGTGCCCCGTACGTCGGCACGCTTCGACATCGCGCTCTACGAGCTGGCCTGGGTACACATCCGCCGCGGCGACTCGGTCCGCGCGGAGCGCGCCCTCGAGGTCATGGCGCTCGCGTCGCCCGACTCGCGGTTCATCCCCGACGGTCAGCTCCTCCGCGGCAACCTGCTCCTCCGCAACGGTCGTCTCGAAGAAGCCGATCGGGTATTCGATCAGGTCCACAACGACTTCAACCCCATCCGACGTCAGCTCGACGAGCAGCTCGCCGCTCACGACGCGGACCCGATCGCGTACTTCCGGAGCCTCGTCCACGACAACCTCGAGGTCTTCGACGCCAACGCGTTCCTCCCGCCCGCGGCACAGCGCTGGGGACGGCTCGAGGGCGACATGGACCGGGCCCTCGACACGCTCGCGGATCTCGCCCAAGCGCGTCAGCTGGTGAACGAGACCAGCCAGCTGGTCGAGCGCCTCACCGCTGCGCTGAGCTCGAGCAACCGCGTGGCGATCTTCGCGGACCTTCGTCGACAGCTGGAGCGCTCCACCCAGCTCCACAACCGCATCACGCGCGTTCGTCGTGGCATCCTGGCGGGCGAGGGCGGCAGCGGCGAGCTGGCTGAGGTGCGGCGTCAGCGGCGCGAGCTCGAGCGCTACCTCGACAACATGCCGACGACCGACGAGGAGATCGCGGCGCAGGACGACGAGATCCTGGGCCAGGTGCGTCGCCTCGAGCGCGAGCTCGCGAGGCTCGAGGTCGAGCTGCTCGGCATCGAGGCGCGTGTGACTGGCATCGAGCACTACCTCGACTCGCCGAACCGCACGCCGGTGCCCGACGCTGATGCCGCCGTTCGCGCCGAGGCCGCGAACCACCGTGCGTCCGTCCGCGAGTACCGCCGACAGATCCAAGAGCTGCGCGTGGCGCTCGAGAGCGCGCGCCTCCAGGTCGGGGTGGGCGATGATCGCTACCGTCGCCAAGGGCGCATCCGCGAGGAGTACAACCGCCTCGTGGCGCGCGAGCAGGAGCTCGGCGGCGGTGGCGGATCGCGGGGCGAAGAGATCCTCCGCCGGCTCGGTGCGGCGGAGCGTCGCCTCGAGCAGCGCGACGGCGAGCTCGAGCGCGTCGCCAACGAGCGGGCGAACGAGATTCGTCGACAGGTCGACGAGGAGAGCCAGCGCATCGTGGGGTACCAGCAGACGCTCGTGCAGCTCGACACCGAGGCCGAGGACGTCGTGGGTGCGGTCACCTACCACAACTTCCGCTTGGTCCAGCGTCGCTTCTACGACTTGGTGTTGCGCTCCGACGTGGGTCGCATCGACGTGTCCTGGGCCGTGCGCGAGGAGCACCGCATGCGTGTCGAGATGCTCACGCGCGAGCGTCAGCGCGAGCTCCAGGCGCTCGACGACGACTTCCGCGAGATCATGGACGAAGGCTCACCGGGCGCGGCGACCGCTCCCGCGGAAGGCGCTGCGGCCGAGCCCGCGAGCGAAGGGGAGGCCACGCCATGACGAGCTCCAAGCGCTGCGCGTCTCTGGCCACGCACCTCGTCGGTTGTCTGGCGGTCGTGCTCGGCCTCGCCACCGTCACGGCGCCGCCGCGGCACGTGCGCGCCCAGGCGACCGATGGCACCGTCCCGCCGGCCGACGGCACCGTCACCGACGGCACCGCGACCACGCCTCCACAGGACGGAACGGTGACCGCAGCACCTGCCGACGGTACCGTCACCACCACGACGGCCCCGACCGATGGCACGGTGTCCGGCACGGGCACCGCCACCGATCCATGGTCGGGAACGCAAGACGTTCGGCCGCCCGCGTTCCTCGACACCACCGATCGCCGCATCCGCGACGATCGCCCGCCGCCGACCGAAGAGCAGGTCGCTGCGCTCCGCGAGATGGAGGCGGAGGTCGATCGCTTCACGCAGTCCGGTCACTCGTATCGCAGCGCGATCGTGTCGATCCTTCGGCGCGAGTACGGCCAGCGTCGTCGTGATCGCGAGCAGGGCTACTCGCGCCAGATCCGCGAGGAAGAGCGTCTCCAGAACGACGCGCGTGAGGCCGCCATCCGCGCGTTCGAGCGGTTCATCCGCCGCTACCCGAACGACCCGACCTACACGGCCGACGCGATGTTCCGCCTGGGCGAGCTCTACTACGAGCGCTCCGCGATCACCTTCGCCGAGGCGGTGGAGATCGATCCCGCGGCGACCACGGGTCACCCCGACTTCAACCCGACGATCAACCTCTACCGAGACCTCGTCGCGCGCTTCCCCAACTACCGCCGCATCGACGGCGTCTACTACCTCATCGGCTACTGCCTGAACGAGATGGGCAACCTCGAGGAGGCCCGCCTCGCGTGGCTCACCCTCGTGTGCGCCAACCACTTCACGTACACCGGCGCGCCGCCCGCGCCTGCCGCCGAGGAGCCCGAGCCGCCGGTCGATCCGAACGCAGCGCACCCCGCCGCGGCGATCCTCGCGCCCACGACGCCGACGGTCGAAGCGCCGTTCGTCGACCCCTACCTCGACTGTCGTCCGATCACCCCCGAAGCGGAGTTCGTGAGCGAGACGTGGCTCCGCATCGGCGAGTACCACTTCGATTTCGACTTCGAGCCGCACTTCCTCGAGCGCGCGGTCAGCGCGTACTCGCACGTCCTCGCGAACCCCGAGGACCGCAACTACAACCTCGCGCTCTACAAGGTCGCATGGGCGTACTACCGCGCGAGCCGATACCCCGAGGCGATCGCCCACTTCGCGCAGCTGGTGGACTGGTCCGATCGCGAGCAGGAGCGCACAGGTCGCGCAGGCTCTGAGCTGCGCGCCGAGGCCATCCAGTACCTGGGCATCACGTTCGCGTACGACGACTGGAACGAGAACCAGATCCCCGACGGTCAGGAAGGCCTGCCCACCGCGATCCAGCGCCTACAGGATCCGAGCCTGCTTCCGCAGGATCGTCCGTGGACGGCCGAGGTCTTCTTCCACACGGGACAGGTCTTCTTCGATCAAGCGCAGTACGAGCTGGCCATCGAGGTGTGGGAGCTCGCGCTGCAGCGCTTCCCGTTGCACCACCGGAACCCGGAGATCACCACGCTCGTCGCGCGCGCCTACCGTCGCCTCAACGACCGTGAGGGCGAGCTGCGCACGAGCGAGCTGATCCAGAACTACCTGCCGGGCGGGGAGTGGTACGACGCCAACCCCGATCACCCGCGGGAGCAGCGCCAGGCGGAGGAGATGGCGGAGGCCATCGTCATCAACCAGGCGATCCAGCACCACCAGCAGGCCACCGTGCTGCGCCGTCGCGCCGTCCAGAACCAGGATGAAGCGATGCTGCAGCAGGCGATCGCCGAGTACAACCTCGCGGCGGGCCTCTACCGCCGCTACATCGAGCTCTACCCGAACCGCCCGGACGCGTACGAGCTCCAGTACAACCTCGCCGAGTGTCTGTTCTGGTCGGAGCAGTACGAAGAGGCTGCGCAGGCCTACGCGGGCGTCCGCGACTCGAACCTGGACGACACGTTCCTCAGCATCTCGGCCCGTCGTGTGGTGGAGTCCTTGAAGCGGTTGCTCGATACGAGCGTCCAGCGTGGCGAGATCACGGTGCAGACCGAGCCGCCGCCGCCCTCGGGCACGCCGCTGCGCGTCTCGCCGGTCACGATGCCCGACATCGTCCAGCGCGTCGCCCAAGCGCGCGAGATCTACCTCGCGCGCGTCGACGAGCGCGCCGACACCGAGCACGTCCGTTCGGCGTACGACTTCAACAACGCGCTCTTGCTGTATGCCTACGGTTACTGGCCGCAGGCACGCGAGCGATTCAGGCGCATCTACGACGAGCGCTGCTCGGGTCCCCTCGGTGCGCCCGAGGGACGAGTCGCCTACGACAATCTGCACAACATGGCCGTCGCGTTGCAGGACGCGGCGGAGGTGGAGCGACTCGCGCGAGAGCTCGTCGAGCGCGGTTGCTCTTTCACCCCCGACGGAACGCGCATCGAGCGCACACGCGAGTTCTGCCAGAGCGAAGCGGGGCGTAGCGATCCGATCTGCGACGCCAACGAGACGATCACGGACGTCGGCTTCCTCCATGCCATGGAGCTCTACAACCAGGCGCGCGCCGCCAGCCAGACGCCCGAGGATCAGCTCTGCGCCGCTCAGGTCTCTCCGGAGTCACGTCGACTCTACGAGCAGTCGGCGACCGAGATGGTGAACGCCGTCAACGCGACCCCTGATCACCGCGAGGCTCCCCGCGCCCTGATCCAAGCGGCCATCGCCCTCGAGTGCGTGGGCCTCAACGACTCGGCGATGCGCATCTACACGCGCGTCATCGACGAGGGTGGCGGCCGCCGCTCCGACGATCCCGAGGAGCAGGCGAGGCTCACGGGCATCCTCGCCACGGCGTACTTCCGCCTCGCGTACAGCGCGAATCGTAACTTCGACTACGACAGCGCGATTCAGAACTATCGAATCCTCGCCGACGATCGGCGTTTCTCCGGATCCGAGTACACGACGCAGCGCACGGATGCGCTCATCAACGCCGCGCGCATCTTCGAGTACCAGCAGAACTACACGCAGGCGGCCGACTACTACCGACGTGCGGCGGAGGCGGTGCAGGACATCGACACGCGTCGTGTCGCGCACTACCGCGTGGCCGAGATGTCGTACCGACGTCGCGACTGGCCGGGCACCGTGCGCGAGATGCAGGGCTTCATCGATCGCTACCGCAGCGACGCGGGCGCGGGTGAGCTGCTCGTCACGGCGGCGTGGCGCATCGCCGAGGCGCGTCAGGCCGCGCGTCAGGATCGCGACTACCGAACGGCGCTCCAGAACGTCGTCGCGACCTACGAGCGCTCCGGCCAGCAGCCCGGGTCCATCGCGGCCGAGTACGCGGCGCAGTCGCGCTTCACCATCGCGAACGAGCAGCTCCAGCCGCTCCGTGAGCGCGTCCGCGTCGCGCCGGGTCGACAAGCGACCGTACAGTCCTTCGTCCAGGCGCTCCGAACGCAGATCGACAACAACGCACGTGAGGTGCGCACGGTCGTCGACGGCTACGCGCCCATCCTCGGCTACCGCCGTCCGACGTGGACGATCGCAGCGTTCGTCCAGCAGGGCCAGGCGTACGAGATCCTCGCGAGCGCGATCATCAACGCCACGCTCACGCCGCTGCCGGATGACGTGCAGCGCCGCATGCGGGGCGCGTCCGCCGACGTGCGCCTCGAGGTCGAGACCCAGTTCCAGGACCAGGTACGCCAGGTCCTCGAGCAGCAGATCCGTCCCGTCGAGTGCTTCGCGGTCGCGCGCTACGCGCTCGCGGCCCGTGCAGCGCGCGTGGGCGCCATCGACAACGAGTTCACGCGCACCGCCGTCGCGCGGCTCCAGAGCTACGGCGACGAGCGCATCGCGGAGTGCATCGCGGAGGCGTCCGCGCAGGACGCGACCTTCGGTGCGTACACCCCGGGAGAGTTCGCGCGTGCGCGTCCCGGTCAGACCCTCACGATGGATCCGGGCATCGCGGCGCCTGCGCTCGCGGGAGCCGACGAGTGATCGGCCGCGCCTCTCGCACGTCGGAGTCGTCATGAAGAGCACACGTCTCCTCGCTCTCTCGGTGATCGTCGCGCTCTCGAGCCCTGCGCTCGATGCGTGCGGTCCGTCGAGCAGCTCGTCGGGATCCTCGGGCACGGTTCGCCGCGGCTCCGGCTCGTCGGGATCGAGCACATCGGAATCGGGTTCGAGCACGTCGGGACGAAGCGAGCTCGAGAGCCCGCCAGGCTCGGTCGAGCCGGAAGACGAGGAGCCTCGATCCTCCGGATCGGGGAGCGCATCGAGCGGCGGGAGCACTGGCTCCGGAAGCGGCACGACGGCGGGAGCTGGAACGGGCACCACCGGAACGGGCACCACGACGGCAGGCAGCGGGACGGGCACCGGCACGGCATCCTCGACGGGCACGGGGTCGGGCAGCGCGGCTGCGGCCGTCCCGCAAGAGAGCCCGTGGGGCCGACCGGAGACCGACACGGGCGAGGCGCTGCCTCAGCGACGTCCGATGAGCGGGGGCGCGCGCGAGTCCTACGACCGTGCGATCGCGGCCGCGAACCGCGGCGACATCGACACCGCGCGCCGCGAGTTCCAGTCCGCGCTCAGCTCCGACTCGAACGCGTTCCGCGCTGCCTACAACCTCGGTGTGCTCGCCGACCGCTCCGGACAGACGGACGAGGCGCTCAACTTCTACCGCCAAGCGCTGCGCATCCAGCCGGACTACGAGCGTGCGCTCGAAGGCGTCGTGCGCATCTACATCCGGCAGGGCAGGGCGGGCGACGCCGTGTCGTTCGCGCAGCCCGTCGCGCAGCGCTGGGTGCGCAATCTCGCGGTGCAGGCCGTCTATGCCGACGCGCTGGTCGCGGCGAACCGTGCACAGGACGCCGTCAACGCTGCGCGCGCCGCGCTTCGTCGGGACGAGCGCTTCGTGCCGGCGATGATCGTGCTCACCAAGGCGAACCTCCGCCTCGGCCGCACCGAGCTGGCGCTCTCGATCCTCGAGCAGGCGATCGGCATCGACAACAACAACGCGGAGGCCCACTTCCTCCGCGGTCAGATGTACGAGACCGAGCACCGGCTCGGCCAGGCGATCGAAGAGTACCGTCGCGCCGTGACGATCGACGGCGACTATGCGGATGCGCGAATGCGCTTGGGCATCCTGATGCTCGGCGGCGCCAACTACGACGATGCGGTCCAGCAGTTCGAGGCTGTCTCGCGCCTCGTGCCCGACTCGACCTCGGTCCACCTGAACCTCGGTGATGCGTACCGATCCACCAAGCAGTGGGCGAAGGCGAAGGCGGAGTTCGATCGCGTCATCTCGCGGAGCCCGAGCACGGTCGAGGTCCACTACAACATCGGCCTCATGTACTGGGCGCAGTCTGCGGACCTGACCGGGCAAGAGCAGCTCGACATGCTCCAGCGCGCGCAGCAGGAGCTGACGCAGTACCGCAGCGGGATGGGCGCGCGCTTGCCTCGCGACGACCAGTCCAGCACCTTCATCGACGATCTCAACCGGCAGATCGATCGCGTGCGCCGCGCGATCGAGCGTGACCGAGCCCGCGCGGAGCGTGATGCGGCCCGCGCAGCTCGCGAGGCCAGCAGCGGCGGTGGCGACTCGGGCGGAGGTAGCGAATGAAGAAGCTCTTCGTGATCTCGATGCTGATGCTCTCCTCGCTGGCAGTGCTGCCGACGAGCGCGCTGGCCGAGGAGCCCGCGCCTGTTCGGCTCGGCGAGGTTCGCATCCGGGGGCGCGTGCCGACGCCGGTGCGCGTGTTCGTCGCTCGCTCGCACGCGACGGCCGATCGCGCCGAGCCGCGCGCGTCCTTCACGCGGGAGATCGTCTCCAGCACCAGCCGCTCGCCGTTCTGAGGAGGCTTCGATGAAGTCGCTCGCCACGATCTCGTTCGTCCTGGGTGCCGTGTGCGCCGTCGCGCTGCTCGCGCCCGGATCGGCGGAAGCCCAGACACGGCCGCGCGGCGCGCCGCGCGTGATCCAGCTCGACGAGATCCGGATCGAGGGTCGCGTCCAGAAGCCGAATGCGTTCTACATCCTCAACCGATCGAGCATCGGCTACGAGGTGCTCGATCTGCGCACGAGCTTCACCCGCGAGATCCTGCGCACCGTGCAGGACGAGCCGTTCTGAGACTGGCTCGCTGATCATGTTCGAAGCCCTTCGGGCGCTGCAGATCGGGCTGTGGATGGGCATCCTCGCGACGGGCATCGGGCTCGGTCGGCGTCTCTTCCTGACCGCGATCGACGGCGGCGCGCTCGTCCGACGGCTTCGTGGTCTGCCCCACGCGCGCGTCGTGGCGTCGTTGTCGCGCGCGCCAGCGCCGCTCTCGCTCGTCGCGGTAGGCGCGGACGCTACGGAGGACGGCGAGGCCGAGCTCGCGCTTCGTGAGCAGGGCCTCGCCGCCGAGCGCTGGGCCGCGCGCGGGCTCGCGTGGCTGCGCATCCTCGGCATGGTCGCGTCGGCATTGGGGTTCGTCGCCGTCGCACACCAGATCTCGTGGTTGCACGCCGACCACGGCCTCCTCGATCTGGATCCCACCCGCGTCGGACGCATGGCGGCGGAGCGTGCAGCGGCTGCGCTGGCTCTGGCGATCGCCGCCTCGGGCACCGGCGTCACGCTGGGCGGACTGCTCCGCGCCCGGGTCCGGGTGGTCTTGCGAGAGCTGTCGGCAGCGCAGGACCTGCTCGAGCGAGCACGACGCGCGCGCTGATGGTTCGGCCCTGGACCGAGAAAGGTCGAGGGTGTTAGCTTCCGCGGGAACTTTCTTCGGACGCCAAGGTCTAGGTGTGCGCGAGACTCCGTCGCACCGAGCCTACGCACCGCAGCAGGAACACATGAGCACACCGACACAGGGTCCCCCCGGCGGTCAGCCGAACCAGCAGCAGCGCGCAGGGGGAGGACGTCCCGGCGCGATGACGATGGCCATGCAGGCCGTGTCGTCGCGCCCCCAAGGTGGCCCCAAGGTCCTGCGCATCGGCGTGATCCAGGGCGACAAGATGGTGGAGGAGCGCATCATCCGTCGCCGCGAGACGGTGACGGTAGGCGCGTCCGAGAAGAACCACTTCATCGTCGCGGGCATCCCCGGGAGCTTCGAGCTCTTCCAGGTCGTCGGCACCGACTACATCCTCAACTTCACCGATCAGATGCGAGGCCGAGTGGGCCTCGCGGGTGGCGTCGAGAAGCTGGAGAACCTCCGCGCGAGCGGTGCTGCGCGCAACGCCGGTCAGTACTGGCAGGTGAAGCTGGGCGACACGTCGCGCGGACGCGTGACGATCGCGGACACGACGCTCCTCTTCCAGTTCATCGACGCGCCGCCCGTGCAGCCGCGTCCTCAGCTCCCAGCCGCCGTCGTCGGTGGCTTTGCGGCCGGCATCGACTGGCTCTTCACGGCCTTCGTGATGTTCTCGTTCATGACCCACTTCGGGTTCGTCATCTTCCTCGAGAACGCCGACTGGCCGATGCAGCCGACGATCGCGACGATCCCCGATGCGGTCGCCGAGATGATCTTCAACGACCCGCCCGCGCCCGAGCCGGAGCCGGAGCCCACCGAGGCCGAGACGCCGACGGAGACCGAGACGGAGACCGAGACCGCCGAGGCGGAGCCGACGCCCCGTCAGCAGGAGGACACGAGCTCGTCCGACACGCCGAGCGAGCGTCAGCAGGCGGCCAACGACGACGCCCGCATGGCCGCGAGCGACGCGGCCCAGCAGGTCGAGACGCTGCTCCTCGGTGCGCTCGGCAGTGATCAGGGCGCGTTCGCCGACGTGCTGCGCGGCGGTGCGGTCACGGGCAGCGCCGAGGACATCATGGCCCAGGCCGAGGGCGTGAACGTGGCGGCCGGCTCGACGGGCGGCGTGCTCCGCGAGCGCGGCGGCGGCAACCAGGTCGGCGGCGGTCAGGAGCTCGGTGGCCTGCGCCGCGCGGGCGATGGGACCGCCACACAGCAGCGTAGCGAAGGCGAGGCGCTGCAAGAGCGCGCGCCGCGTGCCCGCATGCGGTTCAGCGGCGGAGACGTCGAGGACGAGGGCGGCGCGGGTGATTTCGATCAGTCGGTGGTCGTTCGCATGATCACCACGCGACGCTCGGCCATCCAGGCCTGCTACGAGCGTGAGCTGCGCCAGAACCCCACGCTCCAGGGCCGTGTGGCGATCGCGATGACCATCCAGGAGTCCGGCTCGGTGTCGGGCGTGCGCGCGGCGGAGAACTCGACGGGCAGCGATGCTGTGGCGTCGTGTGTCGTGCGTGTCGTCCAGGGCTTCCGCTTCAACCCCGGCCCCGAAGGCGGCAGCGTCTCCTACACGTTCCCCTTCGTGTTCGAACCGCAGAACTGATGGGCGGCTGACCGGCCGCACGCCGCTCCCGCTTCGGTGGCCGAGCCGACGAAGCGGGCCCATCGCTCGCGCACCTCTCATGGCCTCGGTGCCCAGGGGGCAAGGACGTGCGTTGGCGGGCGGTGAAGATTCGTTCGAGGGCGTACGTACGAACGTGAACGCGAGCACAGAGCGAGGACACGAAGACGTGTCTGTTTCTGCGCGCTCCTCTGCGTTGACACCCCAGGACCCCTCGATATACTCCGCCACGCGAACGGGCCTCGTGTCCTGGAGCGTTTGGCGGGCCTCTCGACACTGACCTTCATCGGCCCAATCGGATCTTTCGACGGCACCGACGTTCGAACTTCGATCGTCGGCCCCCGAGGCGCTTCGAGCGCCGCCGAGGACAAGCTTGCTCATGCGAAGATTGCTCGGTCTGCTGGCCACCCTGGCCGCCCTCGTCCTGGTCGCGTTCGCGCCCGCCCCCGCGGCGGCGCAGAACGGATGGCTGGCAGATCGCGCGCGTACGGAAGGTCCTGGATTCCGCGTCGGTGACTTCGAGCTTCACCCGGGCATCGGTGTCGAGGTGGGCTGGGACTCGAACCTCTACTTCACCGAAGACAGCCCGGATCCGGCGATGCGCGACGTGCGCCGCGTGGACACGGGCATCCTGCGCGTGACTCCCCACTTCCTCTTCTCCACCGTCGGCGCAGAGCGTCGCCAAGAGGGCGCAGGTCGCGACGACACGGGCGGCTCACCCCCCACGGTCGCCTTCCGCGGTGGTGTCTCTGCCGCGTACTACGAGTTCTTTGCCGAGCCCAACCGCCGCAACCTCGACATCAACGGCACGCTGCGCCTGCAGGTGCTCCCCGAGCGTCCGTTCTCGTTCACGATCTGGGACACGTTCACGCGCGGCGTCCGGCCCTTCACGGAGAACTTCCGACCGGGTGCGTCGATGGCGCGCATCAACAACCAGGCAGGCCTCGACCTCGCGTTCCAGACCGAGGGCGGCGTGGTTCAGGTGCGCGCGGGCTACACGTTCGGGCTCGACTTCTTCGAGGACTCGTACTTCCAGTACGGCAACTCGTTCACGCATCAGGTCACGCTGCAGGAGAGCTTCCGCTTCCTGCCGCAGACTGCGCTGATCCACGACACGGTCGTCAGCATCCAGGACTACTTCTCGGTCCCGCTGGACTCGCCGACGCTCGTCGCCGACAACGTCCGCCTGCGTACGCGTCTCGGCATCAACGGCGCGATCACCGAGAGCATCACGCTCCAGGCGATGGTCGGCTACGGCGCTGGCTTCTACCCGCAGGTGATCGTCAGCGGCATGCCGTACGACCAGGACTACGACTCGATCGTGGCCCAGGCGGAGCTCGGCTGGACGATCATGGAGGGCATGCGCCTCGCGATCGGCTACGACCGCGATTTCTTCCCGTCGTACGTCGGCAACTACTACTCGCGCGATCGCGGCTACATCAACTACCAGATGTTGGTGGGCGGCGCGTTCCTGCTCGCGCTCGACTTCGACGTCAGCTACGCGGACTTCGGCCTCATCCGCGGCGGCTCGCCGGGCATGCCGATCATCGACACCACGGCGGGCGTCCGTAACGACATCCGCGTGGGCGGTGGGCTGTTCGCCGAGTACCGCTTCACCGAGTGGCTCGGCGTCAACGCGACGTTCCGGTACACGGGTCAGTTCACCGGCTACCGCTACTCGAACGTGGGCTTCGTCGATCCGGCGCAGTTCAACAAGTTCGAGGTCTTCGGCGGCGTCCGCGTGTTCTACTGACTTTCTGAGGGGTCGTGCGACCCCTCCCCCACTGCGTGGGGCCCCCTCCCGCTCCGGCCGCCGAAGCGGCCGCTGCGCGCGGGGCCCCAACCCCGCTTGCAACGCTTCGCGCGACGCTCGGCGGGAGGTGGCGCTGCGGACGACCGCGCTCAGCGCAGGCGCAGCGCAGGCGACGCTCGCTCAGCGGGAGGTTCCGCTACGACGACGCAGGTCACGGCCGCCGCGGAGCGGGAGGTCGCGCGGGGAGGTCGCGGTCCTCGTCCGTGTCAGCTCAGACGGACTGACTGTTCGCGCTCGGGGCCGACGCTGAGCCAGCGCACCGGCACGCCGGTGTGTTGCTCAGCGAGCTCGACGATGCGCCGCACCGTCTGGGGCAACGCTGCCGCGTCGCGGCACGCGCCGAGGGGCGTGCTGAAGCCGGGGAGCTCTTCGAAGACCGGCTTCACGCGCGCGAGATCGCGCCCGGGGACGCGGCTCGATCGGACACCATCGATCTCGTACGCGACGCAGACTCGGATCACGTCGAGGCCTTCGAGCACGTCCGCCTTCGTCATGATCATCTCGGACATGCCGTTCAGGCGGGCAGCGTGTCGGAGCGCGACGAGATCGAGCCAGCCGCAGCGACGCGGGCGACCCGTGACGGAGCCGAACTCGCCGCCGCGCTGACGGATGCGCTCGCCGACGTCGTCGTGGAGCTCGGTGGGGAAGGGACCCGCGCCGACGCGGGTCGCGTAGGCCTTCGTGATGCCGACGACCGCGCGGATGGCGGTCGGTCCGATGCCGAGGCCGGTCGCTGCGCCGCTCGCGAGCACGGTCGAGCTCGTCACGAACGGGTAGGTGCCGTGGTCGATGTCGAGCAGCGATCCCTGCGCGCCCTCGGCGACGATGATCTCGTCGCGCTCCACAGCGTCCTGCAGACGTCCCGTCGCGTCGCCGATCAAGCTCGTGAGGGCGCGGCCGTGCTCGAGGTAGCTCTGCACGATGGGCTCCATCGGCGGCACCTCGGACGCGAGGCTCGCGAACGTCGGCGACCACGCATCGAGCGCGGCGCTCAGGCGTCCGCGCAGTGTCTCTTCGTCGAGAAGGTCCCCCATGCGCACACCGCGGCGGCCGACCTTGTCCTCGTAGGCCGGACCGATTCCGCGTTTGGTGGTGCCGATCGCGTGGCGTCCCGCCTCGCGCAGCTGATCCAGCAGCACGTGGTACGGCATGACGACGTGGGCGTTCTCGGAGATCAAGACACGCTTCGCGCTCGTGTCGACGCCGAGCTTCGCGAGGCTCGAGAGCTCGTCACGAAGCACCTGCGGATCGATCACCATGCCGGGCCCGAGCACGCAGAGCGGACGTGGTTGGAGGATGCCCGATGGCACGAGGCGGATGACGGTCTTGCGACCGCCGACGACCAGCGTGTGGCCCGCGTTCGCGCCTCCACCGTAGCGGGCGACGACATCGGCGCCCTCCGTCAGCATGTCGACGACCTTGCCCTTGCCCTCGTCGCCCCACTGGGCTCCGACGATCACTGTCACGCTCATGTCTGGTCCTCCGCGCTCGCGCGCTCGGCTCGTGCGAGGCGATGCACGACGTCGGCACGTGCGCACTGCTCTCGGGATGCGCCGATCCATTGGATCGTCGCGGTGTCGTCGGCGAGCGCCACGGCGGCGCTCAGGTGCCAGGCTTCGGCGTAGGCGATCGCGCTCTCGATCGACGCGCCGTCCACCGACGCCGCCGCGATGCCGCGGCCGCGCAGCACCTCGAGCTCCGCGTCCGAGGCCCCGACGACGCACACACGAGGGCGCGTGTTCGCTCGGACCGTCCGTGCCTGCAGCTCCATCGCGCGCGTGAGGTGGTCGAGATCGATCGCGAAGCCGCTGGCCGGCATCGGCGCACCGAAGCGGCCGAGCAGATCGTCGTAGCGACCACCTCCGCCGAGGGGCTCGCCCGGACCATCGGCGAGCAACGCGAAGCTCGGGCCCGTGTAGTACTCGAAGCCCCGCACCTCACCGAGGTCGAGCCGCACCTGCGACCCGAGGCCGCGACGGTCGAGCGCGACGCAGAGCGCTTCGAGGGCCACCAAGTGATCGCGCGCCACAGCCTCCAACACCGGCCGTGCGCGAGAGAGCACCTCGAGCCCGCCCGTGAGCGTGCCGACCTCGACGAGCGCACGTCGCACTGCGGGGTCGCAGTCGCTCGCGCTCAGCGCGCGCTCGATGCCCAGGCGATCCTTGCGCGCGAGCGCGATCGTCGCCGCTGATCGCAGCTCGTCCGGGAGTCGGTCGCAGAGCGCGCGCACCATCGGCACGATCGCGATCTCCACGGTGTGCACGAGCCCCACGCGGCTCAGCGTGCGTGATGCGAGCGCGATCACCTCGGCATCGCCGAGCGCGCCCGGCACGCCGAGACACTCGGCGCCGATCTGCGCGATCTGCCGCTGTCGTCGGGCCCGGCCTCGCCGCGCGCGCACGACGTGACCGTCGTAGTAGAGCCGGTGTGGGGGAGGGCGATCGCGCAGGCCGGAGGCGACCAGGCGCGCGACCTGCACTGTGAGATCGGGACGAAAGACGGACACCTCGCCGGTCTCGGGATCCACGAAGCGCAGCGTCTCGCGGGGGTCGCCGCCGAGGCCCCGCTCGAGCGTCTCGGCGAGCTCGAAGGGTGGCGTCGTCACCAGCGCATAGCCGTGCAGCTCGAGCGTCTCGGCGAGCGCTCGGGTGAGCGCCCGACGATCCGCGGCCTCGGGAGGCAGCAGGTCACGCGTGCCGACCGGCGGCGCCAACGTCCGTGACGTCAGCACGTCGGAGGGCGACCGCGCGACCGTCGTCGAGCCGAGCGTGGCGGACGTGCGCACGGGGCGCGTGCCTACCAGCGGCCTCGGTGAGGGTCAAGACTCGCGGCGTCAAGAGCTCGCCGCGGGCGCGAGCGCACCGATCGCGAGAAGCAGAGAGAGCTCGCGACGAGGCCGGCGCGGATCGCGTCGTGTGCCCTCCGATGCGAGCGCGGCCAGCGCTGCGTAGGTCGTGGGCCGCGTGGCGCGATCGAGGACCTGACGCGCGAACGCGCTCAGCGGTGCGGCGGCCAGCCCGCGAGGCGCAGGGCGCTTGCTCTGGAGCAGCGTGACGTCATCGAGCTCGGGCTCGACGCGCGCTGCGAGCCTCCGATCGATGCCCTCCTCGAGCAGCCGCCAGGGATCGAGCCCGAGCGGGAAGCCGCTCGGGGGGCGCGCGACGCCGCGGAAGAACGAGCCGCGCCCGTGGGTCCACGTGAACAGCTCGAGCAGCTTCTCCTGCACCTGGCTCGCGATCTGTCGGAAGAGGTGCACAGGCTCGACGAGACCGAGTGCGGTGAGCGTGTCGCCGAGGCGACCATCGAAGCGCGGCATCACGGCGAGCGCCATGTCGAGCTCGCCGCGCGTGATCACGCCGCGCGCGACGAGGAACTCACCGAGCAGCTCGCTCGCGAGGTTCGACGACACGAACTCGGGCGTGCCATCGACGACGTAGATCTCCTTGCGCACCGAGCCCTGCTCGAAGAGCAAGAGTCCCGTGTCTCGTTCGAGCAGCACTTGCGCGAGCGCGCGCGCCACGCCGCCACTGCCGACATCGTAGCCGTGATCGGGTTCCGCGGGCGTCGCGTAGCGCTGCGTGCGCTCGTCGAGGCTCGAGGCCGGCAGGTGGCGGAAGATGTCGGGCAGATCACGCAGCGGTCGGAACGCTTCGCCGCCGAGCGCCACTTCGTCGGTCGCTCCGAGCTCGCTCGTCGTCACAGCCTCGACGAGGCGCGCGTACGTCCACGGTCCGAGCGCGCGGCCGTCCGAGGTGCGCACGCGGTACACGAGCTCGGGGTGATCGGTGGTGCGCGAGTCATCGTCGGTCCCGCGCTGCGCGGGCACCAAGCCCGATCCCGCGCTGCGAGAGCGCATCGCCTCGAGCACGATGCCGGCGAGCGCGGCGCGTCGTGCGGGGGCATCGCCCTGTGGATGTCCCAACTGGATCTCCGCGGCTTCGAGCAGATCCGAGAGAGCACGCGCCGTCGGGCTGCGCTGATCGGGATCACGCACGAGCCCTTTGCGGATCGCCTCGGCGATGGGCCGTGGGAGCGTGGGCGCGGCGTGCTCGAACGCATGCAGATCGCCGTCGCGGATCGCGAGCAGCACCGCGAGCTCCGAGCTCCCCGAGAAGAGCGGCTTGCCCATGAGCAGCTCGGCCGCGATCACGGCCGCCGCGAACACGTCGGCGCGTCGATCGGTGGCCTGTCCCGCGACCTGCTCCGGGCTGAGGTAGCCGAGCTTCCCCTTGCCGCGCGCGCCCGCCGCAGCCTGCGGATAGGACTCGCTGAGGAGCGCGCGCGCGATGCCGAAGTCGCCGAGCTTCAGCTGGCCGTGCATCGACACCAGCACGTTGCTCGGGCTCACGTCGCGGTGGACGAGACCGAGGGGCTTGCCTGCCTCGTCGACGGCGGTGTGCACGGCGTGCAGAGCCGCGAGCAGCTCGCGCGCGATGTGCGTCGCGATCTCGATCCCGAGCACGCGGCGCTCGCGCGCGAGCCAGCGCGTGAGGCGCCAGAGATCCATGCCCGGCACGTGCTCGAGCACGTGGTAGGGCAGGCCGTCCTGCTCGCCGCTGCCGAGCACTTTCACGACGTTCGGATGATCGACGAGCCCACCGAGGCGCGCTTCGGCCTCGAACATCGCGCGCGCCGGCGCCTCGGTCGCGAGCGTGGCGAGCATGCGCTTGATGACGACGGTGCGTGCCTCGCCGACGGTTCGCGGCTCGGCTGCGCGAAAGACCTCGGCCATCCCACCGACCGCGATGCGCTCGACGATGGTGTAGTTCCCGAAGCGAGCGTTGGGCCCTGGAGGGGGAGGAGGAGGAGGGCTCGTGACCCGCACGAACGCAGGGTAGCGCCTTCCCTCGGATCGAGGTTGTCCTATTCTCGCGCGATGGCCGACTCCGCCTCCCGCGCTGGACAGACGTACGCGACGCCCGCGATCCTCGAGCACCTCGCGCGCCTGCATGCGCCTCACGATGCGGCGCTCGACACGGCGTTCCGCGCGAACGAGCTGCACGGCATCCCGGGGATCCAGGTGGGCCCGCACGAAGGCGCGCTCTTGGGCTGGCTTCTGCGCGGAATGGAGGCGTCGCGAGTCGTCGAGATCGGCACGCTCGCGGGGTTCTCGGGGATCCACCTGGGACGCGCGCTGCGAGCGGGCGGGCGGCTCTACAGCCTCGAGATCTCCGAGAAGCATGCGGCGATCGCGCGAGACAACCTGCGCGCGGCGGGCCTCGAGGATCGCGCGGAGGTGATGCTGGGCGACGCGCTCGCCTCGCTGGCCGCGCTGTCGTCGCGCGGGCCGTTCGACGTGATCTTCGTGGACGCCGACAAGGGCCGCTACGACCAGTACGCCCGCTGGGCCATCGATCACCTCCGGCCAGGCGGCGTGCTGATCGCGGACAATGTCTTCTATTTCGGCCGGCTGCTCGAGGAGAATCCCGAGGCGGCTGCGATGCGACGCTTCCACGAGCTCTCGGCGACACACCTCGACACCGCCCTCGTGCCCACCCCCGATGGCCTGCTGCTCGGCCGCGCTCGTCCGCGATGAGCGAGACGTCCGCGTCGAGCGTGCTGACCTGGAGGCGGCTCGCGATCCTCGCGTCCATCGTGCTGGTCTCGATCGCGATGACCGGTGTGGCGCTCGATCGCCTCGAGCGCATGAGCGCGCCGCTGCCGAGCGTGCTCGGTCTCCGCCTCGGCGCGCGGGTCGAGGACGTGCGCGAGGCCCGAGGAGACGAGGGGTGGACCACGCGGGTCGACCAGACGGGGGACCTCGTGCTGGAGCGTGCCGAGGAGCGGTACGACTTCCACGAGGGCCTGCTCGTGGCCGTGGACGTGCGGCTGGACGCCGCAGCTCCCGATGCATCGGGCCGAGCGCTCGAGGTGACGCCGGCCAGCGTTCTCGCTCGCGAGACCCTTCCGAACGGGGCACGCGTCCAGCTCGTGTCGCGCACGTGCCCCACCCACGCGGCGACCGCCGATCTCCTCCTGGGGCCGTGAGATCCATTCTCACCGAGCGTCGCGGAAGGCAATCTCTGCGAGGCGCGGGCTCGACGCGCGATCGGGGTTGATCATCCCGAGCACGGGGCGTATAGAGCGCGCGTTTCGTGGCCGGATCCGCGAGACGAGCCCGACATGCAGATATTCCCCAGGACCCTGAATTTGCTGCCGCTCGTCGCGGCACTGGCGTTGGCGGTGGGGGGTGGCGTCGTGACCTTCGTGGTCGCCTACTACTTCTCGCCCTGGAACACGCAGGTCGGCTATGCGCCCACCCAGCCCGTCCCGTTCAGCCATCGGCTGCACGCGGGGCAGCTCGGGATGGACTGCCGATACTGCCATGCGAACGTCGAGCGTTCGTATGAGGCGATGGTGCCGCCCACGCAGACGTGCATGGGCTGCCATGCGGCGCTGCATACGGATCCCAGCGATCCGGATCAGGCGACGCGCGCCGCGCTCCAGCCCCTCTTCGATTCGTGGGCACACGACGAGCCGGTGCAGTGGGTGCGCGTGCACAACATCCCCGACCACGCCTACTTCGAGCACTCGGTGCACCTGAGCGCGGGCGTCGGCTGCGTGTCCTGTCACGGACGCATCGACCAGATGGAGGTCGTCCGACAGGACCAGCCGCTCAGCATGGCGTGGTGCCTCGATTGCCACCGCAACCCCGAGCCGAACCTGCGTCCGGTCTCGGAGGTCACGAACATGGGCTGGGAGCGGCCCGAGGATACGGACCCCGCGGAGTATGCGGAGACGCTCGTCGAGAACGGCCAGCGCTACGTCATTCCGCCCGAGAACTGTGGTGGGTGTCACCGATGACGAAGCGACGACCCCTCTCGTACCGCGCGAGCGACGCGTCGAGCCCTACGTCGAGCGATCTGCCGCGCGTCTGGCGTAGCCTCGACGAGAAGTCGAACCCGGCGCGCTACCACGAGCTCGCGAAAGAAGAGACCGGCGTGCAGGTCGACCTCGTGTCGCCCAGCGCGCTCAAGAAGCGAGTCGCGGCCCCCGCGGCGGACGCAGGCAGCGTCGGTCGTCGTGGCTTCATGATGGCGGCCTCGGCGGCGACCGCGGTCGCGGCCACGGGCTGCATCCGCCGCCCTGCCGAGCAGATCCTTCCGCACACCCGCGCGCCCGAGTACGCGCTGCCTGGCATCGCGCTCCACTTCGCCTCGGTGCTCGCCCACAACGGCGAAGCGCTCGGCGTGCTCGTCGAGCAGCACGAGGGACGCCCTACCAAGATCGAGGGGAACGCCGAGCATCCCGCGAGCAACCCCGCCGGCCTCGGTCGCTGGGGCGGTAGCAACGGCGCGACGCAGGCCGCGATCCTCGACCTCTACGATCAGGATCGCTCGGGCCTCGTGGTGCATCGCGAGGGCGAGGAGCGTCACGAGCTCAGCTGGGCCGACGCCGACGAGCAGATCGCCGCGCACTTCGCGACGCTCGATGCCAACGGCGGCGAGACCATCGCGGTGCTGCACCCGCCCATCACGTCGCCGACGTTCCTGCGCGTGAAGCAGGCGTTCGGTCGCCGCTACCCGCGCGCGCGTTTCTACGCGTGGTCGTCGGTCAACGATGCGAACGTCCGTGCAGGCTTGCAGGCCGCGACGGGACGTCGTGCGCGACCGCTCGTCGACTACTCCGCCGCGCGCGTCGTCGTGTCGCTCGACTGCGACTTCCTCCACGGCGAGCCGGGCTCGGTGCGCTCGGCGCGGCTCTTCGGTCAAGCTCGTCGCCTCGAGAGCGCGAGCTCCGAGATGAGCCGCCTCTACATCGCGGAGTCGACGCTCTCGATCACGGGATCGAACGCCGATCATCGTCTCCGCATCGCGTCGAGCGACGTGCTCGAGTACACCAAGTCGCTCGCGCACGAGCTCGTCAGCAAGGGCCTCACCGAGCTCGGTTCGCTGGCGAGCGCGGCCGGATCCGTCGAGGTTCCGAGCGCGTGGCTCGAGAAGGTCGCCGAGGACCTCGTCAACAACCGCGGTCGCGCGGTCGTGGTCGCTGGCTCGCGGCAGCCGGCCGCAGTCCATGCCCTCGCGGCGGCGATCAACACCGCGCTCGGCGCCAACGGGACCGTCGTTCAGTACGTCGACGTGGTCGACACGGACGAAGGCGAGCCAGTCGCCAACCTCCAGGCCTTCGTCGAGCGTGCCGAGGGTGCGACCGTCCTCGTGATCGACTCGAACCCCGTGTACGACGCGCCCGCGGACCTCGACGTCGCGGCAGCGCTCGCGAGCGCGGCGTTCAGCCTCCACCTCGGCTCACACGAGGACGAGACGAGCCAGCACTGCACGTGGCACGTGCCGATGTCGCACGAGCTCGAGAGCTGGGGCGACCAGCGCTCCATCGACGGCACGATCGCGATCCAGCAGCCGCTCATCGCTCCGCTCCGCGGCGGCCGCAACGCGATCGAGCTGCTCGGTCAGCTCACGGGCGAGAGCTCGTGGCGCGGCTACTTCGCGGTGCGCCAGACGATGGCGAACCTCATCGGTGACCAGTCGTCGTTCGAGCGTGCGTGGCGCGAGGCGCTCCACCGCGGCGTCGTCGGTCGCACCAACGTCCAGGCCTTCACCGGCGCCGTCGATGCCGGCGCCATCGGCCGCGTGGTCGCCGAGACGACGGCGGCGGGAGGCGACGGTTGGGAGGTCGTCTTCACGCCCGACGCGAAGCTGTTCGATGGCCGCTCGGCGAACAACCCGTGGCTGCTCGAGCTGCCCGACCCGATCACGAAGGTGGTGTGGGAGAACGCAGCGATGATCTCGCCCGCGTCCGCGGACGAGCTCGGCGTGCAGACGGGACGCCTCCTCCGCATCTCGCGAGGCGAGCGCTCGATCGAGGTCCCGGCGGTGGTCGTGCCTGGTCATGCGGATCGTTCGGTCACGCTGACGCTGGGATGGGGCCGCGAGCATGCCGGTCAGTTCGGCAGCAACGTCGGGGTGAACGTCGGCGCGATCCGCACGACGGGCGCTCTCCACTTCGGTCGCGGCTTCGAGGTCGAGCCCGGTGGCGCGTACGACCTCGTGCTGACGCAGCAGCACCACTCGATGGACGTGGATCCTCAGATCCCCGGCTACGGTCGCTTCGACATGCCCGAGCGCCCGCTCGCCATCGTCGGCACGCTCGAGCAGTACCGCGAGCAGCCGGACTTCGCGCAGTGGCGCGAGCCGACGCCGGACGTGGGACCGCTCTGGGCCGAGGTCGACTACCAGACGCCGCAGCCGCCTGCGCAGGGCGGGACCAGCTGGTCGCTCGTGCCCGATCCCCGTCCCGCGCCCGAAGACGCACCGCTGCGCCACGCGTGGGGCATGGTCATCGACCTCACCACCTGCATCGGCTGCTCGGCGTGCATCCTCGCGTGTCACGCAGAGAACAACGTCCCGACCGTCGGCAAGGCGCAAGTGCAGCGCGGACGCGAGATGCACTGGCTTCGACTCGATCGCTACTTCGCAGGCGACGACGCAGAGAACCCGATCGTGGCGTTCCAGCCGGTCGCTTGCCAGCACTGCGAAGAGGCGCCTTGCGAGAACGTGTGTCCCGTCAACGCGACGGAGCACAGCCCCGAGGGCATCAACGAGATGGCCTACAACCGCTGCATCGGCACGC
>JAFLCL010000107.1 GCA_017303575.1 Deltaproteobacteria bacterium
CGCTGCTCGAGCCGTAGCGACGGCGCCGTGGTCCCGAGTGAGAGCCGTCGCGTCGCGCGACGGGAGACGTGTGCCCGCCGGCCGTCAGGTCGAGCGGGCTCGAGGCTTTCCGTCGGGGGGCCGCCCTTCGCGACAATCGCGGCCCGCGAGACGCCTTCGCAGGGCACACAACGCTCGCGCGCGGGCGTCTCGGGGACGTGGCGCAGTCGACCTCTGAGCATAGGCAGCACTGCTCGGGACGTTGCGGAATCGACCTCTGAGCATGGGACCACCGCTCGCGACCTGGGACGTCGTGCTCGCATGCATTGACCCCACCGGCCGAGGCTGAGATCCTCGGCCCGATGTCGAGCGGCGCGCGATCGCGGATCTCGACGCGCTTCCGGCGCGGGCCGACGCGCTACGTCCCCATGCGACGGCTCGCCCTCGGAGGCATGGCCGAGGTCTGGCGCGGAGAGGCCATTCTCGACGGAGGCGATCGTCATCCCATCGCCATCAAGCGCGTGCTGCCTCACCTCGCCCAAGATCCGATGTACCGCTCGATGTTCCAGGACGAGGCGCGCCTCGGCATGCTCCTGCGTCACGAGAACATCGTCCGCGTCTACGACGCGCGCGACGTGGGCGGCACCTTCATCATGATCCTCGAGCTCGTCGACGGGACGATGCTCAAGTCGATCCTGGATCGCGCCCACGCGCGCGGGGCGGGCATGCCGGTGGCCACGGCGCTCCACCTGTGCCGCGAGCTCCTCCGCGCCCTCCAGTACGCGCACGACGCCGTGGACGAGAAGGGCAAGCACCTCGGCATCATCCACCGCGACGTTTCGCCGCATAACCTCCTCCTCGGCAAGGACGGCGGGGTGAAGCTCGCGGACTTCGGCCTCGCCGACGCGAGCGTGCACGAGACCTCCATGGGCGGCGGCATGCTCGGAGGAAAGCTCGGCTACCTCGCGCCCGAGATCATCCAGCAGAAGCCCGCGAGCCCAGCGATCGATCTCTTCGCTGCCGGCATCGTGCTCTGGGAGATGCTGTGCGGACGACGCTTGTTCCAGGGGGCCGACGACTCCGCCACCGTTCGCGCAGTGATGAAGTGCGAGGTGCCCACGCCCTCGAAGCTCCAACGACGCATCCCCAAGAAGGTCGACGCGCTCGTGCTCCGCGCGCTCGCCAAAGACCCCGCCGCACGGCCCCCCTCGTGCGAGCACTTCGCGCAGGAGATCGATGCGCTCCTCGCCGAGCTCGATCCCCACGTCTCCTCGAAGGACGTCGGTCTGATCGTGAACCTCTACCTCGCCGCCGAGCCGCCCGCGCCTCAGCCCTCGGCCGACGCGCTCCTCGATCTCTTCACTCAGGAGCTCGAGGCGTTCGTCGAAGGTCATGCCCCCGATCTCGGGGCGGCACCGCTCGATCCCGCGCTCTTCGATCAGCGCCGCCGCTACTGACCGAGCGCCGGGCTATCGGACGCGACGCAGCTCCCGCGGGCTTCGTCCGGTGTGCGCACGGAGCATGCGACGGAACGCTGCCGGATCTGCGTACCCCACGCGCCGCGCGACCGACTCCACGCTCTCGTCCGTGGTCTCGAGCCAGTGGGCCGCGCGCATCATGCGCACGCGCTGGACGAGCTTCTGTGGCGTCGTGCCCGCTGCCGCCGCGATGCGTCGCGCGAGCGTGCGCGGCGAGGTGGCCATCGCCCGCGCCAGCGCCTCCAGCGAGAGCGTCGCATCGAGGTTCGCCTCGATGTGAGCCTCGAGCGCGCGAACGACTGGATCGCTGCTGCGGAGGTGCTCGAGGACCATGTAGCGGCTCTGCGAAGGTCGGTCGTCGAGCACGAGGTAGCGCCCCACGTCGTGCGCGACCGACGCGCCCACGAGGCGCGCCGTGAGGCCGAGCGCGAGGTCCGCGTGCGCGAGGGCGGCCCCTGCGGTGATCACGCCCCGGTCCGCGACGACCATGCGATGCCGGCTCAGCCGCACGCGCGGAAAGCGCTTCGCGAAGGCGTCGGCCAGCCACCACGTCGTCGTGGCCTCGCGACCGTCGAGCAAGCCCGCCGCGCCCAAGAGGAACGTGGCCGAGCACGACGCGGCGACGATCACCCCGCGGCGGCCCGCGCGCGCGAGCGATTGCACGACTGACACGACTTCGTCGCGCGCGAGCAGGCGCTCGATCGCCACCTCCGTCGTCGCCGATAGCCCCGCGATCAGGATCACGTCACCCCGCCGCAGCGCTCGCGAACGGAACGCGCCGTCGACAGCGAGGCGTCGACCGTTGCCCGCCCGCACCGCGCGACCATCGGTTGACACCACCTTCGACGCGACCGCGCGCGCCCGCAGCGTCGTGCTCGCCAGCCGGCGCGCCGCATCGAACACGTCGAGCGCCACGCCGAGCGCGCCTTCGGCCGTTCCGTCGAGCACCAAGTGGTGGATCGCCACGTGGCGAGAATGGACCGAAGAACGTCGATCCTGCCACTGACGTCCTTCCCGCGATCGTTGCAGCCTCGGCTCATGTCGAACGCATCGCTCGCCGAAGGTCACGACGATCCGCTGGAGGACTTCGCGCGACGGGAGATCCGAGCCGAGGACGTCACGCGGATCGTCTACGTCGCCGGCGAGGGGCCGGCCGTGATCGTGCTCGCCGAGATGCCCGGCATCAGTCCGCACGTGGCGCGCTTCGCCCGTTGGGTCAGGGACGCGGGGCTCTCGGTCTACCTGCCCTCGCTGTTCGGCCGAGACGGCGCGTACCCCCGCGCCGTCGAGGGGCTGAAGGTCATGAAGCGCGCCTGCGTGAGCGCGGAGTTCCGAGCGTTCGCGGGAGGAGGCGCGAGCCCGATCACCACGTGGCTGCGCGCGCTCGCGCGGCTGGCGCACGAGGAGCGTGGCGGTCCTGGCGTGGGCGCGATCGGCATGTGCTTCACCGGCAACTTCGCGCTCACGATGATGCTCGAGCCCGCGATGCTGGCGCCCGTCGTGTGTCAGCCGTCGCTGCCGCTGGACGATCCAGCAGGCCTCGAGATCTCCGAGGACGACCTCGCGCGCGTGCGTGCCCGGCTCGAGTCCGACGACCTCACCGTGCGCGCCTACCGCTTCGAGGGCGATCGCTTCTGCACTGCCCAGCGCTTCGGGGCCTACCAGGCCGCGCTGGGTGATCGTTTCGTCGCGCGTGTGCTTCCGACGTCGTCTGCGCACCCGAGCCCTCCGCCGTTCTTCGCGGAGGTCGTCGGCTGCGCCCACAGCGTCGTCACCGCGCACCTCGTCGATGCCGAAGGCGAGCCCACGCGCGCCGCCCGCGACGAGATCCTGGCCTTCTTCAGGTCGCGCCTCGTGAGGTCCGCATGATGCGCCTCCACCGGTATCGCCTGCACGGGCGTCGCACCTCGCACTTCACGCGCGTGGTCCTCATCGTCGCGCACGAGCTCGATGTATCGATCGATCTCGTTCACGTCGACGATCTCTTCTCGCTCGATCCCGACCACTACGGAGGCCATCCCGCGCTCAAAGTCCCGTGCCTTCACGTGGGCGAGACGATGCACGTCGGGGCCCAGAACATCGCGCGCGTCCTCCGTCGATCGAGCGCTCACGGATCGCGTGTCCTCTTCGCCGAAGCGATCGACGACGACCTCGTGCGGAACGCAGAGGAGCTCGTGTGGACGGCGATGGGCCTCGAGGTGCACGTCGTGCTCGGGCGGATGGCCTCACGCGCCGAGGACGATCCACTGCTCCGAAAGTCACGCGTCGCGCTCACGAACGTCCTGGCGTGGCTCGAGCCTCGGCTCGCGTCGATCCTCGAGCGTCTACCGCCGCGGCACACCAGCCTGCTCGAGATCGCGCTCTTCTGTCTGATCGAGCACGTGAGCCTGCGCGCGACGGTCTCGATCGAGGATCGTCCTCGGCTGCGCGCGTTCGCGACCACGTTCGGCGAGCGCGCCTCGGCCCGGGCGACCGACCCGCGTTGAATCCGAGCACGTCATCGCGCACCCTCGCGCGCCATGAGAGACACGTGGTCGAGCGAGTTCGACAACCAAGCGAACCAGATGTGGATGGCGCGGGCCCAGGAGGTTCTCCCCGGCGGCGTGAACTCTCCGGTGCGCGCGTTCCGCGCCGTCGGCGGCTCGCCGATCTTCGTCGCGCGGGCGGAGGGTGCCTACCTCCATGGCGTCGATGGTCGCCGCTACATCGACTACGTCGGCAGTTGGGGCCCGATGATCCTCGGCCACGCCGCGCCCGAGGTCGTGCGCGCGGTGCAGGAAGCGATGACGCGCGGCTCGAGCTACGGCGCGCCGACCAGCGCCGAGGTCGAGTACGCGGAGCTGATCACCCAGCTCGTGCCCTCGATCGAGATGCTGCGCATGACCTCGAGCGGCACCGAGGCGGTGATGGGCGCGCTCCGCGTCGCGCGCGGCTTCACCGGCCGCGATCTGATCGTGAAGTTCGAGGGCTGCTACCACGGCGGCGCGGACTACCTGCTCGTCCAAGCGGGCAGCGGCCTCGCGACGTTCGGCGTGCCCACGAGCGCCGGCGTGCCCGCGGCGATCGGTGGCACCACGCTCGTGCTTCCCTTCAACGATCTGGAGGCCGCACGCGCGCTCTTCGCCCAGCGCGGCAAGGAGATCGCAGCGCTCATCCTCGAGCCGGTCGTCGGCAACATGGGCGTCGTCCCGCCGGAGCCGGGCTTCCTCGAAGGCCTGCGCGCGATCACCGAGGAGCACGGTTCGTTGCTCGTGTTCGACGAGGTGATGACGGGCTTCCGCGTCGCGCTGGGCGGCGCGCAGGCGCTCTACGGCGTCACGCCCGATCTCAGCTGCTTCGGGAAGATCGTGGGCGGCGGCTTGCCGGTCGGGGTCTACGGCGGTCGACGCGAGATCATGCAGAAGGTCGCCCCGCTCGGGCCCGTGTACCAAGCGGGCACCTTGAGCGGCAATCCACTCGCCGTCGCCGCGGGTCGCGCGACGCTGGAAGCTCTGCGCGCGCCCGGGGTTTACGAGGTGCTGGAGCAGCGGAGCGCACGCCTCGAGGCGGGCCTCCGCGAAGTGAGCAAGCGTTGCCGCGTTCCCGTCACGCTGCAGCGCGTGGGCTCCATGATCACGCCGTTCTTCGCGGCCGGGCCGATCCGGACGTGGACGGACGCCGATCGCGCGGATCGCGCGGCGTTCGGCAAGTGGCACGCGGCGATGATTCACGAGGGCGTGCACTGGCCGCCCGCGCAGTTCGAGGCGGGCTTCGTCTCGCTCGCCCACACGGAGGCGATCCTCGATGCGACGATCGACGCCGCAGGCCACGCGTTCGCGAAGGTGTGACGGGGAGACGACGATCTTCGAAACGCCCGTGATTCGTTGGGGTTCGTGGCGTCCCACCGTTCTTGACCACCCCACGAAGCATGCTACATGGCGCGCGCCGACGGGCCGGAGATGAAGCTCTTCGACCCCAAGCACCGACGAGAGATGAGCAGAGGCCAGCGGCTGGCCCTCGTCGGTACCGAGCTCTCGGTCTCCATCTTCATCGGACTCTTCGGCGGGCACTGGCTCGATGAGCGGCTCGCCACCCGACCCTGGTTGACCTTGGTCGGGCTCCTCCTCGGCCTGGCCGCGGGCTTCAAGAGCCTCTACCAGGTCGCGAAGCGAGAGCAGGCCCGCCTCTCTGCCCAGGCGCAGCGGGAGCGAGCGGGACAACCACCGGACCCCCCGCAACCTTCGAACGAATGACCTTCCAGGACCGCATCCCGCTCTACGTCTCGGCCTTCGCGGCGATCCTCGTCGCGGTGGGCTTCGCCGTGAGCACGGAGACGGGTATCGGCGCGATCGGCGGCGCCGCTGTCGCGATCGGCAATGCGTTCGCGCTCCGCTGGCTGGTGACCTCGATGATCAAGTCCGCGCCCGAGCGTCGCGCGGGCACGAGCCTGACGCTGATGCTCAAGACGGGCGTCATCCTCGCGATCTCGGCCGCGCTCCTCTTCGGCGCTCACCTCGATCCGATCGGCTTCGCGATCGGGATCGGCGCGCTCGTGCTGGGGCTCGTGCTCGGCGCCGCACACTTCAACCTGACCGCGGGCAACGTCGTCTCGACGAGCCCCGCACCCACGAAGGGCGAGTGATCCATGCCCGAGCATGAGTCCTGGTTCAGCCTCTATCTGCCCGGCATCGCGCACGCGATCGAGGCCCTCACGCGCAGCATCAACCTCGCGATCTTCGGCACCGAGACGACGCTCCAGGGCGAGACGTACGGCCACGGGGGCGCGAGCGTCGATCACGTGGTGACGTCGCTCTTCCTCCTGATCGTGATCGGCCTCCTGGCCGTCACGGCGGGCGGGCGCCTCAAGGACGCGAAGGCGGCGCTGGTGCCCGAAGAGACCCTCACGGTCCGCACCTTCTTCGAGCTCTTCATCGGCGCCGTGCTCGGCATGATGGAGCCGATCATGGGGAAGAAGGCCGCGCGCTACTTCCTGCCGCTCATCGGCACCTGCGCGATCTTCATCTTCTTCTCGAACTTCATGGGCCTCATCCCCGGCTTCCTCCCGCCGACGGACTCGCTCAAGACCACGTTCGCGCTCGCGCTCGTGATCTTCGTGACGACCCACGTCTACGGCATGAAGGAGAACGGCCTTGGCCACATCAAGCACCTGTTCGGGCCCTGGCTGGGGCCGCTGGGCATCCCCTTGAACATCCTGATGTTCGGCATCGAGGTCATCGGGCACGTCGCCCGCGTGATCTCGCTCAGCCTGCGTCTCATGGCGAACATGTTCGGCGATCACATGGTCGTCGGCATCTTCACGCTGCTCGTGCCGTTCCTCGTGCCGGTGCCGTTCCTCATGCTCGGCACGATCGTCTGCATCGTGCAGACGGCGGTGTTCTGCATCCTCAGCACCGTCTACATCGGCATGGCGGTCGCGCATCAGGACCACGGCGATGGTGACCACGGTCATGGCGCAGGGGGTCACGGCGACAAGGACCACGGCCACGGTCACGGCGAAGGAGCGCACGCGCACTGAGCGCGTCTGGCTCCGACACACAGCTCTGCCCGCTTCCCAGGCTGCGGGCGTCGATCAGGTAGCGAAGACAACACGAAACGAAGTCGAAGCGAGCGGACCCGCCGGCAGACAGGGAAGCCCCACGCGAGTGGGAACGGGCGCCGCCGCAGAAGAAGGTTGGAAGGAGATCCTCATGAAGAAGAATCTGCTCGGGCTCAGCACGATCCTCACCACGCTCTTCATCGCGGCCACCGCGTTCGCGCAGGAGGCCGAGGTGGGTCCGGACCAGTGGAGCGCGCGCGGCCTCGTGGGCTTCGCCGCGGCCATCGGCATCGGCATCGCGGCGTTCGGTGGCTCGCTCGGCCAGGGCCGCGCGGCGAGCTCGGCGCTCGACGGCATCGCGCGTAACCCCAACGCGGCGGACAAGATGTTCACCCCGATGATCCTCGGCCTCGCCCTCATCGAGTCGCTGGTCATCTACTCGTTCGTCATCTCGATCCTCATCGTCCTCTGGGTGACGGGCTGATCGAAATCTCGGTCGCTGGATGGCGGCCGGGAGACCTCTCTCGAGAGGCAGCGAAGGCCTCGATCCGGATCGGATCGAGGCCTTCTCTCGTCCGTCCTCGCGAACGGCACGTTGCGGTGGCTCGAAGGGCCGAGCCATACTCGGCCCATGGACGGCGAGATCCGCACGAACGCTGAGGACACGAGCGCGACGCCCGACGTGGGCACGCGCGAGGCGTTCGAGGCGCTCAAGTCCGACGCTGCGCCCGTCCGTCGTGCCGCGCGCGCGGAGCGGCCGCGCTGGCAAGGGATCGCGAAGCTCGCGGTCCTCCTCGGTCTGGGCGGCGTGGTCGTCGCGTGGGCGCTGACGAGCAGCGAGTCCCCGTTCGTCTACTCGGTGATGGTGGCCGACGTGGTGGGCGATCCGAGCGCGTTCGAGGGACGCACGCTTCGGATGGAGGGTCCGCTGCGGGATGGCTCGATCCAGTTTCGTCAGGACCCGTGCGAGTACCGCTTCGTGCTCGCGGAGGGAGAGGGCGAAGACGCGCGCGAGATGAACGTGCGCTTCCCGCAGTGCGTGGTGCCCGACACGTTCCGAGACGGCATGGGGATCTCGGTGGTCGTCGAAGGTCACGTCCAGGACGACGGATCGTTCCTCGCCACGCAGGTGATCCCGCGGTGCCCCTCGCGCTACGAGATGGATCAGCGTCAGCAGAACGGCGAGGCCGCGCCGCATGCGATGCCCTCGTCGTAGTCGCGCCTTGACCCGCGCGCCGATCGGTCGCTAGATCGCGCCCCGCATGAGCGAGGAGCGCGTCTTGTTCGAGCACGAGTCGATCGCGCGTACGCTGCGTCGGCTCGCGCTCGAGATCGTCGATGCGACGCGCGGCACCGAGCGCCTCGCCCTGGTCGGCATTCGTCGTGGCGGCGTGCCCATCGCGGCGCGCCTCGCGGCCCTCATCGCGGAGTCGGAGGGCAAGAGCGTGCCGGTCGGCTCGCTCGAGATCGCGCTCTACCGCGACGATGCCGCCACCGCGCTGCCGGATCCCAAGATCGGCCCGAGCCACATCGAGTTCGACGTGAACGGTCGCGACGTGGTGCTCGTCGACGACGTGCTCCAGACGGGTCGCACGGTGCGCGCGGCGATCGATGGCCTTCTCGACTACGGCCGTCCGCGTCGCATCTGGCTCGCGGCGCTCTTCGATCGAGGCGGTCGCGAGCTGCCGATCGCGGCGGACTTCGTGGGGCGTCCGGTGGAGCTCGCGCCGGGCGAGAAGCTCTTCGTCGAGATCGGCGAAGGCAGCGATCGCGCTTGGGTGCGAGGACGCTCGTGAGCAAGCTCGGTCTCTCTCTGGCGATCGCGTGCGTGGCGCTGCTCGGCTGCACGCGGCCCACGAACCGCGGGCGCGTGGTGACGATCTCGTCCGGCTCCGAGGGCTTGCGCGACGATCAGGCCGACGCCGAGGCGGGCAGCCTCTCGGAGCTGGTCTGGCGCTCCGATGGGAGCTCTCCCGCGATCTGGTCGCTGCGCGACTCGCGCGACTACTTCGTGCCGCGAGTCGGCCTGCGGTTCGCGCTGCCCGTCGGCTACGTCTACGACGCGGGCCTCACGCCCACGCGCTACCTCGTGATGGAAGGCGCCACCGTGCCGCGTGCCATGCGCGGCGAGCGGCTCGTCGGAGATCGCACGCTGCAGTTCCGCGGTGCGGCCGAGGCGCCCGTGGTGGTGAGCCTCGTCGAGATCCCGATGGACGTGGAGCCCTCGACGTTCTGCGCTTGGGTGGCGAGCCACGCGCAGGGCTCGCCCGCCGTCGCGCGCGACGCGGCCGAGACCGTGGCGACGAGCACGACGCGTCTCTGTGAGCTGCGCACGCCGGCGGTGACCACGCGGGTCCGCGGCTTCCTCCGCGCGGGCTGGCTGCTGATCTTCTCGCAGCAGATGACGGCCGATGGCGTGACCGTCGAGCTCGACACGCTCGTCCGTGGCGTGCACGCCTTCGAAGAGTGAAGGAGATCATGTCGAGCGCTCCGCATGCACCGCGTCACCTCCTCGGCATCCGCGGCCTCTCGCGCGAGGACGTGACGAGCGTCCTCGATCAGGCCGAGGTCTTCTTCGAGGTCTCGCGGCGCCCGATCCGCAAGGTTCCGACGCTGCGCGGCAAGGGCGTGATCAACCTCTTCTTCGAGGCCTCCACGCGCACGCGCACGAGCTTCGAGCTGGCCGGAAAGCGCCTCTCGGCGGACGTGGTGAACATCTCCACCTCGACCTCCAGCGTCACGAAGGGCGAGACGCTGCTCGACACGGTCAAGACGCTCGAGGCGATGCAGCCCGACATCCTCGTCATCCGTCACTCGAGCTCGGGCGCGCCTCACTACGTGGCCGAGCGCGTGGGCTGCAGCATCGTCAACGCGGGCGATGGCGCGCACGAGCACCCCACGCAGGCGCTGCTCGACGCGTTCACGATCCGGCGCGCCAAGGGCACGCTCGACAAGCTCGTCGTCACGATCTGCGGCGACGTCCTCCACTCGCGCGTGGCGCGCAGCAACGCGCTCCTGCTCTCGCTCTTCGGGTGCGAGGTGCGATTCGTCGGACCGCGCACGCTCCTTCCGCGCGACGTGTCGGGCTACGACGTGAAGGTCTTCGATCGTCTCGAGCCCGCGCTCGAAGGGGCCGACGTCGTGATGGTGCTGCGCATCCAGCGCGAGCGGCTCGAGGGCGCGCTGCTCCCTTCGCTGCGCGAGTACAGCAAGACGTTCGGCATCGGCCCGCGCACGCTGGCGTGGGCCAAGAAGGACGCGATCGTGCTCCACCCGGGCCCGATGAATCGTGGCGTCGAGATCGATCCGTCGGTGGCCGATGGCGAGCGATCGTCGGTGCTCGATCAGGTCGAGGCCGGCGTCGCCGTGCGCATGGCGATCCTCTACCAGCTCGCGGGCGAAGGCGGCGACGCGCGCGCCGCGGCGAGCTGAACGATGCCGGTGCTCACCGGGCTCGATCGTGTCGCGCGTGGCGATGCCGACGTGCTCGCGTTGCTTCGCGGTCGCGTGGGCTTGGTCGCGCATCCCGCGAGCGTCGATCGACGGCTGCGTCATGTGCGCGAGGTGCTGCGCGAGCGAGGTGTCGAGGTCGTCGCGCTGTTCGGACCCGAGCACGGCTATGGCGGCGAGGCGCAGGACATGATCGGCGTGGCGGACGCGCGCGATCGCGATGGCGTGCCGATCCACACGCTCTACGGCGAGCAGTACGAGATGCTCTCGCCGCGCCGCGAGCACCTCGAGGGGCTCGACGCGATCGTCGTGGACCTGATGGACGTAGGCAGCCGCTACTACACGTTCGTGTGGACCGCTGCGCTCGTGATCGAGGCGGCGAGCAAGCTCGGGATCCGCACGGTCGTGCTCGATCGCCCCAATCCCTTGGGTGGTGAGCGAATCGAGGGCGCGCCGCAGCGGCCCGGCTTTCGCTCGTTCGTGGGCCTCTTCGATGTGCCCGTGCGACACGCGATGACGATCGGCGAGATCGCGCGCCTGTCCGCGGCGCAGCTCGGGGTCGATCGAAGGCTGCTCGACGTCGTCACGATGGAGGGCTGGTCGCGCGCGATGACGTTCCCCGCGACCGAGCTCCCGTGGGTGCTGCCGTCGCCCAACATGCCGACCTACGAGACCGCGCGTGTGTATCCGGGTGGCTGCTTGCTCGAGGGCACGAACCTCAGCGAGGGGCGCGGTCAGACGCGGCCGTTCGAGATCTTCGGCGCGCCTTGGGTCGATGGTCGCGCGCTCGCGGAGCTGCCGATCGAAGGCGCGATCGTTCGTGCGCTCACCTTCAGCCCCACGTTCCACAAGCACGCGAAGACCACGTGCGGGGGCGTGCAGATCCACGTGACCGACGAGGCCGCGTTTCGTCCCTACGAGGCGTATGTGCGCTTGATCGCGCGCTGTCGCGCGATGGCGCCCGAGGCGTTCCGATGGCGCACCGAGCGCTACGAATTCATCGACACCATCCCCGCGTTCGATCTCCTCACGGGCGGCGCGGAGATCCGTGAGGCGATCGATCGAGGCCAGTCGCTCGATGGGCTGCTCGAGGACGATCGCCGCGTCGCAGACACGTTTCGCGAGACACGCGCGCCGTTCCTCCTCTATCCCTCTGCGTCGTGAGCACGTCGCTCAAGCTCGCGCGCGTCGAGGGCGTCGATGTGGCGCGGGGGCTCGCGTCGGCGATCATGATCCAGGGCCACGCGTACGACGGGTGGGTCGACGCCGAGGGCAAGACGACGGCGGCGTACGGGTTCACGCGCGTGCTCGGCACGCTGCCTCTGCCCTCGTTCCTGCTGCTGTCGGGCGCCGCGATCGCGCTGCGCGCCGAGGCTGCGATCGCCAAAGGCGAGGACGCGAGCGAGGTACGCCGCGCGCTCCTGCGGCGGGGCTTCGAGATCCTGGTGATCGGCTACGTCGTGAATGCCATCTCGGCGCTGATGGATGGATGGGAAGGGCCCGAGACCTTCTTCCGTGCCGACGTGCTCCCGCTGATCGGCCTCTCGATCGCGGTGATCGCCGCGGTGGGGCTTCGCGCGAGCGGCGCGGGGAAGGGGCTCTCGCGTCGTGCGCTCGTGATCGCCGCGAGCGTGATCGCCGTGGTGCCCGTGATCGTGTGTCCCTGGGTGAGCGCGTGGTCGCACACGATCGACGGACCTGCGGGATGGATCCTCGGCCTCTTCGCAGACGTGCCCGGGGTGACGCGTATGCCTTTCATCCCGCTGGCGAGCTGGGCCGGCGTGGGCGTGCTGCTCGGCCTCGGTCTCGCACACGTCAACCGCGCCGAGCGGAGCGTCGCGGGCGCGCCGACGCGTGTGCTCCTGCTCCTGCTCGTGATCGCCGTCGCGATGGCGGTGGGCTTCACGCAGCTCACGCGCGTGTGGGTGGAGGCCTCGGGGAGGGCGCTCGATCGCACGCATCCCGCCGTGATCGCGAACGCGATCGAGCTCGTCGCGCGCGGCACGATCGTGCTCGCGGTGGGCGCGCTGATGACGCCCCACCTGCCGGAGCGCGTGCGCGCCGTACTGCTGCGGCTCGGACGCGGATCGCTCGTCGCGTACGTGTTCCACGTGCCGTTCTGCTACGGCGCGCTGGGGCTGCCCCTCCGTGATCGACTCTCGATGACCGAGGCGACGGTGTTCGTGGTGCTGCTCGAGGTCGCGAGCTACGGCGCGGTGTGGGCGCGCGACGCGTGGCGTGATCGTCGACTGCGCGCGCGCACGACCGCCGAGTGATCGGCGGGACCATCCCAGAGCTCCCGCAGCCTCGCGGGCGACGAAGCCACGGACGAGGTGGGCAATCCCGTTCATCGACACCCATGGAATCACCCCGCGTCTCGTGCGTTCCTACGCCCCATGTCGCGAAGCTACCTGCTCGCTCCCGTCTTGCTGATCCTCGTGGGCGTGGCCGCGCTCGTGGCCTCGCTCACGGTGCTCGAGGGTGCAGGGACGCTGACCGACACCCCGACGCAGCTCGCGGCTCCAGGCTCTCTGCCCACGCGCATCAGCTACCTCCACATCGAGGGCGCGACGCTCACCGACCATCCCTTCGTGGTCGTGCGGGTGATGCACAGCCGACGCTCGGGCGCGCTGGAGCTCGACCACGAGTACTACCGCTCGTGGTGGACGCTCGACGGCGACCAGCCGCCCTTCGTCGTGCACTCGAACGAACCGCCCCGCGGGGACATGCAGCTCCTCGGCGTCTACCATCCGAGCGAGCGCACGCTCGTCGGTGGGTTCTCCGGCGCGGAGGTCGCGAGGTTCGTGCACGAGCTCTGGCTCTGGGCCGCGCTGGTGCTGCTCTTCGGTGTGGTGGGGCTCGTGGTCGGCCTCCGCAGTGAGCGCGCCTCGGATCGGATCACGCGCGTGTCGGGGCCTGCGCCTGCCGGGTTTCGCACGTCGGCGCGCGCCGAGGATCTGCGGGTCCTCGAGCGAGGCGCGAGCACGCAGAGCCTCGTGCTCCTCCTCTCCGCCGCCGGCGCGAGCTTCTGCGTCTCGCTCTACTTCGCGTATGCGCAGCTCACCCTCGATCCGGAGGTGGACGCGAGCCAGCTGTTCCAGATCACGCCGCTCTTCGTGCTGCCGGTGCTCCTCTACGTCGCGCTCCACGAGCGCGTCACGATCACGATCACGCGCGGGCAGATCACACGACGCAACGCCTTCGGGTGGACCACGCGACTCGCGCTCGAGCCTGGGCAGGAGTGCGTGATCCGTCTGCTCGTCACGCTGCGCCGCACCGACGTCACCGCTCGCATGCCCTTCAGTGTCGAGATCCACCACGAAGGTGGACGATTTCGTATCGCACGCGTGGTCGGCGAGTCGCTGGCGCGCGAGCTCGCGTCGAAGGTGAATCGACTCGTGAGCGAGGTCAGTCGCTGACGACGAGGTCGCTGACCACCGCGTCGCTGACCACCACGTCGCTGGCCATCACGTCGCTGGCCCGGGCGCGCCTGCCTCGATCCAGAGCCGGATCGTCTCCGCGCGCGAGGCGTCGAGCCCACCGCTGCCCTGCGGCATCATCGCGCCGAAGCTGAGGTCGCCGCGCTCCGTGAGCGGGCACGTGGACGCGGGGTAGTTGCCCATGGCGTCCGGTGTGATGCCGGGGTCCCAGTCCTCTGCGGGCGTGAAGTCGAGCCTCGGCCCTGTGTGTGAGCCCGCGACCTTCACGTAGAGCCAGCTCGCCTCGGGATCGCCGGGCGTCACGAGCGACATCGCGTCGTACATGCAGGCGGGCTGTTCGACGAGCGTCTCGCGCACGGTGTCCATCGCGATCGCGCGCTCGAGGTTGAGCATCGCGGCGCCCGCGCCCGAGCCGCCGTGACACGACGCGAACGCACACGAGAGCCGCATGATCTCGACGACGTTCTCGTACGTGCCCTCTGCGGGCGGCCCCGCGTCACGTCCCGCGTCGGCAGGGACGGGCGGTGGTGGCGAGCCGCACGAGGTGAGCAACGACCCGAGAGCGCAGGAGCACACGAGCACGCGAAGCATGCGCGCCAGTCTACACGGCCGATCTTCACGGGCCATCGTCGTGGGCGATCCGTTGTCGCGCTCGGCGCGTGTGGGCGATGATCTCGCCGCCACGAACGGGAGACGACATGAGCACGGTGTTGGTGACGGGCGGCTCTGGCTTCGTGGGTGTGCACACGATCGCGGCGCTGCTCCGCGGGGGGCACGAGGTGCGCACGACCGTGCGGAGCCTGGAGCGCGAGCCCGAGGTGCGCGCGATGCTCTCGCGTGAGGGTCTCGAGCCGGGCCCGAAGCTCCGTTTCCACGTCGCCGATCTGTCGGCCGATGAAGGATGGCGCGATGCGATCCGTGGATGCGAGCACGTGCACCACGTCGCCTCTCCCTTTCCGCCGAAGGCACCCAAGCACGAGGACGAGCTGATCGTGCCTGCCCGCGAGGGAACGCTGCGCGTGCTGCGCGCGGCCGACGAGCTCGGCGTGAAGCGCGTGGTGCTCACGTCGTCGTTCGCTGCGATCGGGTACGGCCACCCGCCGCGCGACACGCCGTTCGACGAGCGTGACTGGACCAACCCTTCGGACGTGCGCGCGTACGTGAAGTCCAAGACGCTCGCGGAGCGCGCGGCGTGGGCCTTCGTAGGCGAGGAAGGTCGCCGGCTCGAGCTCTCGGTCGTGAACCCCGTGGGCATCTTCGGCCCGGTGCTCGGGCCCGATCTCTCTGCGTCGATCGTGCTCGTCCGTCGTCTCGTGGCGGGTGCGATGCCGGGATCGCCTCAGCTCTACTTCGCGATCGTCGACGTGCGGGACGTGGCGGACCTGCACGTGCGCGCGATGACTCACCCCGACGCGAAGGGGGAGCGCTTCCTCGCCGTGGCCGGCGAGACGATGTCGGTGCACGCGATCGCCAAGCTGCTCCGCGCGAGGCTGGGATCCGAGGGCCGCCGCGTGCCGCGCTGGCAGCTGCCGAACTGGGCGGTGCGCCTCGCCGCACGACGCGATCCCGAGCTCGCGCAGATCGCGGGCGAGCTCGGTCGCGTCCGTCGTGCCTCGGGCGAGAAGGCGCGTCGCGTGCTCGGCTGGTCGCCGCGCTCGAACGAAGAGGCGCTGCTCGCGAGCGCGCGCAGCCTGATCGATCTCGAGCTGATCGAGACGGAGTGACTCAGCGCGCCGCGGCGGTCACGTGCTTCTTCACGGTCCGTCGATCGAGGCCCGTGATCGCCGCGACCTTCTCGTAGGTGCCGTGTCTTCGGTGGAGCTCGGCGCAGTAGAGCGCGAGCAGCTGCTCGGCCGGCAGGTCGCCGCGGCCGATCGCGTCGAGCCAGCTCGCGGTGGGCGTGGGCGCGGCGTGCGATGCGGGCCGACACGCGCCGGTGAGGAGCACGCGACGCACGCACTGCTCGAGCTCGCGCACGTTGCCCGGCCACGGGTGATCGCGGCCGAGGTCGCGCTCGATCGCGCGCGAGACATCGCTCGCCACCTCGGGCGCGGGCGCGCCGAGGATGCGCTCGCAGAGGTGCGCCACGAGCGCGTCGAGCTCGCCTGGTGACTCGTCGAGGCGCTCGCGCAGCGTGGGCACGATCACGACGTCGCTCGAGAGGCGGTAGTAGAAGTCGTCGCGCAGGCGGCCTTCGCGTCGCAGTCGATCGACGTCGCGGTGCGTCGCGGCGATCACACGACCGGCGAAGGTCTTCTCGTCTCTGCTCCCCACCGGGTGGAACGAGCGCTCCTGGAGCACGCGCAGGAGCTTGATCTGGACGGGGATCGAGACCTCGCCGATCTCGTCGAGGAAGACCACGCCGTGCGGCCCCGATCGCGAGAGCGCACCCTCGTGCTCGGCGAGCGCGCCGGTGAACGCCCCCTTGGCGTGACCGAAGAGCTCGGACTCGACGAGGCTCTCCGAGAACTCGCTGAGGTTGAGGGCGAGGAAGGTGCTCGTGAACGCGTGCGTGAAGCGTTCGCGCTTGTCGTCGTAGGGGATGAAGCCGCTGCGGCCGAGCGCCTGAGCGGCAGCGCCCTTGCCGGTGCCCGTCTCGCCCAGAACGATCGTGGAGAAGTCGTCCATGCGACCGACGAGCCGCGCCTCGTAGCGGCCGACGTCGCGCGTGACGGCGCCGTTCCAGAGCGCCTCGCGCAGGCGCCTCATCGAGCTGCTGGCGCCGAGCAGGCTCCGCGCGATGAAGAAGTACGCGCGCGCCATCTGGAAGAACACACCCACCAGGCGCAGCGCGCGCTGTCGATCGAAGCCGTGAGACTCGAGCATCGCGAGCATCGGCGGACCGAAGGCCGCGCGCACCGGGGCCTTTCCGTGCGCGCGCTGCGTGGCGATGTGCGCGTCCATCCCGCCGAACCATCGGTGGAACACGTCGAAGACGATGGCGTGCTGCACGAGCTCGGCGTCGCGATCGCGTAACGCGTCGAAGCGCACGGTCTCGCCGCCGCCGAGCGTCTCGAGCCGACGGCGCACCCGCGCCACCGCACGATCGAGGATGTCCTCCTCGCGACCTCCTCGGCCCGCGAGCTCGCGATCGACTCGATCGCGCTCGTCCCCGAAGGGGTTCGCGAACGCGGCGCGCGAGACGAGGTGGAAGAGCTCGCGATCGTCGGCAGAGAGCTGGGGGGTGCGCATGGGCATGGGTTGTACGTGCCGTGTGCATCGGGTGTCCACGGGCCGTGCGCCGACGCGTGACCCCTACCGAGCCCGCGCTATGGTCGCGCCGCGCATGAGCACTCCCGCGAACGATCCCTGGACCATCCGACGCATCGTGCGCTGGAGCGCAGAGGACTTCGGCAAGCGCGGCATCGAGTCCGGGCGCCTCGACGCGGAGCTGCTCGTCGCGCACGCGCTCGGTGTCGATCGCGTGCGCCTCTACATGGACCTCGATCGTGAGCTGAGCGCCGAAGAGCTCGTGTCGATCCGAGCGCTCGTGACGCGGCGTCGCAAGCGCGAGCCCGTCGCATACCTGCTGGGGCAGCGTGAGTTCTGGGGGCGCCGGTTCGCCGTGACGCCCGCGGTCCTCATCCCGCGGCCCGACACCGAGACCTTGGTGGAGCGCGCGCTCGCCCTCCTCACCGGCGCGGAGCCCGTCGTCGGCGTCGACCTCGCCATCGATCAGCGCGAGCACGTCGCCGGGCTCGAGACCCACGTCGAGCCCGCCGAGCCTGCGATCGAAGAAGAGGCGAGCGAGGCGCCCCCGCCATCGCAGGCCGCGACCGCCGAGCCGGCGAAGGTCGAGCCTTCCTCAGAGCTCGGTGCGCGCGTGCTCGATCTCTGCACGGGCACGGGTGCCATCGGGCTCACGCTCGCGTGCGAGCTGACCGCTGCACGGGTCACGATCACCGACGTGAGCGAGGCAGCGCTCGCGATCGCGCGCGCGAACCTCGAGGCCTTCGCGTCCAAGGACCCCTCGCTCCGTGAGCGTGTGACGATCCTCCAGGGCGACCTGTTCGCAGCACTGTCGAAGGACGCGCGCTTCGATCTGATCGCGTGCAATCCGCCCTACCTCGCGGAGCGTGAGCTGCTCGAGTGCGATCCCGACGTGAAGGATCACGAGCCCCACCTCGCGCTGGTGTCGGGCCCGCGCGGTGACGAGATCCTCGCGCGTGTGATCGAAGGTGCACGCGAGGTGCTCGCGCCGGGCGGCACCTTGCTGGTGGAGATCGGGAGCACGCAGGGACCCAGCGTGCGCGAGCTGTTCGAGCGCGCGGGCTATCGCGGCGTGCGCGTGCTGCGTGATCTCGGCGACCGCGACCGAGTGGTCGAGGGACAGCGCTGACTAGGAGCGCGCGCGCGACAGCGGGCCCGTGCGACCGATGCGCACGAAGCCCTCGATCACCGCGAGCAAGCCGAGCAAGAGGAACGCGAAGCGCTCGATCGGGACGCGCGTCTCTCCGTCCACGGCCCCCTCGTCTCCACGCGCGCGCTGCTCGGGCACGTGAGGAGTGAGATCGATCTCCTCCCCCGGCGGCACGAGGACGAGCGCCGCGCGGTCGAGCTCGCGCACACGCGCCTCGGTCTCGATCCGCAGGGTGTAGAGACCCGGCTCGGCGAGATCGTCGAGCGGTACGCGTCCGCGATCGATCGGGCGCGAGAGCACTTCACCCGTGGGCGTCACGATCTCGATCGACGTGACCTCGGCCTCGACCCGCAGCGCCGGCGCTTCGCCCGCGACGAACGGTCGATCGGGGAGCGAGCCGGGTCGCGCCAGCGTGCGCGCGAGGGAGGCGAGCAGAGGCACGAAGCCGATGCGCAGCGGCAGGTCCGACATCGCGTCGTCGAGGCCCACCGCGAGCACCGCACGGCGCTGCGCCTCGTCGAGCACGAGCAGCGGCGCACCATCGCTGGTCCGCAGCGACACCACCGCGTCAGGCGCCTCGAGCGCGTGCTGGCTCCGCACCACGAGCGACTCGAGGCCCGTGGGACCGGGCGGGAGGATCGCGGGGCCATCGCCCGCGCGGACCGAAGGCAGCGAGGCGTCGAGCGTGGCCGTGCGTGCTTCGCCCACACGCGCGGGCAAGAGCTCCGCGATGGCGGCGAGATCGATCGCGCGCGCGTGCGGGCCTGGCGCGACGAGCAGACCGCCACCGCCCTCGACGAAGCCGTGGATCGCCTCGAGCGCGGACGGTGAGGTGGGCACGACGCCTGCGAGCACGAGCACGTCCACATCACGCAGCGCGTCTGCGTGCTCGGCCTCTTCGGGATCGATGATCCCCGCGCGGTGCGCCGCGAGGTGATCGGCGTCCACGGCGGTCGCGAGGAACGCGCCCGATCCTTCGGGCACGGCGCCGAGCGCACGCGTGGCAAAGCGCGCAGTGCGCGCGCCCGCGGGCTCGACGAGCACGATGCGGCTCGCGCGGGGAGGTCGCAGGGACACGACGCGCAGGTCGTCGAACGCGGAGGCGTCGTCGAGGCCCTCGAGCTGGAGCGCGACGGCGGCGATCCCTTCGGGAGGATGGAAACGAAGGCTCGCGCGGCCGTGTCCACGCTCGATCGCGATCGGGGCGCGTGTGAGCTCGGTCGACGCGTCGCCGCGGGGATCGGGCGTGCCGCTTCCGGGCGGCAGCGCGAGCACGCGCACCACGACGCTGGCGGGCAGATCCTCGCCGAACGCGCTCACCTCCACGGTCGTCGACCACGCCCCCGCCTCGAGCGGATCGGGGACCGCGCGGACCTCGCGAATGCCCACGTTCGTGGGCGATTCGTCGATCGTGATCGGCGCGAGCTCGATCTCCACGCCGGCGCCTCCGCGCTCGAGCGCGAGCTCACCTCCCGCGAAGTCGGACAGCACGATCACGCGTCGCGCGGCGAGGTGGGCGGAGGCGAGCTGTCGGGTCGCGAGCGAGATCGCCCCCGGAAGATCGGTGCGCCGCGCGCCGACCCGCACGCGATCGAGCGCGGCGAGCGCAGCGTCGCGGTCGGGCGAGCGAGGCACGAGCAGGCGCGGAGGGCCGCCCGCGAGGACGATCGCCACCTCGGATCCATCGCCGAGCGATCGCAGGATGTCCCGTGCGCGATCACGCGCGGCATGGAGCGCGGTCGGGCTCGATGCATCGCCCGTACGTCGCGCCATCGAGGCCGAGTCGTCGATCACGAGCACGACGGACAACGCCGAGCCATCGCCGTACGCGAGACGATCGACGAGGAAAGGGCCGGCGAGCGCCAGCGTCTCGGCGATCACGGCGGCCACACGTACAGCGAGCAACCACGGCTCGGTGATGCGCGCGCGGCGTCGATCTCTCACGACGACCCGTCGCAGCAGCGCGACGGTCGGGATCACGCGACGCTCGACGTCGGCACGGCGCACGAGGTGCGCGACCACCGGCAGCGCCACGAGCGCGGCGACCAGGAGCGCGAGCGGTGTGCTCAGGCCCAACGCGCCCTCGCACCCGTCATCGCTCCGGGCGTGCGCGGGCCGCTGCGCGAGCGCTCGAGCAGAGACTCCGACACCACCGCAGCGAGCGGCTCGTCGGTGGCCACCACGCGGTGCCGCGCGCCGACGGCGAGCAGACGCTTGCGACAGCCCTCCACGTGCGCCTCGAGCTCGGCGCGGTAGGCCGCGCGAATCTCCGCGGGATCGGCCTCGACCGCTGGCTCGTCCTCGAGCCCCTCGAAGATCGCAGGACCGTCGTGGGGGAGCTCGAGCTCGTCACGGTGAAGCACCTGGAACACGCGCACGTCGTGCCCGCGGCGCGCGACGTGCTCGATCGCATCGAGCGCGTGCTCCGAGAGATCGAGCAGATCGCTCGCGACGATCACGATGCCGCGTCGCACCAGGCGCTCGGCCGTGGAGGCGAGCGCGCTCAGATCGGTGTGCGCGCGTGTGGTGGGAGGCAGGGCCAGCGCGTCGAGCACGGTGCGGAGGTGCGCCGGTGACGTGCGCGCAGGGAGCTCGGTGCGGATCGCGTCGTCGAAGCGCACGAGGCCCACGCCATCGCCCTGCGCGTGCGCGAGCGTGGCGAAGGTCGCGAGCAGCGTCGCGGCGCAGCGCGCCTTCTCCGCCGTGCCCGATCCGAAGCGCATCGACGCGGACGCATCGAGCCAGAGGTGCAGCGACAGCTCGGTCTCCTGCTCGAAGCGCTTGGTGACGTGTCGGTCGTTGCGCGCGAACGCGCGCCAGTCGAGGAGGCGCAGGTCATCGCCGGGCCGGTAGTCACGGTGCTCGACGAAGACCACGCTCGCGCCGCGGTGCGGGCTGCGGTGCGAGCCCGACATCACACCCTCGACGACGTGCGTCGTGTCCAGGCGCAGCGCCGCGACGCGCTCCGCGAGCTCGGCGTCGAGCGCGCGCTCCGGCATCAGGCAGGGACCGCGGCGAGGAGCCGAGACACCAGATCCGTCGCGCGGATCCCCTCGGCCTGCGCGCGGTAGGAAGGCACGATCCGGTGGCGCAGCACGGGGAGGGCGAGGGCGCGCACGTCCTCGATCTCGGCGGCGAAGCGCCCGTTCAGCACCGCGCGCGCCTTGGCGCCGAGCACCAAAGCCTGGCTCGCGCGAGGCCCAGCGCCGAACGCGACGAGGCGCTTCACGTCGTCGTTCGCGGAGGGATCGTCGGGGCGGGTGGCGCGCACGAGCGAGACCGCGTGATCGACGACGTGCGGCGCGACGGGCACGCGCGGCACCAGCTCTTGGAGCGCGAGGATCTCGTCGCGATCGATCACCGCCTCGGGCGCGCCGCTCGAGGGCGCCGTCGTCCGTCGCACGATCTCGAGCTCTTCGTCGCGGCTCGGATAGCCCACGTCGATCTGGAAGAGGAAACGATCGAGCTGCGCCTCGGGCAGCGGATACGTGCCCTCCTGCTCGATCGGGTTCTGCGTCGCGAACACGACGTACGGCTTCTCGAGCGCGTGCGTGCGGCCACCCGCGGTCACCTGACCCTCGGCCATCGACTGGAGCAGCGCGGCCTGCGTCTTGGGCGGCGTGCGGTTGATCTCGTCGGCGAGGAGCAGGTTCGTGAAGATCGGCCCCGGCACGAAGCGGAAGCGGCGCTGACCACTCGCGGGATCTTCTTCGAGGATCTCGGTGCCCGTGATGTCGGTGGGCATGAGATCGGGTGTGAACTGGATGCGGCTCGAGCGCAGGGAGAGCACCTCGGCGACCGTCGAGATCAGCAGCGTCTTGGCGAGGCCGGGCACGCCGACGAAGAGCCCGTGGCCGCGCGCGAAGAGCGACACGAGCATCAGCTCGATCACCTCGTCCTGACCCACGATGCGGCGGCGGATCTGCTCGACGATGCGCGCGCGAGCAGCCGCGAGGTGGGTGACGCGCTCGACGTCGGAGGGCGCGTGGGCGGGCGGCGGAGAGGACGCAGGCTCGCTCGGCGCAGGGCCCTCAACGGTCGGAGACGAAGGCTCGATCATCGGGGCGCACTCTAGCCGATGCGTGCGAGCGCGCGGCGATCAACGCGCGACGCCGCACTGCCTTCCTCAACGTGCTCCGCACTGCCTTCCTCAACATGCTCCGCACTGCCTTCCTCAACGTGCTCCGCACTGTGCGGACGCGAGCGCGGCGAGGCTCGCGTCCTCGGCGACCGACGCGAGCGCGCAGTGCGGCTCCGGATCGAAGGGGTTGAGCCAGATGGACTCGAGCGCAGCTTCGCGCGCGAGGTCGCTCTGGCCCGTCGCAGCGGCGCTCGCAGCGATCAACGCGAGCAGCGGCGCATGATCGGGGTGCGCGGCGCGGAGCGGAAGCAGCACGGCCAGCGCGCGCGCCGAATCGCCCGCGGAATGGGCCGCGCGAGCGAGTCTCGTCGCGACGATCGGATCCTCGGAGGCCACGGCGTACGCCCGCTCGTACTCGTGCTGCGCCGCACCGTGACGACCACGCAGGAGGAGCATGTCGCCGAGCCGCAGCGCATCGCGCGCGTCCTGACGCGCGACCTCGGCGGTCTCGTCGATCTCGCCGCTGCCGTGACGAAAACGCAGCGCAGGCAAGTCGGCCGCTGTCGCGGGCGCAGGCCTCGCGCGCAGCTCGTCTCGCCACGCGCGCTCGAGCGCGGTCCACGGCTCACCACCGACCTCGGCGAACGCGTCGCGCGCGTCCGTGCCCGCCGCGATGCGCGCCGCCACCTGACGCAGTCCTTCGGCGCCGTGACGCCCGCGAAACGACTCGACGAACGTGGAGACTTGCGCGAACGCGAGCGCCGCGAGCTCCGCAGAAGGGAGCCGCGCGATCGACGGATGCAGGCGCTCGAAGGGCAGGAGCTGATCGGTGCTCACGGCGGTCGCGAGCAGCTGCGCCGAGCGTGGATCGAGCGCCACGTGCGCCGCCTCGCCTCGCCACCGGCGCTCGAGGAAGCGGGCGTAGCCCTCCTGCACCCACACAGGCGCGCGATCGTGCGTCATGCGCGCGAGCACCAGGTGCACGTACTCGTGGCCCACGGTGTCGGCCCACGGATAGCCGTACACGAGCGCGCGGGGGCTCGTGATGATCAGGCGATCCCACTTGCAGAGCGCGATGGTCCCGGTGGTCTCGATCTCTTCGACGGTGAGGCTCGAGACGCGCGCGAGGTGCTGCGTGGTGGGGAGGATGTCGAGCCGCACCGGCCCCGGATGTCGGTAGCCGAGCTCGGCCTCGAGGCCTTCGTCCACGCGACGCAGCACGTCGAGCGCGTAGCCAGCCATGCGCGCATCGCCGCTCGCGTAGCGCACCTCGAAGCGACGGTCCTCCGAGCGCAGCGTGCTGAACGCATGCGTGGCGTCCTCGGTCTCGAAGGCGATGCGCGCCAGCATGAAGCGCTCGTCTGCATCCCGAAGGGCCGTCGCGCGCACCACCGAGCCGAGCAGCTCGACACGCGCGCGGCCGTAGTCGCCCTGGTGGTAGCGCATGAGGCCGTGCTCGAAGAGCACGTTCGGATCGTCGGGATGCGCGGCGAGCAGACGGTCGAGCACGGGCGCGGCGTCCTCGAGGCGGAGCTCGTCCGTGGCGAGCGCTGCCTCCGCCAAGGCACGCGCGTCGTCGCCCTCCACGCGGGCATGCGCGCTCGACACGAACGCGAGCCACACGAAACACAGCGTCGCGAGGCGCCTCATCGCAAGAGGCCCTCGTAGTAGCGACGGATGGCGTCGTCGTAGCCGCGCGGCGCGGGATCGCCCATCGCGTCGAGCACGCGACGACGCTCCTCCATCGGCGTCTGGAACGCCTCCGCCCCCGGGATCAACACCACCTCGCGCGAGACGTCGCTCGCGCCCTCGCCGCCACCACCGCCGCCGTTCTGTTGCTCCTGCTCGATGCGTCGACGGATCTCGGTCAGGCGCTGCGCTGCTTCGTCCTGCGCGCGCGCCGCGCCCGTCGCGTCTTCGGATCCGAGGCTCGACTCCGCGCTCTGCATGCGCTGCGCGACCTCGTGCAGCCCCGCCGCGATCTCCGCGCCGCTGGGGCCCATCGGCAGTCGCTCGAGCCTCGACTCGAGCTCGCTCGTGGCCTCGCGAGCGCTCGCTTGTCGCTGCGTGTCGCTCGCGAGCTGCGCGCGCTCGGAGGCGTCGAGGTGCGTCGCGAGATCGGGGATGGCGCGATCGATCGCCTCGCCGAGCCGTGCGGCGGCGCGCTCGCCATCGCGCGCCGACCGCGCGGCCTGCCCGACCTGACCTTCGTG
>JAFLCL010000108.1 GCA_017303575.1 Deltaproteobacteria bacterium
GGATCGAGCGCCGGGAGCAACGCGAGCGCGACCTCGGGCGCGCCTGCCCGGAGCTCGAGCTCGATCATCGTCGTGATCGCAGCGCGCAGGCCCTCTCGAGCTGCCGCGTTCTCCGGCCAGTGCGCCAGCGACTGCTCGAACGCGAAGCGCGCCTCGTGGAACGCCGCGCGGACCGCTTCGAGGGCCGGCTCCGAGGCAGAACGCGCGCGCTCCAGCTTCGCCGCGCGTTCGCTCGCCACCTCGGCCAGGAGGTGGGAGCCGCGGCGCACGAGATACGACTCGATCGCGTCGGCGAGGTCGGCCGCGGTCGCGAAGCGCGCTGCGCGATCGCGCGCCATCGCACGCTGGACGATCTGCCAGAGCTGGCGAGGCACGCCCACCGCGTCCGCAGGCACGTCCGAGACGAACGCGTGCGTGACCGCGGCGCCGACCGTGGGCGCGAGGTGCGGTGGGTCGCCCGTGACGATCTCGTGGAGGCTCGCGCCGAGTAGGTAGACGTCGGTCCGCGCGTCGAGCTGCGCACCGTCGGCGCAGGCCATCTCGGGCGCCATGTACACGGGTGTGCCCTCGATGCGTCGCACGCTCGAGGCGAGCGGGATGCCCGCGACCGATCGATCGAGTCCGACCGCGAGGCCCCAGTCGACGAGGTAGACCTCGCCGAAGCTGCCGACCATCACGTTGTCGGGCTTGATGTCGCGGTGCAGCACGCCGCGCGTGTGCGCGAAGTGCGCCGCGCGCGCGACGGCCACGACGATCGAGAGATGGCGTCGGAGCTCGTCCTCGCCCAGCCGTGCCTCGCGCGTGCGACCTGCCAAGAGCTCGCTCCACGCGCGCCCCTCGACGCGCTTCATCACGATGAGCGGCTGTCCGGTCGCGTCGCGACCGAGGAGGTGGATGGGCACCACGTTCGGGTGCTCGAGGCCACCGGTGACGCGCGCCTCGCGGAGCAAGCGTCTCGCACCGTCGTCGAGGCTCGCGAGGTCTCGCACACGCTTGACCGCGACGTCGCGATCGAGCGAGCGCTGCCTGGCCTCGTGCACGACACCCATGCCGCCCTCCCCGAGCACGGCGCCGAGCTCGACGTCGTGATCGACCGAGAGCGCCTCGTCCACCGCATCGCTCCGAGGCTCGACGTCGTCGGCGCGTAGCGTCGTCCGCAGCGGCGCGCGATCGAGCCCGTCCGACGACACGCCGCGCTCAGCCCACGAGCGGATCAGCGTGTCGGGGATCGAGGGCGTCTCGACGTCGGTGCTCATGCGTGTCGCTCCATCCGCGGCCGGGCCTATCATGCCGCGATGACCTCTCCGAAGATCGCGCTCGTCACCGGAGCGACGGACGGCATCGGCATCCCCACCGCGATCGAGCTCGCGCGACGCGGCTTCCACGTCATCGTCCACGGACGACGCGACGAGCGCATCGCAGCCGCCGCGGCGCTGGTGCAGAAGGACGTGCCGAGCGCGTCGCTCGAGACGGTCCGCGCCGATCTCTCGTCGCTCGCGGAGGTGCGGGCGATGGGCGAGACGCTCGCAGCACGCCACGACGCGATCCACGCGCTCGTGCTCAACGCGGGCGTGTTCGCGAAGGATCACGAGAAGAGCGTCGATGGCTACGAGCTCACGATCGCCGTCAACCACCTCGCGCACTTCGCCCTCACCCGCGCGCTCCTCGATCGCGTGCGCACGGCGGCCTCACGCGATGGGCACGGGCGCGTCGTCACCGTGAGCTCGATGGCCCACCAGAGCGGCGAGGTCGATCTCGAGGGCCTGCGGCGTGGTGGCCGACACACGGACTACGACGCGTACGCCGAGAGCAAGCTCCTCAACGTGGTCTTCGCCAACGAGCTCGCGCGCCGCGAGTCGAAGGCGAAGAGCGGCGTCACCTCCAACAGCCTCCACCCCGGCGTGCTCGCCACCAAGCTGCTGCGCACCGGCTGGGGCCGCGGAGGAGCGCCCGTCGCCGACGGCGCCACCACCAGCGTCTTCGTCGCGACCGAACCCAGCCTCGCGACCACGTCGGGCCGCTACTTCGTGTCGAGCCGCGTCGCGCGCCACCACGCGAGCGCAGACGATGCGACCCTCGGCGCCGAGGTGTGGTCGATCAGCGAAGCGCTCCTCGCCGCGCGCTGACGCGATCAGCGCTTCGCCGACATCACGCGACGGAACGCAGCGCCACCCTCGAGCAGCTCGACCGCTCCGATCCTGTCGTTCGCGAACACCCGCAGGATCACGAGCCCACCATCGACGACGCGGTGCATGCGCTCCTTCGTTCCATCGGGCAGCGTCGTCTCCGACACGAGGGGTGCTTCACGGGCGTTCGGTCCGAACACGCGCGGGATCGCGTCGAGGACGTTCGCGCCGACCGGCAGCAGACGCTCGATGCGCTCGATCCACGCGTCGGTGAGGAGGAACGCATGGTGCGCGTTCCTGTCGCGCGCACGGTCGCCTTCGACGAGCTCACCGCCCGTCACGGCGCGACCGTCGTGCGTGACGAGGAGGTACGCGAGATCACGCGTCCGGTAGATGCGTCGTCCGTCCTCCTCCCCGAGCGACGTCATGTCGCCGAAGTAGTCGCGATCCGAGAACCACGCGAGCGGAAAGCCTCGTGCGAGATCGGCGAGCAGCTGGGCGCGCACGTCGTCGGGCATCGTGTACTTCGGCTCGAACGGACGACGCGGGAAGTCCGCGAGGTGACCCGGCACGTACCGAGGTCTCTCGCGCGGCGGCCTCGCGGGCGTGTGCGGCCATGCGTGCAGGCTCGACACGACGCGCGCTGGATCGGGGAGCTCGCTCGGATCGGGCTCCGCGCGCTGCGGCGCGACACGCTCGGGCTCCACACGCTCGGGCGGGATGCGGAGGTGCTCGAAGATCGTCTCGATCCCAGCGAGCGGCGCAAACCATCCGGGCTGACCGTGGTTGAGGTGCACGCCGAACACGCCCTCCTTCACCAGGCTCGCGAGGTAGGCGCGCGCGCCACGCACCGGCATCGCGATCCACAGATCCTTCGCGAGCGCGCCGACGTCCGCGTTCGTCGCTGCGAAGCGGAGCACGCGCTCGCGGTCGGTGAACGCGAACACGAAGCGCTGTCCGGCGAGCGTCATGGCGAACGGCAGCGCCGGCGCATCGGCGTGCACCGCGAAGTACCACTCGGGGAGCGCGAAGGCGGCGCGCCACAGCGCGTCCATCGCAGCCCGGGGGCCCTGTCGCTCACTCGGATACGCCGAGAGAGCCAGCGCATCGAAGTCGACGCTGGTCATGGTGGTCAACGAAGCTCCGGGGGTGGACGCCCGTCGAGATCGACGACGGGTGTGGGATCGAGCATCGCGTGCAGCTGCTGGAGCTTCCTCGGCATCGTGTCGACCGGCAGCGGGATGCGCGCGGCGCCGAGCGCGCTGCTCTCCACCACGACCGGCGTCGAGAGCGTCAACGTCGTGTCGGTCAGCTCGACGCGCGCGCGGCCATCCGGTGTCACGAACTGACGCTGCAGCGCCTCCGCGACGCTCACGATCTGCGGGAACCGAGCCGGCTCGAAGCGAAGCTGGAGGACGTCGTCGGACCAGTGTGTGTGCTCGTAGAGCGCGCGGCGGTGAACGTCACGTCCGGCCGCCTGCGTGGCGCGCTGATCGAAGCGCTCGAGGCGCACACCGACGCCCGACGCGAGCGTCGTCTCGAGGACCATCGACGGCCCGCTCGGGTCGGTCGAGCGCGTGCTCCTCGGGAATTCCACGTGCGCTCCAGGCGCCAGGCGCAGCTTGGCGATCACTGCGGTCTGCGCGGTGCACGCCGGGTGCGGTCGGATCGGCTGGATGCGGCGAGCGCCTACGCTCATCGGGATCGACACGACGGCGAACGCCAGAATCGCCACGACGAGGGCCATCGACGGAAGCACGAAGTACGCGACCAGGCCTCCTACGGCCGCCGCGAGACCACCGACCACGAAGGCGCCAGCGAGCAACCCGAGCTTGAGTCGCTGCTGGCGCTCGTATGCCTCGAGCTCCGTGCGGTACGCGCCGAGGATCTGGGCATGGACTTGCTCGAGCGTGCCGCTCGGCCCTCGTGCGTCCTTCATGTCGCGAGCACCGGCGTCGGATCGAGGAGGCCGTGCAGCATCGCGAGCGTCGACGGAATCGTCTGGAGCGGCGAGGTCGCCTTGTCCTGCACGAAGCCGACAGGCGTGGTCACCGTCAGCTCGCCGTCGCGGCCACGCACCTCGAACTTCCTCTGCTGCAGCGCGGCGAGCACCGCAGGCAGCTGCGGAAAACGACCTGGCGCGAAGCGCAGCGTGATCGCGTCCGTCGCGTTCTTGGTCGTCGTGATCTTCCATCGACGTCCACCCACGTGCGTCTTGGTCTCGAACTGATGCTCCCAGCGCTCGAGGTGCGCCACGACGCCCGACGCGAGCGTGACCGTGAGCCGCAGCGGCACCTTCTCCTCCGCCTTGCCGAGCACGAGCGGCGCCCCCGGCGCGAGGAGCAGCCTCTGCACGATCGCTCCGCTGATCTCGCGCTGCGACACGTACGGTGGTGGGCTCGAGGCCCACTTCGCTGCCAGCGACGTTCCCATCCCCACCACGCCTCCGAGCACCAAGAGCAAGAGGAACGGACCCGTCAGGTGGAAGACCGTCTCGAGCAGGAAGCCGAGGCCCATGAGCCCCAAGGCCACGGCGAGCCCGCCCAGGCGAATCCCCCAGCGGAGCATGTCGCGCTGGGAGCGCGCCGCGCGTGTGGACTCGGCCATCGCCGTGTCCTGCGCGCGTACTTGATCGATCGGCGATGCAGACCCCGCCGATGGCGCGGGCGCGCGGTACCCAGAATCCACTGCGTAGGCCTGGACCATGTCTCCTCCGGTGGCGCGACTGCGTGCAGCGCGGCGAGGCCACTCTCCGCGGCCGCGCGCACCACGACCACTGACGCCTCCTGAAAACGCGTCGCCTTCAGCGCCGATCAGGCCGTCGTATCGGACGAACATCCCCCTGGGCCCGAGGCCACCCCTCGGCGACCCCGCGGTCCTCACGCGCACGTGCCGCGTGAGCGCGGCATCACTCCATCACGAACGTGAGCGCGCGCGCGTAGAGCTCGCGTGGCGGCATCTCGTGCGCCCCCGCGTGCTCGAAGCGCTGGGTGGTGATGCGCGATCGCACGAGCGACTCGTACGCGCGCTGCGCGCCGGTGCGACGCGTCGCATCGTCGGCGCTGCCCATGACGAACGCGACGCGCACGCCGCGCGATCGCATCGTCTCGATCGCCGAGGATCGCGGCCGCGCGCTCGATCGACTGCCCATCACCACCGCGCCGCGGAAGCGCTCGGGGTGCCGCGTGAGCAAGCCCCATCCCACGTCGCCACCGAGCGAGAAGCCCGCGAGGTAGATGCGATCGGGATCGATCGGCTGCTCGGCGATCGCTCGCTCCACGTCGGCCATCACGCGCGCCTCCACCCAGTCGAGGTAGCGGCTGAACGCAGGCAGGTAGTCGCTGCGCGCGGGCTGCCCCGGCGTGATCAGCAAGACACACGGCCCGATGCCCGGCGGCGGCGTGACCCAGCGCGCATCTCCGCCCGTCGGCGGCAGGAGCACGATCAGGGGCACACGCTGCCCCTCCGTGATCGTACCGACACGCTCGATCACCGAAGGCTGATCGAAGAACGCAGGCCGCGACTGCGCGAGCGTGGACGACCCGAGGGCGCACACGAGCACGATCATGGAGAGGAACGGAGCGAGCGGGCGCATCACACGAGCATACGTAGGCGCCGCCACGTCTCGCCCTCGAGCTCGCTCCACTGCAGGAGAGGATCGTCGGTAGCGACTCCGCGCTCGGATCGGATCAGACCGTGGTTCGACGGCTGGCGACCATCCTCAGCACCCCTCGGATCGCGAGGTGGAGCACGGCATACGCGACGAGCGCGACCGCGAGCGACAACACCACCCGTCCGTCCCCGACACGCAGCGTCTCGACGATGTTGCGAAACGGCGCGTACACGGGATCCGTGATCGCCTCGACGAAGCGCGTGAACCCCGCGCCGCGACGCGCGGCGAGCAGCTCGAGCACGAACCGCGCGCCGAGCAGCGCGTACACGAGGCCGAAGAGATAGTCGACGACCTGCGCGATCCGTCCGGCGACGAGCGCTGCGCGCTGATCGCGATCGGAGCGGCGCACGTCGTCGAGCGCGTGCCCTCGGATCTTCTCCGCCACGGCGTCCAGACGCTCGGGCTCGTCGGGCGCAGCGACCGCCGCACGCGCCGCGACATCGGCCTCCACGTCCTCGCCCACGCGGGCGATCACTCCTTCGCGCGATGGAACCACGGGATGGATGTGCTCGACTCGTTCGGTGGCCATGCACCCCTTGCTGCAAACCCGTGCCCAACGAAAAGCTACGTCCTTTCGCCGAGCGGTGTGGCGCCACGCCGCATCGCGCCCCTCGACTGCGACGCAAGCGCGCTCGTCGAGGCGTGTGCGTGGTCAGCCCGAGAGCAGCTCGTCGACGCGGTCGGTGATGTCGCCGAGGCTCTCCTCCACACCGACCGCGCGCATCGCTGTGTTCATCACCGCGGCTGGATGGAGATCACGGCCCCCGAGGCTCACGTGCTGTCCGCTGCGGAGGCCACCCGCGCGACCGCCGACGAGCATCACGTAATTGTCGACGGAGTGGTTCGGATCGCCACCTCCATCGCCCGAGCGCATCGGGTCGTCGGTGAGCCCCTTGCCGCCCTCCATCGCGAACAGCGCGACGGTGCGATCGAGCACGCTGCCCTCCCCCTCGGTCGTCGCCTTCAAGCGCGCGAGCAAGCGCGCGTAGATGTCGACGAAGAAGGCGTTGGCAGCGTCGAGGTCGGCCTGCGTGGCCGTGTGCTGGAGCTCGCCGTGCAGGCCTCCGATGTCGGCCCATCGATCGTGGCGCATGCCCGCGCCCGTCAGCACGGAGCTGCCGCCGAACGTGATCACGCGCGTCATGTCACACGCGAACGCCATCTCGATGAGATCGATCCAGAGCGCCGCGCGCCGATCTTGATCGGGTACGTCGGTCGACACGTCCGCGGGATCGACGCCCGGCAAGCCCGGGTCTGCGCAGCTCGCGCCGACCACGCCCACGGAAGTCGTCGCGATGCGTGTCTCGAGCTCGCGTACGCGCGTGAGGTGCTCGTCGAGCGTCCGGCGATCGGCGGCGCTCACCCGGCTCGAGAGCGCCGTGATCCGATCACGCGCATACGACAGGCTGCTCACGCGCAGCCGTCGCTCGAGCTCCGCCTCGGGATCGGGCATGCCGCTCGGCGGAACGAAACCCGTGAAAAGCGAGCGGTACGCGAGCGCGGGTGAGCTCTGCGCGGTGATGCCGCGGTACACGATCGGCGGCTCGTCCGAGAAGCCCGTGGTCTCTTCGTACGAGATCGCCGTGCCGCCCGCCTGCGGATCGAGCTGGAAGTAGAGCGAGGGAAAGCGCGTCGGTGCCGCCATGCGCCGCGCCACGAGTTGGTCGGACGACCAACCTTGGGGGCGCCACATCACGCCCCCGAAGCCCGAGCGCTTGCCGGTGAGGATCGCGTACGTCGCCTGCCCGTGATAGTCGACGTTGTAGCCGCCGGGCGCATCGAAGGGCGCGACGAAGAGGCCGCTCACCACGCTCGTGTCGGCGACGACGTCGTGATCGACGAGAGGCTGGAGCACGGGCCGCACGTCGTAGCCGAAGCCCGCGCGCGTCGGCGTCATTCCTTCTTCGCGCGAGCCGCTCGTGACCAGCGAGGTGGGGCACTGCTGGAGGAGATAGCGGAGCGGCAGCGCCTCGCCGCCCGCGAGCGCGACACCATGGCCATCGAGCATGCACTCGAGCAGCGGCAGGCTGATCACGGTCCCCAGCGCACCGCGCAGCACCGTGCGCCGGCTCAATCGAAAGCGCTTCATGGCGTCTCCCAAGGCGCGAGGCCCACATCGGGTGAGGCGATGCGGTGCGCGAAGCTCGGGTCGGTCACGATCGCGCGCAGGAGCTCACGGAAGACGAGGCCCGAACCCTCGAAGTCCTGCTCGAGGCGACGAAGGAGCGCTCGATCGTCCGCGAGCGCGCGATCACGGTAGGCGAAGCGCACGAGGTGCTCGATGCCGCAGTCGATCATCGCCTCCTCTGCGACCTCGACCAGCCCGCGCGGTCCCGTGAACGTCGCGCCGCCGTAGCTGCCGGCGCCGTCGATCGTGCACGAGGTGTTGCTCTCCTCGACCTCACGGTAGCGACCGAGCCCGTCGAAGCGCTCGAAGCCGAAGCCGAGGCCGTCGATCGTGGTGTGACAGCCGTAGCAAGCGCCCACGCTGCGGTGCGCCTCGTATGCCTCGGACTTGCAAGCGCCCTCGGGCACCTCGACGCCGTCGTCCACATCGACGTCGGGTGGAGGCGGGAGGATCGTCTCGCAGAGGATGCGCCGCGCGAGCATCGCGCCGCGTCGGCTGGGCAGGGTCTCGCTGACGCGTGTCGCGCTCAGGGAGAGGAAGCTGCCGTGCGCGAGGATGCCCGCGCGATCCCCATCGTAGGGAACCCACCCCGCGCTCGCAGGCGACGCGAGCCCGTAGTGCGTCGCGAGCGCAGGCGTGACGAACGTCTCGCGGGCGTCGAACAGCGCGCTCCACGCCGCGTCGTCCTCGAGCGCGCGATCGACGAGCGCCTCGCTCTCGGCCTGCATGTCGGCATGGAGCGTGGCGTCGGCGACCGCCGAGCTCGGGTAGCGCAGCCACAGGCGATGGAAGGTGCGCATCTGCGCGTCTGCGCGTGGGTCCTCGAGCATCTCGCTGGCGATCGACGCGATCTCTTCGTCTCCGAACGGCGCGCCGCTCGCGCGCGCGAGGAGCGCGGGGCTCGGCGTGGATCCCCAGAGAACGTAGGCCATCCGCGCGATCACCTCGTGGTTCGTCAAACGCACGACGCCAGGCGCGACCTCCGTGCCGAGCTCGGTTCGGTACACGAGCTCCGGGCTCTCGATCAGCGCCATCGCGACGAGCCGGACGGCGACGTAGTGGCCATCGCCCTCGAACGCGCGCGCAGAGGTCATCAGCGCATCGAGCTCGGCGGTCTCGAGCGGACGACGCCAGAGACGAAGTCCGAGGTTGCTCGCGAGCTGCCTCAGACACGTCTCGTCGAAGCCACTCGGTGTGCAGCCCGCGAGCGCGTCGACCGCGGCCGTGTCCTCCGCGAAGTCGCGCCCGATCTCGAAGGCCATCGACTCCAGCCCTTCGACGAAGACCTGGTTCGGCTCCTTGGTGTCGACGAGCGTGTCGAACACCTCACCTTCCGCACCCGTGGCGGGATCGACGGCGAGCGGCGGATCGGCCGGCAGGTTCCGCGTCGCGGCGCCCTCGATGCCGAGCACGTCCCGCACGCTCGCCTCGATCTCGCGCCGGCTCAGGCGAGGAATGCCCGTCGTCGATCGATCCCCGGGCGGCGTCGTGTCGATCCCACGCAGCACCGGCGGCCCATCGAGCTCCCCCACGCAGCTCGCGGCGCCCGACGCAGAGAGCGCGAGCACGAAGCCAATCGCGAGGCGATGCGGCCCGGCCATGGAGACGGTATGCCGGAAAACGTCGACGACGGTCAAACACACGAGGCCGCGCGCGCCACGGCTCAGCGAGCGAGGGACTCGAAGTAGCGGCTCAGGCCCCACTCGTACATGGCCTCCGGCATCAGCGCGCGGGCGATCGCGCCCATGTGCGCGTCGATGCCCACGCGGTAGTAGCGAGACGGTCGCCGATCGGTCGCGGCCCGGACGACCGCGTCGGCGACGTCCTGCGGGTTGGCGTGGTTCTGCGCGAGCATGCGCGCGACGCCTCGCTCGAGGCGCTGGTTGCGATCGAAGAACGGGCTCTCGGGATCCGAAGCGCGACGCGCCACGCGTCGGTTCTGCGCGAAGATCGCCGTCTTGAACGTGCCCGGCGCGACCACGCTCACCGAGATGCCGAACGGCTTGGTCTCGATGCGCAGCGCCTCGGAGAGCGCGTCGACAGCGGCCTTGGTGCCGCAGTAGCCCGAGAGCATCGGGGTCGGCAGCTTCCCGCCCGCGGACGACACGTTGATGATCCGACCGCTGCGACGCGCGCGCATGCCCGGCAGCACCGCCTGCGTCGTGCGCACGATCCCGATCACGTTCGTCTCGAGTTGCTCTCGCAGCTCGAGCACGTCGAGATCCTCGAAGAGCCCCGCGACCGCGATGCCCGCGTTGTTCACGAGCACGTCGATGCCGCCCGCCGCCGCCTCGATGCGCGCGACGGCTTCGCGCACGGAGCGATCGTCGGTCACGTCGAGGGACACGACGTCGACGTCGACGCCGGCACGCGACGCCGCCTCGTCGAGCTCGTCGCGTCGGCCGATCGCCCGCATGGTCGCGAAGACGCGAAAACCGAGGTCGGCGAGCGTGATCGAGGTCAAGAGACCAAAGCCGCTCGAGGCGCCCGTCACCACCGCCACGGGCGCTCGCTTCACGACGGTCCTCCGAGCTCTGCGTCGACGACACGGTCCGTGGTCGTGCCCGCCGAGGCACGTGAGGCGCGCTGCATCGCCGGCCGCAAGACGTCTCGGTAGAACGGCCCACCGAAGAGCCCCGAGGGATCCCACTGCTCCTTCAGTCGTGCGAGCGCCACGAGCTGCTCCTTGCAGCTCGCAGCGAGCGTCGCGGTGTCCGCGTAGACGCCCTTGCCGGGGAGCACACGCCCTCCGTGATCGAGCGCCGCGCTTGCTTGCGCCGCGAAGAGCGCAGCCGCCTTCCCTTCGTCGTCCGTCTCCCCGAGCGCGATCGTCGTCGAGAGCCGGAGCGTGTGGGACCGCATCGGCGGATCGCCACGCACCGGCAGGACGTCCCACCCCATCGGCTCGATCGCGTGACGGAGGCACAAGCCCGCGCAGCGATCGATCAAGGCGCCCACGTCGCGACACGCGCCGACGGTGCCCACGAAGGGAAGCTCGATCACCTGCTGGACGAGCGCGCTCGTGAGGCCGAGCAGCTGCGCAGGGCCACGCGCCGTGGTCCGTGCGTCCATGAAGAACGCGAAGTCCGCCGCATCGTCGACGAAGTGATCCCCGTCCGCGTAGTAGTGCGCGAAGATCCCGCGCCACACCGCACGGTTCACCGTCGGCACGCGAAGCGCGCGCTCGAGGAGGACCCGGAGCGCGTCCTTCCTCCGGTGGTTCGGCATCCGGCGGGCGCGAGGCGCGTGCGTGTACATGGAGTGGAACAAGAGCGCCGCGCCCCCGGGGATCAAGAGCCCATACGCCCCGCGAGGCGCGCGCGTCGAGGGCGGCTCGTGCAGCTCGAGCGCGAGATCGGCGAGCAGGCTGCGGGCGTCGGGGTGCTTGCGCGCGACGGTCCGCACGCGGAGCGAACCGTCGGCTGCCGCGAGGTGTCGCAGATCGATCAGGCGGTGCTCGACGGAGGTGAGCACACCCAGCAACCCCACGCTCCCCGGCAGCCCGCGGAAGAGCGCTGCGTGAGGACCCTCGCGATCGCACGCGATGATCGAGCCATCCGCCGTCACGAGCCGCGCGCGTCGCACACCATCGGCCTCGGTCCCGAAGGCCGACGAGAACCTCGAAGCGGAGTCGGCGATCAACGTGCCACCCACGGACGCGGCGCCCGTCGTGACGAGGTTCGGCAACACCCAACCTGGAGGGAGCGCGGCATGCACGTCCGACCACCGCGCGCCTGCGCCTGCGACGAGCACTCCGGACGCTGTGTCCACCGCGATTCGATCGAACGCCGAGAGATCCACGACGAGGTCGTCTCCGACGGATTGGCCATGAAGACACTGCCCACCCCCGCGCAGCGTGATCGTTCGCCCTGCCCGCGCCGCCCAGGAGAGCACCGCCCGCAGCTCGTCCTCGTTCGTCGGCCTCGCGTGCTCTGCACGCGCGCGGCGCACGCCCGGGTAGTCCTCCACCCATTGCACCTGCGTCGGCACCGGCGCGGGCCCAGTCGTCGTCTCGGACACCATGTCCGTCGTCTCGGACGCCATGACCGCCGTATACACTGGACCGCGGCCTCGCCGGCACTGAGAGAGCGAGAAACAATCGTTTCGAGCTCTCGAACTGTCGTACGGGGTTTGGGGGCAGCGCCCCCATCTCGCGGCGCCTGCGCCGCGGAAAGCTGAGAACGACGACGTGAACGAAGCTCCTCCCCTGCGTCGCGTACGAGGCGCTCGCCTGCTCGGACCCGCGCTGTGGGCCGCCGCGCGCGTGCGCGTGGCGCGCTGGGACGCGCTGATGACGAGCCGCACGGCGCTCCGCGAGGTGCAGGAGCAGACGCTGCTCACCCACACGCGCGCCGCGGCCGACACCGAGCTCGGTCGCGCACACGGCTTCGCCGAGGTTCGAGGCCACGCCGACTTCGTGCGTCGGGTGCCCGTGCGCACGTACGCGGACTTCGAGCCGATGCTCGAGCGCATGCGCGCTGGCGAGCGCGACGTGACGTATGGCGGATTCGTCTACTTCTGGGGGCAGAGCTCGGGCACGTCGCAGACGGCGGCCAAGAGCAAGTTCCTCCCGATCTCGAAGGAGCAGATTCGCTGGCAGCAGCAGGCCGGCTTCGACGTGCTCGCCCGCTACCTGTCTCTCTCGGGTGATCGTCGGTTCACGGGCGGCCACATGCTCGGCCTGTTCCCTCCCTCGACGATCGAGAGGGTCGGGGCCGTCGGCGTCGCGTCCAATCCCGGCATCATGCAGCTGCACGTGCCCTATCCCGCGAGTCGCATGATCCTGCCGCAGCCGCCGATCCGCGACATCCCGCACTACGAGGCCAAGCTCGAGGCGATGGCCGACGCGTACCTCGATCACGACGTCCGCTCGCTCACCGGCACGACGTGCTGGTTCTCCGTCTTCTTCGATCACGTGCTCGCAGCCGCACGGCGACGCGGTCGCCGCGCTCGTCACATCGAGGACGTCTGGCCCGAGCTCCGCGTGCTCCTCGGCGGTGGCGTCCCCGCGCAGCCGTATCGACCCTTGATCGAGGCGCGCGTCGGTCGCCCGATCACGATCCTCGAGAACTACAGCGCCACCGAGGGTGGATTCTTCGCCACGGCCGATCACCCCACCGATCCCTCGATGTTGGTGATCCCCGATCGCGGCGTGTTCTTCGAATTCATCGCCCGCGACGCGGGAGCCGACCCGCGTCGAATCCCCCTCTGGGACGTGGAGACGGGCGTGGACTACTCCATCGTGCTCACGACGAGCTCGGGCCTCTTCGCCTATGCGATCGGCGACTACGTCCGCTTCACGAGCACCTACCCCCATCGCCTCCAGTTCGTCGGTCGCCCCGCGGGCGTCCTCTCGCTCACCCAAGAGCTGACCACGACGCTCGAGATCGAGCGCGCCATCGCGCACGCGTCCCTCGCCACGCGCGCGACGACGGTGGACTACGCGGCATCGTCCGAGCTGGGCGTCGAGGGATCCGGAAAAGGTCGCTATCTGGCCTTCGTGGAGTTCGAGGGCGCCTCACCCGATCTCGGCAAGTTCACTGCGGCCTTCGACGCCGAGCTCCAGACGCAGAACCGCGTCTACCGCGAGCACCGCGCGAACGACGTCGCGATCCTGATGCCGAGGGTCGTGGCTCTGCCGCGTGGCGCGACCCGCGCGTTCATGCAGCAGATCGGACAGACGAGCGTGCAGCAGAAATTCCCCCGCATCGCGACCGCCGAACAGACTGCCCTCCTCCAACGGCTCGCCCAGCCGGACTGACACCCTCGACGCGCGACTCACTCGCGTCGGGACGTCAACCGCGAGACGACGCGCCGCAGGATGGATCGCCGCTGCGGGTCCGATCGCACGAGATCCATGACGCTGCGCTCACGCTGCCAGATCAGCACTGGCACCTTCACCGCGGCGAGTGGGTTGCCGAGCAGCGTCTCCGCGAGCCGATTCCCGAGCTCCTCGAGGCGAGCGTCCATCGGGAACCACCACGCATCGGGCGTGTCGCGCCGGTCGATCGCGATCGTTCGCGGACGTGTGTAGTGGTTCAGCGCGAACACGCCGCTCGCCACCCCCGTGCCGCTGTCCTTCACCCCCGTCCACGGGGCAGCGGGCACGGCACCTGTGAAGCTGTGGTTGTTCACGTACGCCGTACCCACCTGGAGTCGTCTCGCGTAGGCCTCGGCGCGCGCCACGTCGCGGCTCCACACGCTCGCCGTGAGGCCATGGGCGCAGTCGTTCGTGGCGTGGACGGCGCCCTCGGCGTTCGCCACGCGTCGGACGGGAATGACCGGCCCGAACGTCGGCTCGCGCATCACGAGCATGTCGGCCGTGCAGCGATCGAGCACCGTGGGCTCGAACCATTGACCGACGCCGAGTCGACGTCCTCCGCAGCGCAGCACAGCCCCTTTCGCCAGCGCGTCGTTCACGTGGGCCTCCACGATCGCGAGCTGACGCGCGTTCGCCAGGGGCCCGACGTCGCTCGTCCTCGGATCGCCGGTCACACGAAGCCGCGAGACCGCGAGCGCGAGCGCGTCGACGAACCGATCGGCGATCGGATCCTCCACGAAGACGCGCTCGATCGCACCGCACGACTGTCCCGTGTTCGTGAGCGCCCAGTACATCACGCCGGCCACGGTACGATCGAAGTCGCAGTCGCTCAGCACGATGGCAGCGTCCTTGCCGCCGAGCTCCAGCGAGACGGGGATCAACCGCTCTGCACAGACGCGGGCCACCTCGCGGCCCGTCGTCGTGGATCCGGTGAACGTCACGGCGTCGATCCGTGATCGCAGCAGCGCCGCGCCGACGTCAGGCCCGCCCTGCACCACCTCGAGGACGTGGGGCGGCAACACCTCCGCGAGGACACGCCCGAACCAAGCACCCACTCGCGGGCTCAGCTCACTCGGCTTGAGGACGACGGCATTGCCGCACAGGAGGGCACCGAAGACAGGCCGAAAGAAGGTGGCCAGTGGGAAATTCCAGGGCGTGATGATGCCCACGACCCCGCGTGGCACGAGCTCCGTCTGGCCGGTCTTGCCCGGAAACGCCAACGGGCTGAGCGGCAGTCGACGCGGCCGGAGGTACGGCCGCGCCATCACGACGTAGTCGCGCACGAACTGGAGCGCGCCCATCACCTCGCCCATCAGCGCATCGGGCGGCGTCTTGCCCAGCTCGTCGTGGAGGAGCTGGACTGCCTCGGCGCGTCGCTCGACGATCGATCGCGCCGCGCGCTCGAGGCGCCGCGCGCGCTCCTCGAACCCCAGCGCCTCCCACGCGGGCTGCGCGATCCGCGCGTCGTGAACCCTCTCGACCAGATCGCGCGTGATCGGCACGGGCGAGAGCGCGCGACCGTCGACGGGACATTCGTTCTCCAGACTGCCCACCACGGGCCGCTCACTCGTGCTCATGCGAAGTCCTCGTGGCCAGGTCGTCAGTCATTGCCGCTCTCACGAAACCACGCGCCGAAGCGCTCCCCCACCATGAGCGTCGGGAGGTTGGTATTGGCCGAAGGGATGGTGGGAAACACGCTGGCATCGGCGACCCAGAGCCCCCTCACGCCGCGCACGCGCCCACGACCGTCGACGGCCGCGTCCTCGTGTCCCTCGGGGCCCATCGGCACGGTGCCCGACAGGTGGTACGCGCCGCCGCACGATCGGCCGATCCAGTCGCGGAGCACGTCGCGGCGGGCCAGCACCGACTCGCTCGGCCACGCGAAGTCCGCGAGGCCCCGCATCGCGCGCGACGTCGCGCAGAGCCACGCGATCTCGAGGCCCTCGACCGCCCGTTCGCGATCCTCCGGATCGGTGAGCACGTGGCCGATCATCTCGGGGCGCACGTGGGGATCGGCGCTCGGGAAGCGCAGCGTCGCGTGCGCGCGCGGCTTCTCCACACAGGCCATGATCGTCACGAGGGGCGCGACCGAGTCCGGCAGCTGGAGGAACGAGCCCGGCTGGATCATCACGTCGTTGTCCGTGTTCGATCCCTTGGACCGGTAGCGGAGACACGTCTGGATCAGCGGCCCGTGGACGCTCGCCACACCGGGACGCGGGGCGAGGGCGATCAACGCGCCGTAGTGATCGAGCATGCGTCGACCGACGGCGGGCACGTCCGACACGAGCGTCACGCCCAGTCGCTCCACCTCGCGCCGAGGCCCGATCCCCGACCGCAAGAGGATGCCCGGCGTGGCGATCGCGCCTGCGCACAACACCACACGCCGCGCGGGCAGGAGCTCGACGCGGCCGCTCGACTCGACCTCGAGCCCTTCGACCACACGATTGCGGAGGATCACGCGCCGCACGAGGACGCGAGATCGAATGGACAGGTTCTCTCTGGCCCGGACGGCGGGCGTCAGAAAGGCCTGCGCCGCGCTGACGCGCTCACCATGAATCAGGTTCATGGCGTGGCATCCGGCACCCGAGCTCGCGGGATCGTTCGTGTCGGAGGTATGCGGAAAGCCGAGCTCGTCACACGCGCCGAGAAACCCGGACTGCCAGGGTGTGAGCTCTTCGGACGTGTGCCTGCGAATCGGCATCGGCCCGTCCTGACCATGCCATTCGTTCCGAACGTCCCAGTCCGTCTCGAGCCGCTTGAACGCAGAGAGGCAGTGTTGCCAAGACCACTCAGGCAGTCCGAGCGACGCCCACTCGTCGTAGTCCGAGGGCTGTCCGCGGAGCGCGATGCACGTGTTCACGGCCGACGAGCCACCCACCACGCGGCCGCGGGGCTGTGGCAGCGGTATCGCGCCTTCCGTGGGCGAGTACACATGGCCCCAGTCGTGAGACCGCAGCGCGTTGCGTGTCCCGTCTCTCAGGTCGGCTGGCAGTCGTGCAGGGTCTGGGTAATCGGGCCCTGCCTCCAGCAAGACGACGCGCCGACGCGGATCCTCGGTGGCTCGCGACGCGATCACCGCGCCCGAGGATCCCGCGCCCACGACGAAGGTGACGTCCGGATCGAGCTCGCTCGGGTCGTTCGCCATCCGACTAGCTCGCGGCCTCGCGCGCGAGGTCGTCGGCCGCCGGTTCGTGAGGCGAGGCGTCGTCGGGCCAGTCGGTGCGTCGCCGCAGCCGCGGATTCGCGAGCATCGCGGGGAACTTCCCCGCAACGAGCGTCACGTGCGCGACGAGATCGATGGCGCGCTCGCGCAGGCGCGTGTGTGGGTGACCGTTCTGCGTCAGCCACTCTTCGTACGGCTCCCAGTGCGAGGGCTCGTCGCGCTCGACGACCTTGAGGATCTTGATCAGGTGATCGTCCTTCTGCACGACGGGCGAGCCGAGGAAATTCCAGACCTGCTCGATCCCGCGGCGCTCGGTGAGCGCGATCGCGCGGCAGAGCTTCGCGAAGTTGGGCCCGCTCGCCATGAGGGGCGTCGGCTCGAGCGCGTCGATGTCCTTGCCGAAGAACATCTCGATGATGCCGTCGATCTGACCCGCCTTGCCCACGTGGAAGGGCATCGTCCCGCGGCGCTCGAACCAGCGCTTGAACATCACGTAGTGCTTCCGCTCGTCGGCGCGGTGCTTCTCGATCTTCGTGATGAACGGATCGCCGACGGGGTAGTCCTTGCGGATCGCGTCGAGGATCCGGTCGAGCCCGGTGTAGCCCCGGTGCTCGTTATAGAGATACACGGAGCAGAGCAGCTCGAGGTATCGCTGCTCGATGCGAGCGCGCAGGGGCACGGGAACCTCCTCGCGTGCTTGCAGCGACACGCGTCGGCGGAAGAGACCGGATCCTCCGACGAAGATCAAGCGCACGACGCCTGCGCGTTCGCGATGCTCCCACCCAGGTGGTCTGTTAGGGTGGCGGACGGTGGCGCCGCTCGATCGGATCGCTCGTTCGGTCAGGCTGTTCGGTCCTCCGCGCGATCCGCGGTTGCCGCCCGGACCGAGCCTCCCTTCGGTCGCGCAAGGCGCGATGTTCGTGCTGCAGATCGTGCCGTTCTTCGAGCGTTGTCGCGCGCGCTGGGGCTCGACCTTCTCGCTGCGCCTGCCCGCGCATCCGCCGATCGTCGTGTTCTCCGACGAGACGGCGATCCGCGAGATCCTCGCGTGGCGTCCCGAGGACTTCGACGTCGGGACGGCGTACGCGTGGATGGAGCCGTTCGTCGGCCGCGGCTCGCTCTTGCTGATGGACGGCGAGCGTCACGGCCGCGAGCGACGCCTCCTGATGCCGCCGTTCCACCACGCGCGCATGCAGGCCTACGGCGGCGCGATCCGCGACATCACGCGCCGCGCGATGGAGGGATGGCGCATCGATCGACCGATCGAGATCGAGCACGCGGCGCGCATCATCACGCTCGACATCATCCTCGAGACCGTCTTCGGTGCCTCGGGCACCGATCTGGAGGAGCTGCGTCGCGCGGTGCTCGATCTGCTCTCGGACTTCTCGGTCTTCAACATCATCGAGGCGCTGCGGATCGATCTCGGCCCGCTGACGCCGTGGGGGCGCTTCCTCGCGCACCGCACCGCGCTCGGTCGCGTGGTCTACCGGCTGATCCGCGAGCGCCGCACGGCCGGTCGTCGTGATCGCGACGACGTGCTGGCGATGCTCGTCGAGGCTCGCTACGAAGACGACACCCCGATGGCCGACGAAGCGCTCCGCGACGAGCTCATCACCCTCGTGGGCGCGGGTCACGAGACGAGCACGTCGGCGCTCGCGTGGGTGTTCCAGTGTCTTGCGCACCACCCCGACGCACAGCAGCGCGCGCACGAGGAGGTGGCGCGCGCGAAAGACGCCGACGCCGAGCTCCCGTGGGTCGACGCGGTGATCAAAGAGACGATGCGTCGACACCCGGTCTTCCCGCTGCTCGGTCGCATGCTGAAGCGGCCTCAGACGATCGGCGACTGGCACCTACCGACTGGCACCCTCGTCTACGTCTCACTCGACCTCACACACAGGAATCCCGCCCACTGGGACGATCCCGATCGTTTCGATCCCGAGCGCTTCCTCGACGCGCGCCCGCGCCCGTTCACGTACATCCCTTTCGGCGGCGGCACACGCCGCTGCATCGGCATGTCGTACGCGCTCTACGAGATGCGCCTGATCGTCGCCGAGGCCCTGCGCCGCTTCCGCATCGAGCGCGTGGGCCCCGCCGAGCCCGCGATGAGCCGAGGCTTCACCCTCGCCCCCTCGAGAGGCGCCCGCGTCCGCCTCGTCCGCCGCTGACGAGTCAGCTCGTTGGACACGAGGACGGACACTTCGACGGACAGTTCCGTCAGCGAACGGGCTCGCGCGACCTCCCTCCAAACGGGCGAGAATCTCGCTCGGCGCGACACGGCGCGGACGCATCGACGGACAGTTCTGCGTCACTCCGCGCGACGGCTCGTCTCTGCGTGGAGCACGTCGAGGCCGACCTGATCGATCAACCACAGGGTCGCGATGCGGAGCACTCGCTCGTCGGTGTCGGCCCACGCGAAGTCCGTGTTCCGACTCGCTTCAGCGTTCTGATGCCACGAGCCGCGGACGAAGCGCAGGTCGGGAGCCTCGCTGTGCGGGTCCTTCGGGTAGAGCCAGATCGTGCGGCGGTTCCCATCCTCGATCAGCCGTTCGACGCAGATCCGCGGCCGCAGCGTGACCTCGTCCACGTGCAGGGCGACGCCGTGCGACTGCAGCGCTTCGACGATGCGAGCAAACCCACCTCGATCCACTTCTTCGTCGACGACGCACGTCATGGCCCTGCGATCCCGTGGGCTCCGGCGTCGTGTCGCAGGCGGGTCAGCACGCCGAAGTGATCCGACACGAACACACCCGCGTCCGCGTCCACGGCGTCGTCGGCGAAGAGCGACGCGCTCTCGGCTGTCCACGACCGATCGTCTGACCGAAGGAAGACGCGGTCGTAGCGTGCACGCTTGTCGGACCCGAAGCGACGACGCATCGGGTTTCGCGTCGCATCGACGGTCCAGCCAGGCTCCTCCGCGTGGAGCGCCGGCCACGTGTCGACGAAGCCGCGAACGACACGCTCTTCCGGTGCGCCGACATCGAAGTTGCAGTCGCCGACGATCAGCGCCTGAGGAAAACCGGAGAGCACCTTCACGGTCCGCTGCAGCTGCTCGGCGCGCGTGCCGGCCATCTCCTTGGTGCTCTCCAGGTGCACGACGCCGATGGCGATCACGCCGTCGTTCACTTGCAGCTCCGCGAGCAAGAGACGTCGACCCGTGATCGTAGGAAACGGGTGCAGCTCGAGGCGCCTCATCGGCAAACGCGTCAGCAGCAGGTTGCCGTAGGACCGCATCGTCGTGCCGATCGCGTCGGACATCTCGTACGAGCGTCGAACCCACGCCGCGTCGCGCAGCGCGCGCACGACATCCTCGCGCACCTCCTGGAGCGCGATCACGTCGGGCTCCAGCTCCCCCGCTCGATCGAGAAGTGCGCTCGTTCGACGTTCGCGCTCGAAGCCGTCGAACCACGTGTTCAACGTCAGGACCGAGATCTCATCTCGATCCACGCGGCGCGAGCTCCGGCCGCGCACCCAGGCGGAGCCGTCGAAGCGCGCGGGGGTCAGTCCTAGCGGCTTCGCCTCGTCGTCGTCATCGTCGTCGTTCGCCCGTGTGCTCACCGAGACTCCGTGCGACCGACGACGCAGCGGTTCAGGCGTCGAGCTTCGCCTTCACGAGGTCGTAGACGGCCTCGAAGTGCGTGAGCTTCTGGAGCTCGTTCTCGGGGATCGACATCTTGTAGGTGCGCTCGACCTCCGCGACGATCTCGATCGCCATCATCGAGTCGATGCCGAGATCCTTGAACGGCGTGGCGTCCGGGATCTCGTCGACCTCGCTGACCTCGCTGATGATCGCGCGGAGCTTGTCGCGCAGGTCGGCCGGGGCGGCCATCACTGCACCCGCTTCTCGACGAGGTCGAGGAGCTGCTTGACGGTCTGGATGCCGACGAGCTGCTCGTCCGGGATCTGCACCTCGAGCTCGCGCTCCATCGCGCCGACCAGCTCGAGCATGCCGAGCGAGTCGATGCCGAGCTCGGCGATCTTCTGCTCTTCACCCACGTGGCTGAAGTCCTTCTCCGCGATCTCGGTCGCCATCTTCCGGAAGAGGCCGATCAGGTCCTGACGCGTCATCTGTCTCGCTCCATCGGGCGGGGCGCTCTGCCCCGCGTCGTCGTCTCAGTGCTTCGATCTCTGGGCACGTCGCGATCGCGCGACGCGCTCCCAAGCTACGGATGCTCTTCGAGCTCCTTGGACTCCCACATCGCCTTGCTCTTGCGACGCTGGGCCTTGCCGCTCGAGGTCTTGGGCAGCGCGCCCACGGGGCAGATCGCGACGTGCGCTGGCGTGAGGCCGAACGTCTCGCTCACCACGCGCGCGATGTCGGTCTTCAGCCGCGCCGCATCGCCCGAGTTGCCCTCGGCCGCGATCACGAGCGCCTCGAGCCCGTCCTTCATCACCGAGAACGCGACCACGTTGCCGCGGCGCACGCCCTCGAGGTCACCGACCACCCACTCGATGTCCTGCGGGTAGTGGTTGGCACCGTTGACGATGATGAGGTCCTTCACGCGGCCGCAGACGAACACGTTGCCGTCCGCGCGGTAGCCGAGGTCGCCGCTGTAGAGCCAGCCGTCCTTGAACGACTCGGCGGTGGCCTCGGCGTTCTCGAAGTACCCCTCGTTCACCGACGGCCCCTTGCTGAGGATCTGGCCGACGACGCGCTCGCCCACGGCGTTGCCGTGCTCGTCGACGATCGCGAGCTCGTGACCGGGGAAAGGAACGCCGCACGACACGAGCTCGAGCGCGTCGGCCGCGTCCGAGGGCACAGCCTTGCCCTTGCGCATCTCGGCCGCGTCGACCTTGTCGACGATCATCTCGGTGCCGCGCTGATGGAAGGTGATCGCGAGGCAGCTCTCGGCCATGCCGTAGCTCGGCAGGAGCGCCTTGGAGTCGAACCCACACTTCGCGAACTTCGCGGCGAAGTCGGTCAGCGTGCGCGCGCGGATCGGCTCGGCGCCGCAGCCCGCCACGCGGAGGCTCGAGAGATCGAGCGTCGCGAGATCCTTCTCCGTCACGCGCTTGGTGAGCAGGTCGAACGCGAAGTTGGGCGCGTAGGTGATCGTGCCCTTGTGCTTGGTGATCAGCTCGAGCCAGAGGCGCGGCATGCGGACGAACGTCGAGGTCTGGAACAGCACCACCGGCAGATCGACGATCAGCGTGCCGAGCACGAAGCCGATGAGCCCCATGTCGTGGAACAGCGGCAGCCACGAGACGCCCACGTCCTCACGCGTGCGCGCGAGGCCATCGGGCCCGAGGAACGCTGTCGTGTTGGCGACGAGGTTTCTGTGCTTGATCGCGACGCCCTTGGGCTTGTTCGTCGAGCCCGAGGTGAACTGGAGGAAGCAGAGGTCGTCCGGCGTGACCGTCGGGGCCGTGAACGCGGGCGCGTCTCCGGCGAAGTCGCGATCGGCCGCGAGCACGATGAGGTCCTTCGTGGCCGCGCGCTCCTTGAGCTTCTCGATGACCTCGAGGTTCTTGGTGATGCAGACGATCACCTTCGAGCGCGCCGCGACCACGATGTGCTCGAGCGTGTCGAGGTAGTGATCGCTGGCCTTGAACGTCGCGCCCGGAAAGATGGGCACCGGCACGAAGCCGCCGACCGAGGCGCCGAGGAACGTGAGCACGAACTCGTGGTTCTCGGGGCAGACGAGCGCGACGGTGTCGCCCTTCGAGAGACCGTGCGAGGCGAGGATCGCGGCGCGACGGTGCGCCTCGGCGCGGAGATCGGCGTACGTGTAGAAGCGGTCCTCGCGATCGGTCGTGAGGAAGCGGAAGCCACGCAGCGATCCATCCGCGTTGGCGGAGCCGGGGAGGCGGTCGAGCGCCTCGACGAGCGTGGTCGGATACCCGGTCATTTCGCGGCCGCTTCGTACGGGTCGCACCCCAGGGTGTCAAGGCACGGAAGGGCCTGTTTCCCTGCGATTTCGGCCACTCGGCCGGAGTCAGGGGCCGCTCATCTCGCCCCGGATCGGCGCGCGAACGCGAGCGACCTGCTCGGCGTGGCTCCAGCCCGCGGCAGTGCGCTGTCCGAGGATGACGGCGAGCTTGGCCATCGCAGCCTCCGCGGTGAGGTCGCGGCCGACGATCACGCCCACGTCTGCGAGGGCACGACCGACCTGATAGTCGGCGCGCACCTCACCCCGCGGACACTGCGTGACGTTCAGCACCAGCACGCCACGGGCGACGGCCTCGCGGAGCACGTCCAGCAGATCGCTCCGCTCCGGGAAATTGCCGCCGCCGTACGTCTCGAGCACCAGGCCCTCGAGCGGCGGGCGCAGGAAGTTCGCGAGCACCTCCGCGGTGATGCCCGGATACACGCGCAGCGACGCGACGTGCGGCGACAGCTCCGTCCGCACGCGGAACGGTCTCTCGTCTCTCGGAAGCGCGAGCGCCTCGTCGACCTCGACCTCGATGCCGACACGCACCAGCGGCGGGAGGTTGGGCGAGTCGAACGCGTCGAGGTGCGACGCGTCGTGCTTGCTCGCGCGGTTGCCGCGCAGGAGCTTGTGGTGGAAGTAGAGCGTGACCTCGGGGATCGGATAGAGCGCGGCGAGGCCGAGCGCGCCGAGGAAGTTGTCGAGACCGTCGTTGCGCAAGCGCTCGAGCGGGATCTGCGATCCCGTGAGGATCACGGGCTTGGCGAGGCCCTCCAGCATGAACGAGAGCGCCGAGGCGGTGAACGCCATCGTGTCGGTGCCGTGGAGGATCACGAAGCCGTCGTAGGCGTCGTGGTTCGCGCCCACGTCCTCGGCGAAGCGCACCCAGTGCGACAGGTCGAGGTTCGCCGAGTCGAGCAGAGGCTCGTACTCCATGACCTCGTAGCGAACGCGCTGACCCGTCGCGAACGGCAGGGTCGTGAAGATGGGTCGCGTTCCGTGCGACTCCACGTAGCGCGATGGATCATGCAGCTGTCGCGTCGCGAGGATCGTGTCGAGCAGCGCGCCCTTCGCGGGCGCGAAGCCGCGAGGTCCCTCCCGCATGCCGATCGTGCCTCCGGTGTGGAGGACGAGCAGCGTCGGGATCGCATCGGCGGTCATGGTCGGCAGGTTCCCACGCGCCTCCCGACCGAGGCCAGCAAGCGTGCGCTCAGCGCACGAGGATCACGCGGCCGTAGGGCTGCGGACCATAGGCGGGCGCGGGCACGTAGCGACGTCCGTAGGGCTGAGGGCCGTAGGCCGGCCCCGGCGCGTACGTGCCGCCGTAGGGCTGCGTGCCGTAGTACGGACCGACCGAGCCCGGCTGCACGACGCGAGGACGCGAGTAGACAGGGCCTCGGCGCTGCGGGGCGCTGCCGTAGGCGGCGGCGGGCGCCGCGTAGCCGCCCGTCGCAGGCCCACCGATGGCGACGGTTCCGCTGGCGCCCTGCGCGCAGGCGCCGAAGCCCGGCGGCGATCCCACGACGCTGACGTCAGCCTGGAGCTGTCCCGACCGCGTGCCCTCGGGCATCGGGTAGTACC
>JAFLCL010000109.1 GCA_017303575.1 Deltaproteobacteria bacterium
TCTCGTCGGACGCGGGCGAGGAGGGTGCTGGACGGGAGGCTTCACGCAGCGCCCGCGCACGCTCCTCGGCGTGATCGAGGCGACGCGCGACCTCGGCGTCGAGCGCGAGCGAGCGTGCGCGTCCGAGCGCAACGCGCACCGTGTCGTCGCCCTCACCGCGGAGCGCGGCGATGAACGCGATCTCGATCGCGATCCGCCACACCATCGCCGCATCGCCGCGATCCAGGGCGACCTCGAGCAGCGCGTCGCGCCGCGCGGTCTCGCTCTCGCCGAAGCCCGGAGGCCACGCGCCGTGCACGAACACCCCGCGATCGTCGAGCGTCAGCGGCACGGCGATCGAAGGCGCGGGCTCGCCGAGCTCTCGCAGCGGCATCGTGACGAGGGCGTCGACACGCGCGTCGTGATCGAGATCGGCGAGCTCGCTCACACACAGCCGCGCGTCGAGCCATGGCACGTCTGCGGGCGCGGCGCGCAGCGTTCCGACGGCGTCGACTTCCACGAGCGCCAGGCAGGTTCGCGTCGGCTCGGTGCGCACGACGACGAGATCCGCGTGGCCATCGGCGGTGAGGTCGGTGCCCGTTCGTGGATCGAGCGAGAGCAGCGCGCCGTCGTCGGCGTCGGCGTCCATCGCGAGCACGGTCCCGCGGCGCGAGGTCACGCGGATCGAGCTGCGCCCGCCTCGCTCGGCGAGGGCGGCCGCAGAGAAGCGCGCCTCGTCGTAGCGCGCGACGGGCTCGAGGCCGAGGGAGGCCAGCGACGCGATCGCGTCGTCGAGCGCAGGGCCGGGGTCCACGCCCACCGCGAAGTAGTCGTCGGGCGAGACCTCGGCCGCGCCGCCGCCGCACGCGGGGAGCGCGAGGAGGCCGAGACAGGTCGAGGCGAGGAAAGGTCGCTGCACGGTTGGCGTTTCGACGCCCGGGCGACTATCGCTCATGCCCCGCGCCGCTGTCGCGCTCTGGAACGATGAACCAACCCGCCTCCGCGAGCGAGAAGCTCATCGCGCGCAACCAACGCGCGCTCACCCGCTTCGACATCGAAGACCGCCTGGAGGGCGGCCTCGTGCTCATGGGCTCGGAGGTGAAGAGCCTGCGCCTCGGACGCGCGGACCTCGAGGGCGCGTTCGCGACGATCACCAACGGCGAGTGCTTCCTCCACGGGCTCTTCATCGCGCCCTACGAGCAGGCCACCGTGTGGGGCCACGAGCCCAAGCGCACGCGCAAGGTGCTCCTGCACGCAGGGCAGATCGAGAAGTGGGCGGGACGCATCACGATGCGCGGCTACACGCTCGTGCCCATCCGCCTCTACTTCAAGAACGGCCGCGCGAAGGTCGAGATCGGCCTCGGCAAGGGCCGCAAGATCGGCGACGACCGCGAGAAGATGAAGAAGAAGGTGGAGCTCGACGAGGCGCGCAGCGCCATCCAGCGCGGCAAGAGCGGCAAGGGCTACGAGTGATGCTCGGCGGGCGTTACGGCGACACCGACGCGATCTTGATCCGCTTCGAGGGCGAGACGCTCTCGTTCGAAGGCGCCAAGGCGCTCGCCCCGGGCACGCCCGTCACGGTGCGCACACAGCGCGAAGACGGCAGCGAGCTCGCGATCGAGGGCCGCGCGTTCGGCTCGCGCAAGCCAGCGGCCGACGCGCCGCGCTTCGAGATCAAGGCCCGCGTGGTGAACCTCTCGAAGAACGATCGCGAGTGGCTCGAGCGCACGCTCGCTCCGCGGCCCTAGCGATCGCCTGCGCTACTGCTTCGCGGGCGCGTGATCCTTGGGGTCGCCCATCTCGCCTCGGAACATCGCCATGATGTTCGGCGCTTGGACGGCCACCCACGCGGCGGCCTCGTCGAAGTCGAGGACCAGCGCGTCGCTGATCGTCGAGCCCGACTCCAGCATCTTCTTACACGCCTTGTGCATCTTCACGTAGTGAAGGAGGCGTGGGTTGAACTCCTCGGTGTTCAGCTTGCGCACCATGTGGCGACCGAACTTCACGAACGCGCCGTCGGGCCGATCGCCGAACTTCTCGGCGAAGCGGTCGAGGTACATGCGGTAACCGGCGTCGTAGTCGATCTCGAGCTCGTCGGACACGCGGCGGATGGTAGCAAAGGAAGCGAGGGACATTCACGAGACTGGTGTGCGCACGCTCGCCGTCCCGTCACCGAAACACGGCCGCGCCCAGCTCCTCGGGCCCGCCCACCAGCGTCATGCCGCGCGAGATCGCCCACGCAGGACGCAGACCGCCCACCACGTAGCCGAAGACCGACGGGTCGTCGTGGTCCCAGACGCAGAGGTCGGCGTCGCGTTCCACCTCGAGCCTTCCGGTCTCCGCACCGACCGCCGCCGCGGCTTCGCGCGTGACGGCGAGCAACGCGGCCGAGGGTGACAGGCCTGCGTCGCGCACCGCGAGTCCGAGCGCTGCGAGCGGATCGAGGCATGCGCTCGTGCCAGGGTTGGCGTCGGTGCCGACGGCGATCGCGACCCCGTGCGCGCGCATGCGCGCCGCGTCGGGAGGGCGCTGCTTGAGCGTCCGCCACGCCACGGGCAGGAGCACCGCCCGCGTACCGGCAGCGGCCATCGCGCGCAGGCCTTCGTCCGAGACGACCTCGAGGTGATCGCACGAGAGTCCGCCGAGCTCTGCCAGAAGCTCCGCGCCGCCGACGTCCGCGAACTGCCCGACGTGCGCGCGCACGCGGAGGCCCGCGGCCTTGGCCGCCGTGAGGATGGTGCGCGCTTCCTCGACGGTGAACGCGTTCTCGTCGAGGTACACGTCGCAGGCGTCGGCGAGCGTCGTCTCGCGCAGGCCGAGACGCCGCAGCTCGGAGGCGCGTCGCACCATCTCCGTGGCCACCAGCTCCACGTAGCCCGCGCGATCGTGCGCGTGCTCGGGCGGGACTGCGTGCGCGCCGAGCAGCGTGGTCGTGGTGCGCGGCAGGAGCTGTCCCGCGAGCTTGGGGTTGTCGCGTGACGCCGCCGTCTCCATGCGCCGATGGCTCGCCTCCCGCGCGATCCGGAGCAGTCGCAGCTCGTGCTCGACGGTGAGCCCATAGCCCGACTTGATCTCGACCAGCGTCACGCCGCAGCTGGCGAGCACGCGCATGCGCGCCAGCACGCTCGCGGTGAGCGAGTCGTCGGTCGCTTCGCGCGTGGCGCGCACCGTCGCCCCGATCCCGCCGCCGCCCTTCGCGATCGTGCGGTAGTCGACGCCCTCCATCTTCTGACGGAACTCGCCCGCGCGCGTGCCCGCGAACACGAGGTGCGTGTGCGGATCGACCAGGCCTGGGGTGACGAGCCGGCCGCCCACGTCCACGACGCGGTGGTACATGCCCGCGGGGCAGTCGTCGTCGGGCCCGACGTACGCGATCGTGCCCCGCTCGATCACGATCGAGGCGTGCTCGCGCAGATCGAGGCGCGCCTCGTCGGTGCTGCCGTGGCCCGCGCACGTCGCGATGCGCGCGTTCTTGATCCGCATGCGGTACGGGCTGGGGCTCGTGGAGTCCATCGGATCAGCGCGCGTGAGGGATGTGCACGCCCTTGGCCTTCGCGGTCTCCTGCGCGAGCTCGTAGCCCGCGTCCGCGTGGCGGATCACGCCCATGCCCGGATCGCTCGTGAGCACGCGCTCGAGGCGCTTGGCGGCTTCGTCGGTTCCGTCGGCGACGATCACCATGCCGGCGTGCAGCGAGTAGCCGATGCCGACGCCGCCGCCGTGGTGGAAGCTCACCCAGCTCGCGCCGCCCGCGGTGTTCACGAGCGCGTTGAGGATCGCCCAGTCCGCGATCGCGTCGGACCCATCCTTCATCGCCTCGGTCTCGCGGTTGGGGCTCGCGACCGATCCGCAGTCCAGGTGATCGCGGCCGATCACGATCGGCGCCTTCACCTTGCCCGTGCGCACGAGCTCGTTGAACGCGAGGCCCACGCGGTGTCGATCGCCGTAGCCGAGCCAGCAGATGCGCGCAGGCAAGCCCTGGAACGCGATGCGCTCCTTGGCCATGTCGAGCCAGTGGTGGAGGTGCGCATCGTCGGGCACGACCTCCTTCACGCACGCGTCGGTGACAGCGATGTCCTCGGGATCACCGCTGAGCGCGACCCAACGGAACGGGCCTTTCCCCTCGCAGAAGAGCGGCCTCACGTAGGCCGGCACGAAGCCGGGGATCTCGAACGCGCGCTCGACGCCCACGTCCTTCGCGTGCGCGCGGAGGTTGTTGCCGTAGTCGCAGGCGAAGGCGCCGCGCTCGACCATCGTGAGCATCGCGCGCACCTCGTCCGCCATGCCGTCCTTCGCGCGCGCCACGTATGCGCTCGGATCGCTCTTCCGTAGGGCAGCGGCCTCGAGGAGCGTGAGGCCTCGCGGGATGTAGCCGACGAGCGGATCGTGCGCGGCCGTCTGCTCGGTCACGAAGTCCGGCGTCACGCCGCGCTTCACGAGGTCGGGGTAGACGTCGGCTGCGTTGCCGAGAAGGCCGATCGCGATCGGCTGCCCGCTCTTCTTCGCGTCCTCGATCCACGCGAGCGCTTCGTCGAGCGAGGTCGTGGATCGATCGATGTAGCGGGTCTCGAGGCGACGCTGGATGCGCGTGGGATCGATCTCGACCGCGAGGCACGACGCGCCCGCCATCGTGGCCGCGAGCGGCTGCGCGCCGCCCATGCCGCCCAGGCCGGCCGTGAGGATCCAGCGTCCCTTCCACGGGCTCGGATCGCTGGTGTCGTTGGCGAAATGGGTCTTTCCGGCGGCGACGAAGGTCTCGTACGTGCCCTGCAGGATCCCCTGCGTGCCGATGTAGATCCACGAGCCCGCCGTCATCTGGCCGTACATCGTGAGGCCCATCTGCTCGAGGCGACGGAACTCGTCCCACGTCGCCCACTTGCCCACGAGGTTGGAGTTCGCGATGAGCACGCGCGGCGCGCCCTCGTGGGTGCGGAAGCGACCGACGGCCTTGCCGCTCTGCACGAGCAGCGTCTCGTCGCTCGCGAGCTCCTTCAGCTCGCGCACGATCACGTCGAACGCCTCCCAGTTGCGCGCCGCCTTGCCCGTGCCGCCGTACACGACGAGATCCTCGGGCCGCTCGGCGACCTCGGGATCGAGGTTGTTCATGAGCATGCGAAGGGCCGCTTCTTGGACCCAGCCCTTGCACTGGAGCTCGGGCCCACGCGGTGCGCGGAGGATGCGAGGAGCGCTCGTCGTCATAGGCCGCGCAGCGTAGTCCGAGACCCCACGACTGTCCGAGGGCCTGCTCGCTTCAGGCTCCGTCGTTCGGCAGACACACGGCTCCGCCTTGGGAGAGCGGCTGGCAGAGGTAGCCGCTCGGGCAGTCGGGATCAGCGGTGCACGGCTCGAAGCAGAAGAAGCCGTCGCGCGACACCTCGAGGCAGCGGCCATCGAGCGGGCACTCGCTCATCGTGGTGCAGGCGTGTGTGCACACGCTGCCGGCGCCATCGCGCCAGTCGATGATCTGGCAGTGCGCGCGACCGCTGCAGTCAGTGTCCGAGGTGCAGCGCCTGTACTCGTAGGGCCCGTTCGCGCAGCCTGTGGTCCACACGATGGCGCCGAGCAGCGAACCGAGCGCACCGATCGCGCGCATCACGACGGCGGCTCCTCGGGCCCCGCGTCGGCGTTCGGATCCCACGGCGTGAAGCCCGAGTCGGGCGCGTGCGACATCGGCGAAGGAGCGACCCCGTCTCGGTACGGAGGCGGTGGCCGATCCCGTCCGCCACGGTCGGGCTCCGGATCGCGTCGCTCTCTCGCGTCCAGCGGCGCGCGAGCCGAGCTCGACGAGCCCCCCTCGGCAGGCACGCGCGGTGGCGGGTGCTCGCAGTGACAGCCGAGCGACGGGCCGAGGCCGTCGTCGTCGGGGACGGGCGGTTCTTCGCACGTGCCCGCGGCGATCTCTTCGGGCTCGCAGCGGCGACAGAGACAGCCGCCAGGCGTCGCCCACCAGCAGCCGCCGGCGCCTCCGCTCTCGTGCACGCTGAACAAGCCCATGCAGTGTCCGACCGTGCCCGCGATGCGCGCATGGTCGAAGTCGACGTCGAGCGGTGTGGCGCCCGTCACCGGCACGACCTGTCGCGTGGTCCAGTTCACCGCCCACAGCTGCTCGATCGGCGTCGAGAACGGCGTGCTCGAGAGTCGCCCGCGGAACTGCATCACGCCGGGGGTCTGTTCGAGGATGGCGAATTCTTCGGCGCCGTGATCGAGGAGCGCCTCGGTTCGACCCGGCGCGATCGAGAAGCGTCGGCCCGAGCCCGTGTGCAGCTCCACGCGCGAGGTGCCCTGCGCGCGACGTGCAGCGCGGATCGCGAAGGAGCCGTCCTCCGTCGCGTAGGAGAGGCCGTACCAGAGCGGCTCGTCGTCCTCGCGGAGCTCGATTCGATCGAAAGGCTCGACGCTGCCGGGCGGACCGACGACACCCACCCACTGCCAGCTTCCGATCGTGAGGCCAGGGCAGGCGAGCATCTCGGGCGGTCGCTCGCGCCGGCACGCGCTGCTCAGCACGATCATCCCCGCCAACCACAGCACACGCTGGCACACCTTCCACATGGTCCTCGCGCCTCAGCAAGCGCAGGGCCAGCTGTTCCCCCTCGGGCTCACCCGTGGTCGTCGCGTCGCGTCGGCGCGTTGGCTCGCTGACGAATCGAGTCCCACGTGTCGCGTGCGCGCCTCAGCACTCTTCGCGTGAAGACCTCCAGGCGATCGAGCAGGCGGGCGATGTGGATCGACTGCGTCGCGAGCATCGCGCCTGCGAGGCCGAAGAACACGAACGCGGGGCCGGGGATGAAGACGAGCACCACGCCGACCGCGAGGCACGCCAGCGCCGACACGATCAAGAGCGGCTTCACCCACCCGGGCGCGTTCTTCTGCTGCTGGTAGAAGCGCACGAAGCGCTCGCCCACGGGGAGGGCCTCGAAGGCACGCCAGCGTCGCTTCAGAGTGGATCGGAGGGAGGTCATGGCCTTCTGCTCTGCAGCGCGGATGCCACGAGGGCCGCGCGAACGAGGGCGCACCTCTGTACCCTCGGGGCGTGACGTCCGACGTGGCGGAGGTGTGGTCCGAGATCCTCGACGAGCGCGAGGGCTGGCATGCGCTGCACCTCCAGTGCCTCTTCGCCGACGAGATCCGCGTCGCGGAGCTCGCGGAGGTTCCCGAGCGCCCGCGCTGCGCGAGCTGTGGCTCGAGCTCGGGGACTTCCCTCCCGAGGTCGCGCGCGCTGCGCTGACCCAGAGCCAGTGGCCGTCGTTGGTCTCGGTGCGCGTTCGCCTCCACGACGCGGAGATGCGCGATCGAACGATGTCGAGGTATCCGCGCGTCGCACCGCTGTTCGCGCGCGAGGATCTGGGGATCGAGCGGGTGGCGCTGTCGGGCATCGTGATCACGCGGGACGACTTCGGCGCGCTCGTCGCCTCGCCGGTCGGCGCACGCTTGAAGGTGCTCGAGCTGAACGGACCGCCCGACTTTCTCGAAGGGGGCATCGAGACGATCGCCGCGCATCGCGAGCGGCTGAGGGACGTGCGAGTGATCCTCGCGGGCGGCCGCATGAGCGCCGAAGCGCTGCGCGCCGAGGGCGTGCACGCGCTCTCGTGGCACGAGGCGCAGAAGGAGCTCGCGCCACTCGTTCCCGCGCGGTGGTGAACGCGCGAGACTGTCGCGCCATGGCGAAGCCGAAGTCCGAGCGCCGCGGGATCGAGCTGCCTCCGTACGACGAGCGCCTGGTCGGCGTCGAGCGCCGTCCGGTCGTCTCGCAAGAGCCCGACACAGCATGGGCGCGCGATCGACGTGCGTACGAGCGTGAGGCGGTCGCGCAGGCCGTGCGAGGAGAGAAGAAGACGTTCGCGTCGTGGACGCTCTCGCTCGAGGACGGCCTCGCGATCTTCAATGCGGCCCCCTCGAACACGTGGTGGGTTCGTGTTCACGACCTCGAGCCCATCCTCGCGTGCTGGGGCCTCGACGCGATCCCCGGCCTCGTGAGGTGCGGTCAAAGTGCTCCCGCCGAGACGGTGCCCATCGCGAGGCGCATCGACTCGCCGCGCATCGCGCCGATGATGGCCGAGGCGCTCGGCCGTCTCGCGAAGCAGCGATCGATCGCGGAGCAGTGGCTCTTCGAGCACCCGCGCGCGGCGGCCATCGGGCTCGTCCCGCCTGCCGTCGAAGGCGCGAAGAGCGCGAAGATCTTCGCGCGTGCCGGGCTCGTGCGCCTCGTCGAAGGAGGGCAGGGCGCGGTGGTCCGCGAGGTGATCGATGCCTACGGGCTCACGGACGAGCTCGCCGATCTGCTCGCGAACGTGGAGGCGCCGGTCGTGGCGACGAAGCCGCAGCGCGTGGAGTCCGATGCCGAGGTGCGCGAGATCGAAGAGCGACTTCGCCGCGCCGTTCCGTCCAAGACGACCTACGACCTCCTCGATCGGCTCACACGCATCGACTCGGACCGCGCGCTCTTCGCGGTCGCCGACCTCTCGACCAAGGCGCGGTCGAAGCCCCTTCGTCGACGCGCGGTGCAGGCCCTCGATGCTGTCCGCGCGAGGCGAGGCCTCTCATCCGACGATCTCGCGGTGCGCATGGTCCCGACCGCGGGCCTGGACGATCCGGAGATCACGATCGCAGGCACACGCCATCGACTCGCCGCGAGCCCTGCGCTCGATCCGCAGCTCGTCGATCCCGAGGGGCGCCGCCTCGCCCAGCTTCCCAAGGGCGCGCCCAAGGAGACGAAGGCTCGCTGGGCGCTGCTCACCAAGGAGCTGAAGACGATCGCCAAGAGCCTGCGGGAGCGCCTCGAGCGGCGCATGGTCGCGGGGGACGCGTGGACCGCCGAGTCGTTCCGTGCGCACGTGATCGGTCACCCGCTGCTGGTCGAGATCGCGCGTGGCCTCCTGTTCACTGCAGGCCCGGAGGCCTTCTTCCGCGTGGCGGAGGACGGCACGCTCGCCGACGAGCACGACGGCGCGTCCGAGCTCCCTGCCTCGGCCGAGGTGCGCATCGTCCACCCCCTCGACGTCGATCGCGCGACGCTCGCGCGTTGGTCTCAGCGCTTCGCGGAGTACGACCTCATGCAGCCCTTCGAGCAGCTGGGGCGCGCTGCGTTCGCAGTGAGCCTCGTCGACGGTCGTGTCGCTGGCCTCGAGGACCTGCGTCTCCAGCCTGCGCAGGCTCTCGCGCTCGAGCGCGCGGGCTGGGAGCGCGGTCACATCGATCACGGGCCCACGCTTCAGTCGATGCGGTGCGTGCTGCCGGGCCTGATCGCGGAGGTGTGGCTCACGCCGGGCATCGGCCTGAGCGATCCGATGGGGTCGGGCTCACAGGCGCTTCGCGTCGAGGTCCGCGCCGAGCACGACGCGCCAGCGCCGCGCTCGCTCAGCGAGGTCGTGCGCGCGCTCCGAAGCTCATGACGGTGCGCTGCGGGCCCGACGGCAGGTCCTGCGTGAAGCGCGTCGAAGAGGCGAAGGGCAGCACGTCGGTGCGCCTCACAGCGCACCTCGATCGCGGCGGGGACACGCAGGTGGCCAAGCCGATCGCGGCGTTGTTCGACGCGGCCGCGAAGGTCGGTGCGACGGGGCACATCCGCCTGGTGAACGACGGCTCGTACTCGGGCGAGTCGGGCGTCGCGATCACGATCGCGCGCGGCACGCTCGTGCGCGAGCGCCTCGACGACCTCGGCGAGCTGACCGAGCAGCTCGCGTTCGCGATCTACCCGTCGTTGGAAGCGACGATCGCGCAGTACTCGTCGCCCGAAGCGAACGCGCATCACGCCGCGAAGACGAAGTCCGCCTCGAAGAAAGCGCCGACGACGAAGGCGGCCGCGAAGAAGAAGGCAGTCGCACCCGCCAAGAAGGCGTCCGCGAAGAAGGCGACCACGAAGAAGGCGGCCACGAAGAAGGCGGCCACGAAGAAGAAGGCGGCCACGAAGAAGAAGGCGCCGACGAAGACGGCACCCGGGAGGAAGGCTCCGCAGGAGTAGGCGTGCGGCGCTCTCGACGCGACCGTTGACGGTGGCCCGAGAGGCTTGGCAGCATCTTCCGATGGCGGTTCGGGGACCCAAGCGCATCGAAGCGGCGGCGAAGATCCTGGAGCGACTGGAGCGGAACGACCTCAAGGACGCGGCGCGCGACCTGGGCGTTTCAAGTGCCGGGTCCAAGCCCGACCTAGTCCAGCGCCTGGCGCCCTTGTTCGACAGGGTGATCACGGAGCTTGCGTCGGCACAGTCGTCGTTCTCGCGAGACTTCTGGAACGACATCGTCGAGCTGTCCGGCGGAGAGCGCCGCAAGAGCTGGGACGACGTTCAAGAGGAGCTCCGCTTGTGCCTGGAGGTCCAGTCTCGGCGAGCGGACATGGCTCGCCTCGGGTCCAACACCGTCAACCAGATCCGGCAATCCGATGCACTGCTCGCCGCCTACAGCGGCGTCTTCAGCGTGACCCCCGCGCGCTTCCTGTCTGCGATCGAGCCGTATCACGGCAAGAACCTGATCGAGAGCGTGTGGGATGAGGTCGAGCGCGACCTCGGCGGGCACGACTACTTCCCGGCGAGCCAAATCGCTCCAAGCCGCAGTGAGCGACCCCTCTCGAGCGAGGCGCTGGCAGCGCCGCTCACGAAGCCCATAACGCCGCCTGAGCCTGGCCATTGGCTGGGCGGGCGCTGGCGAATCGTGAACGAGCTCGGCAAGGGCGGCATGGGTCGTGTGTACGAGGTCGTGAACAAGCGCGGGATGCAACGGGTGGCGAAGGTCGCGCACGGGAACGGCTCGGAAACCGACGCGCTCGTCCGCGAGGCGGAGCTGGGGCTGGAGTTGGCTCACGAGAACGTCTGTCGGTTCTACGACTTGGACGATGACGCGACGCACGGCGTCTTCGCCGTGATGCAGCACTGTGGGCAGTCACTCGATCGCCGATTCAGGCGTCGAGCCGCTGAACTGGACGAGGCCATCGAGCTCCTCTCGGCGGCCGCCGTCGGCATCGACTATCTGCACAGCAAGAGCGTCATCCACGGGGACGTCAGCCCCGCCAACATTCTCGTCGACGCGAACGGGCACGTGCGCATCACTGACTTCGGCATCGCGAGCCAGATGCGCGCTGTGACGAGGACGGGCGGGCTCACGCACGTCGGTGAGCTGCGGGGCCGGAACGCCGCGTACGCCGCGGATGAGGTGAACTCGGGCGAGGCGCCTCGTCGCGGCTCCGACCAAGCGAGCTTGGCCAAGGTTTTCTGCGCGCTCTTGCTCGGGACCGAGGAGTTCGTTCGCGAGAAGCGATACACCTTCCAGCGGCTGGGACCTGCACAGGCTGCGTTGGACACGGCCCTCCGCGTTGACGTTCAGCGCCGTCACGAGAGCTGCACCAAATTCATGCACGCCTTGCTCGGGGGAGCGTTGTGACGATCGATGCGCACGCGGCGACGCTTCTCGCTCGACTGGACAAGGAGATCGCCCGCGCCGAGGCCGGCACGGTCGCCGTGGGCGGCATCACGAAGGTGGGACAGGACTTGGAGGCGCTCCTCAAGGTCTGCGCATCGACCTTCTGTCGAAGTCAGGGGCGGTCGCTGGACGACGAGCTTCGCCGACTCGGCGCGACGCGCGGCCCAGGCAGCTACGCGAAGGTGCTGCAGGAGGTGCGACGCGGCGCCGGCCACCCGGTGTCTGAAGCGATCGCGGCGGATCTACGGATGCCCAAGTCCCGCATCAGGGCGTTGATTGAAGTTCGCAACGCGAACAGTCACGTCGGAGCTGACCCTGCCTCGCAGAAGGCGGTGTTGCGCGGCGCGGCCACGCTCCTTCGGCCCTTCGTCGCAACGTCGGCCTGACCGCTCAGTTTCCGATGATCGTCGCGTGAGAGCGTCCCCCGCGGCGTGCGCAGACGCTCACCTTTCCCCGAATCGATGCACGGAGCATGAGTACGAGCCTACGGAAGTGCGACTCTCTGCGCGCCGTGGCACGCTCCCCGAGCCATGGCTGCCCCCGCACGAAAGTCGACGGTCGCTGGTGGAGCGAAGAAGCAGAGCTCCAAGCGCGCCCCACGCAAGCCATCGCTTCCTACGCGACCGATCGCGCGCGTGAGCGAGGTCGATGGCGCGATCGCGGTGCTTGCGAATGACCCGGATTTTCAACGGAAGGTCGCGGAACAGATGGCGGCCGGAAAGGCCGCGCAGCAGTTCCGCAGTGTGATCGCGGAGCTGATCCGGGGGTTTGCCGCCTCCAGACGCGGCGAGCTACTGCCGAGCGTTTCCGACGACGCGATGCAAGCCGCCGCGGAGTTCTTTGCGCGTGTGCAGGAGCACAACGAAGCGGGAGCGTCGGACGACGACGTCGAGGAGATGGTTCGCTCTTGGTCGGCGTGACGCTCGATACGGGGGCGTTGATCGCACTCGAGGCGGCAGCTCGCGGGAAGACGGGGAACCGAACGGCGCTGACGCTGGCCAAGCTTCTCTCTACCCGCAACGACGTCGTGGTGGACGTGCCCAGCGTCGTCGTCGGTGAGTGGTGGCGGGGCCAACGCGGCCCGGTCGCGAACCTTCTCGACCGATACCGAGTGCGGGTGGACTTCGTGGATGAGGGCGTGGCCAAGCGAGCTGGTGAGGCCCTCGCCCATATCGATGCCCGCGACGAGCGCGAGCGCCGGGGGATGCTCGTCGACGCGATCGTCGTGGTCACCGCCGCCGCGCGCGGGCACGTCGTCTACACGAGCGACGTCGACGATCTCGAGCGCATCCGCGATCGCGGAAACTTCGCGCTCAAGATCTTCTCGATCTGAGGGCGGCCGCGCTTCACGCCGTTCGACGGATCGGGCGACCGTACAGGCCGGGTGCGAGCGTGACGAAGTGGCCGAGCTTCGCGAAGGTCGAGAGGATCCTCGCGATTTGATCGACTCGCTTCGGAGCCTTGCCCTTGAAGTGGGGATCGAGGGAGCCGGCGTCGAACTTCGCGCCGTCCGGGAGCGACGCGACGAGATCGCGAACGGCGCTCGCCTGCGCGAAGTAGTCCTTCGGCCACACGCGATCCGCCTCGGGGAGGGCGGGCGGTGGGCTGCTCGACGGCCTCGTCTCCTCTTCGTCGTCGGGGAGCAGCGTCGGCTGGGTCGGGACGACCTCGGTCTTTGGAGCCTGAAAGTCGGGCCGCAGGTAGCGGACGGTTCCACGAAGCTCTTCGGCCGATCGCTCCGCGTTCAGGGCGACCAGGCGCTCGACGATCTGCTCGTCAGTGAGATCAGGCGGCCAGCCGTAGGCATCGAATACCGCCGCATCGAGATCGTTGTGCAGCTTGCTGAGCAGCGACACGAGCCCCTGCTCGTGGACGGCCTGCTCCTTCTCGGTCAGGGCACCACCCGCTCGCAGGGTCTCGAGCACGTTGTAGACCGCCGTCATGGTCAGCTTCGGGTTCGTCGTCAGCTGGCGCTTGCGATGAGCATCCAGTTCTTCGGCGATCGATCGGATCGCATCGTTCTGACGTGCGGTCCCCAGTGGAAACGGGAAGGGATCGAAGACTTGGGTCTTCGTGTAGCGGGGGCGGTCTTCGAGAGTTGCACCAGCCGCAAGAGACCACGCCGTGTGCGCGCGACTCGAGAGGACCCCAAGAATCAGCGCGTCGTCGCTTCCGATGACGCAGACGGTTCCCTCAGCTAGCGTCGTGCCTGTGAGGAACACGAAGACGCGGTGCTTCGCGGTCTCGGTCGTCGCGATGTATCGCCCCAGCCCGTCGACAGCCCGGCGCATACCGGGCTGGTTCTCGCCGAAGATCCACCACCGCTCACGTTTGAACGCGCGCGGGTTGTGCGCCCTCACCGGCTGGACTCTGTCGAGTAGCCACTGGTATTCGCGAGGATGCTTCGTCCGCAAGGTTGCCTCGTCGAGGCCGTTGCAGTCGATGACGAATCCGCTCGTGAGTCTCGTCGTGAGTCCCTTGCCGCTCACATACTCGCGAACCAGCGGGCCTTTCGGATCCTGCACTACGAAGCCGTCGCCGTAGACTTCACGCCCCAGTACGCCAGTTCGGCGTTTGCCCGTAGAGGGCGTGCGGCGGCGGGGCTCGCCCCCACACGCAAGTCCTCCGATACGGTGCCGAACGCCTCCACGAACGAGAGGCCGGACTCCGCGGCCGTCGGCGTCTCGGCGGTCAGCGACATCACGCGCCCCTGCGCGGGCCCGCGACGGCCGACTGTCATCGCGACGCGAACCGCCGCGCCCTCGCTGGCGTCGACCCAGGGATGGTCCGGAATCGCGAGCGTGATCGCGAGGGGTGGCTTCGCGGCGAGTTGGGTTCGAATCGTCGCGCGGTTGAACGCCTGCGTGATGCTGTTCGTCGTAATCAGTCCGAACGTCTGAGAGCGTCCGGCACGAACCTGTTCTGCCGCAGCGGCCCACCAGTACATCACCAGGTCTGCGTTCTCGGGGACTTCGTGCCACGCGGTTGCCAACGCTTGGACGTAGCCGTCGCCGAGCGTGAGCCGCATTCGTCGCGTTCCAATGAACGGGGGGTTGCCGACGATGAAGTCGGCGTCGGGCCAGCTAGCCTTGCGCGCGTTGGGGTACTCGTAGACGGGCTTCCGACCCTTCGGGCTGTCGTCCGGGATCTGTTGGCCCGTGAGCGGGTCCAGCTTCGTCGTCTCGCCGTCCCAACGCGTCACGGGCTTGCCGCGATCGTCGAGCTTCATCCGTTCGGCGGGCGCGCCGTCCCAGTCGAGGACTGCGTCGCGACACTCGATGTTCTTCTCGTCGCGCAGGATCGAGTCGCCTACCTGCAGCGACTTCGTGCTGCCGCGCAGCTGCCACTGCCAGCGGAGGTAGCCGATCCAGAGGACGAGCTCGGCGATCTCCTTCGCCCACGGGTTCTTCTCGATGCCGAGGAAGTTCTTCGGCTGCACCGTGAACTCGCTCAGCTCGAGGTTCTCCTGGCTGACGCCGCCCACGCGCCGGATCTCCTCCAGCACCTCGGCCTCGAGGACCTTCATCAGCTCCATCGCGACGTAGAGGAAGTTCCCGGTGCCGCACGCTGGGTCCAGCACCTTGATCTTGCAGAGCCGCTGGTGGAACGCCTTCAGCGTGGCGAGCGCGTCCTTCTCCGCCTTCGGCGTCTTGCCGGTCTTGTCCGTTCCTTCGGCGGCTTCCATCAGGTCGCGCACCTGCGCGCGCACCACCAGCCACTCGGCGCGCAGCGGCTCTTCGATCGTCGGTCGCACGAGGCGCTCGACGTAGGCCTTCGGCGTGAAGTGCGCGCCGAGCTCGTGGCGCTCCTTCTCGCCGAGCGCGTTCTCGAGCAGCGTGCCGAAGATCGCCGGCTCCACCTTCGACCAGTTCTTCCTCGCGGCCTCGTAGAGCAGCTGGAGCTGCTCCTTCGTGAGCGGCAGCGCGGTGTAATCGCGGAAGAGGCCGCCGTTGAACTTCTGGATCACCTCGCCGCGCTCCGAGTACCCGCCCGTGTTCATCGTCTGCCAGAGCAACGACACGCCGTGCACGAAGCGCGACGGGTCCTTGATCCAGTGGTCGCGCAGCAACTCCTCGAACACGCGTCGCCCGTTCTCGAACAGCGCGACGTCCTCGGCGAACATCGTGAACAGGCAGCGGAGGAGGAAGCGCGCCACGACCTCGCGATCATGGCCCGCCGCGCGAAGCTGCTTCGCGAGCACGCCGATCTTCTCGGCGACGTCCGTGGTGATCTCGAGCTGGAGACGCGCAGGGTTCGCAGCCGCAGGCTCGACGAGCGCTTGCTTGAGGTCGTCGAAGCGCTCGGGCTTTCGCAGATCGCGTAGGTAGATGCGGTTCGCGCCTGCAGGGAACGGGCGGTACACGCCGGAGCCATCGAAGCAGGCGAGCAGCTCGAAGCAGTGGCCGACGTCGCACGCGATCACGAACACCGGGAGCTGATCGAGCCCGTTCGCGTAGTCGAGGGCCTGACCGAGGGCGTCCTGCATGCCGAGGTTCCAGGCCTTGCTCGCGCGCTCCTTCTTCGTGAACTGCTTGCACTCGATCACGAACGCGCCGCGACGCACGAGGTCGGCGCGGCCGGTGTGATCCCCGTCGGCAGCCTTGAACTTCGCGCGCTGCTCGAAGCGGAAGTCGTCCCCGTCCTTGGTCCCTGGCCGTGGCAGCCCGACGAGGTCGCAGAGGTCGATCAGGAAGTGCTGGCTGTTGCTGCGCTCGGAGCCTTCGGACCCCTCCCAGCGCTCCAGGAACGCGTCGAGCTTCATCAGGCGCGGGAGGATAGCCGTGACCGCGGAGCCTGACGACCCTTCGATGACACCGCTCTGACCACCCGCCTCGCGCCCCGGCCCCATCGACGGCGGCTGCGCTCCGCTCTCGACTCGGGACGCTCCATTCTCCGCAGGAAAGGCGCACCGCGGGAGAACGAGGCGGCGTGAGGCACACCCGAAGCCTCCTGGCACACGAACGGGGCGGCACAGCCCACAAACGAAGCTCCGTGGCACACGAATGGAGCGGCGCGGCACAAGAACGGAGCGGCACAACTCGAAAACGAAGCTCGGTGGCACGCCAGGGAGCGGCACAACTCGACGATGGACCTTGCCGCCTCCCGAATGGAGCCTGGGGCTCGGTGAACGGAGCGGTCCGCAGGCGTGTGAAGCTCCGCGGCCCGCCAACTGAGCTCGAGGACGCGAGAACGATTTCTGAGGGGAATCCTCCGGCCCGTGAACCCGGTTCCAGTAAGGTCGGAATATTCTTCCTAGAGTGTAATCAGCGTCGTGAGAATTCTCCGAAGAACGGACCTGAGACGCGATTGACGCTCCTGGTGCGATTCGCCACTCTCGGGCCGTCGCGCCTCACGTCGGGGGCGGCACACAAAGCGGGGTGCCTATGGCGGTGCCGTTGAAGCGGCGAGTTCCTGGCAAGGAGGTCTCCCGAGAGACTCTCCTCCTGACGTCCGGGAAGGCGTACCAGTTTCTGATGGGGGTCAATCAGCTCACCACGGTGCGCGAGGATCTCGCGGAACGTGGGATGACCGAGGCCGAGCGTGGGCGCGGGTGGGATCTGCTCCGCACCGTCGGCATGACGCCGCGCAACCTGCGCGTCACCGACGTCGAGGTGCGGCGCGCGATCAACGCGATCGACAAGTGGGATGAAGAGGCCTTCATCTGCATGGACAGCGCGTTCACGAACCACCCCGAGGCGTACGAGTCCGTGTTGAGCGGTCTCGGTCCCGTCGTAGGCGATCGGGCCGTGATGAACGCCGCCGTGGTCCTCGATCGCCTCACGGAGCTCGAGAAGACCAAGGAAGGTCGTGCGGCCCTCGCGACGCTCGCAGAGCGCGGTGTCACTGCGGACGACCGCAAGCGCATCGCAGCGCTCATCGAGGTCGCCAACGCGAAGGGCAAGGGAGCCCCTGACAAGTCGCACGTCGACGCCGAAGCCGCCTACGAAGAGGCGCTCCTCGATCTGCGCGACTGGTACACGCAGTGGTCGACGATGGCGCGTCTCCTCGTCACGCGACGTGACTACCTGATCACCCTCGGTCTCGCGGTGCGGCGCGCGGGTGAGCCGGACTTCGTCGATCCCACCGAGGACCCGACGGAAGACCCGACCGAGGATCCCACGGAAGAGCCGACCGATCCCAACAAGCCAGTGCGTTGATGGCCAAGGGCTGAATGGGACTGACGTTCAACATGGGCGCGCGCCGCACCATGAAGGGTGCGGCGCGTGGCTCGTTCGAGCTGCCCGCTGACGACCTCGTAACGCACGGCGTCGTCGTGGGCATGACGGGCTCGGGCAAGACGGGGCTCGTGACGGTCCTCGTCGAGGAGGCGCTCCGGAACCGGATCCCCGTGCTCTTGCTCGATGTGAAGGGTGACGTGGCGAACCTCAAGCTCGCGTTCCCGTCCTACGCGGCCGACCACATCGCGCCGTGGGTCGAGGCCGCACGCGGCGACGAAGACGGGATCGCCGACGGCGCGCTCGTCGACGAGGTCGCCGGCGAGCGGCGCAAGGAGCTGATGGCGTGGGGCATCACGGAGGACGATCTCGCGAGCTACTGCGCGACGACGCACGTCCGCGTCATCACGCCTGGTAGCGACGCGGGTGAGCCGCTTCATCTGCTCTCAGCGCTCGAGCGACGGAGCTCGCGCTGGGATCACGACGTCATCGGTGCGCGCGCGACGCTCGAAGCGGCCGTCTCGATGGTGCTTCGTCTGATGGGTCGCGATCCCGATCCGGCGCAGAGCCGCGCGCACGCGTTGCTCACGGCCATCGCCGAGCGGCGTCTCCTGGCGAACCTGCCCGCGGATCTCGCGTCGCTCTTGCCCGACATCATCACGCCGCCGTTCGCGACGATCGGCGCGCTCGACGTCGAGACGTACATCGGGCTGAAGGCGCGCGGCGAGCTCGCCGCGGATCTGAACACGCTGATCGCATCGAGCTCGCTGGCGCGATGGAGGCAGGGCCAAGATCTCGACGTCGCCAATGGCGCCGGTCGACGGCAGGACGACGGCGACGATCATCAGCGTCGCGCATCTGCAGGACGACGAGCGCGCGCTCGCGCTCGGCGTGGTGCTCGAGGAAGCGCTCGCGTGGACGCGCTCGCAGCAGGGCACGAGCAAGCTGCGCGGCCTCATCGTGTTCGACGAGATCTACGGCTACCTGCCCGCCGCACCCGTACGACCCACCGACGAAGCGCCCGCTGGTCTCGCTGATGAAGCAGGCGAGGGCGTTCGGCGTGGGCTGCATCGTGGCGACACAGAACCCGATGGACCTCGACTACCGCGCGCTGAGCAACGCGGGCACGTGGATCCTCGGCCGCCTCCAGACGGAGGCCGACCTCAAGCGCGTCATCGAGGGCCTCGGCGAGACGATGAAGGGGCCGATCGCGACGAAGCTGAAACGCATCGCGAAGCGCTGGTTCATCGTTCGCAGTGCAGGCAGCAACGAGCTATCGATGCTCCACCCGCGCTGGGCCATGTCCCTGCTGCGAGGTCCGATGACTTCAAGAGAACTGAGGCGGGCACGCCGTGACGCCACGGCGGAGGGGTGATGAACAGAGAGCTTGTTCGTGCGTGTGGTTGTGTGCTCATGGCTTGGTTTGCACTTCCAATGGCCGAGGTGGCAGGGCAATCGTTCCCTATTGCACCGGGCGAACCGGCCATATTCGGTCGCGGGGTCGACACCGTTCGTGGAGGATTCCGCGGGCAGTGCGTCCAGCAGACGCCCGTACAGGAGGTTAGTGACGGGCAGTCAAGTGGCGGATCCAGCGTGGAGTTTGAAGCGACCGTCGTCGAGAACTCAACATCGCTAGCGCAGTCGCTTGGGCTCGATGTCTCGGCGAGCTATCGTTGGGGTTTTGGGAGTGTGAGCGCCTCGTTCTCATACGCAACGAGCAGCGAGTTCAACAGCCGCGACGTGTTTGTGGTTGTCAGAACATCAATCACTAACTCCACGCGCGCGTTGTCCCAGCCGGCGTTGACCCCGGAGGCGATCGCGCTCTACACGCGCGACGCCCCCCAGTTCACGCGAACTTGTGGTGACGAATTTGTAACGACCATCACGAGCGGCGGGGAGCTTGTTGCCGTGCTGCGCATCAGGAGTTCGTCGTCGGCTGACCGCGAGTCCATTCGCGCCGCGCTGAGAGGAAACTATATGGGTTTCAATGCCGCGGCTGATCTCCAGACTTCGCTTGCGAGTCTCCAGAGTTCACACGAAACCTCGACGCGAATCGTTCGGTCGGGGGGATCGGGGGCACTTCCCGACATGGCGCCGAGCGCGTTGCTCGAGTTTGCGCGCGTGACATTCCCCACGCTGGTCGCTTCGCACGCGATCCCACGTCAGTACTCCACCGCCAGTTACGAGACGATTCCGTCGGGCATGAACTTCGCAGACCGGATAGTTCGCGCCAGCCTGATTCGGCTGGCTGAGCGCCTCGATCAGGCAATTCAGCGGCGAAATGACACGATGTACACGCGTGACAATTCGGCCCTCTGCACGAACTCCGGTTCCGCGCAGATCGCGCCGCGTCTCGGGGAGTTCGACGACTACATTGATGCAATAAGCGCACATGCTTTGGAGTGCACGCAGCACCCGGAACGAGCGTGCCCTCGATTCGCGCCCGTGGTGCCTGCGGCTATCGCGTGCGCGGAAGCGCCCCCGGTCGCCACTCGGGTTGTTGCTGGTCCGTATAATATGCAGGCGCCTGTACACTATGACCTTCCCGGTCAAACGTCCTGTCGAGGCCCGGACCGCGTCACGGGGCTATGGACGGAATCCGGAAGCCGTCCTCCTTATCGCGCGTGCGGCAACGACGGGCCGGGGGTCAGTGTTCACGGCACGGTTGCGGGTACGGGCGAATTTGAGCAAGCGGGGCACTACTACGACAACAATGGCGACTGCAGATACGAGTTTGTGTGCTGCCCCAATCCCTTTGTCCCTCACCCGACTGCATTTTCATGCGTTCTTCCGCCGCCCTAATTGTCTGGTAGGTCAAAACTCGGACGCGTTGTCTCGGTCAGATCACAATTCACCTTTGGAGGGTTCATGTTGCGCAGCGTGGCGAAGTGGTTGGTCATGTTCGCGATCGTCTCTGGCGCGATCTCGGCAGACGCTCAGTCTCAGAATGCGTTGACGTGCGAAACTAGAGATGCGGCTGGGCGGTGCACGCGTTGCGTCGGGTTCATCTCGGATCGTTCTGTTCGTGTGGGACAGGTTGAGAGCGCCGTTTGCCGCAACATGCCGGCCGGTGCTCGGGTGGCTGTCCGAGCACGTGGGTACATCGTCTCGGCGGCAGGGGCGCTCAGCGAGGACGTTTGGATCGACGCGAACCTTGTGGCGCTGGGTGGTGGCAACAGCGTTCCGACGTCGGCATGCGCCGGTGGAAGTGGGCGTTCACAGGATGCGTGTGGGGCGGTCTCGGGCACTGCGGGAACCCACCCCATGTCTTTCGAAGTGACCGGTACCGTTCCCCCGTCTGGGGATGTCCAGGGAACCCTCTCCATCACGCAGTGCACGTCCCGGGCTGCCAGCGCAACCGAATGTCACATGCACCAAGCTTCCGAGGGTGCGCCTCAGGCGGCGCGCTGGGAGATACAGGTCCTCTAGCTAAATCAGCTCGGAGTGACGCTCACTCCGCTTGCGGCTGCGCGGATCATGTCGAGCGCTTCGGCCGCCGAGCGCGAGAGATCGAGCACGCGGCTGCGATCACCGAAGGGGCCGCGATCGTTCACGAGCACGATCACGCTCGTGTTCGTTTCCTCGCGCGTCACACGCAGCACCGTGCCGAAGGGAAGGGAAGGGTTCGGCTCGCGCCGTGCGTGCCGTCCCGGGTCGTACGGCTCAACGCTCGGAGTCGGGGTCCCGGCGAGCAGTTCCGGGTACCGGCTCGCGACCGTCCAAGGTGGTGTCGCCGCGCTCGCGTACTCGGTTCCCCACGCAGGCGTCGGCGCGGGTAAGCTTGGCGCGTGTACATCCGCCGCCTGCACACGAAGAACCTCAAGCGCCTCCGCGACTTTACGCTCGACTTCACCCACGAGGGCAAGCCCCGCATGTGGACCGTGCTCATCGGTGAGAACGGTACGGCGAAGACTTCCATCCTCCAGGCAATCGGGCTTGCGGCCGCGGGTGGAGCCCAGGTCAACACGCTCGCGCGCCACATCGTTCGGCACATGGCTGATCGACGTATGCACGGCAAGGGCGACGTGGAGATCGTCGCTCACTTCGACTTCACACCCCAGTCCCTCGAGCAAGACCGCGCCGAGATTCATCCGCGAGCACCTGACCGTCACGTTCTGGGACTGTATTCGAGCGTTGTCCTTCCTGCGGGTGGATCGTCGCTCCGTGGGGCCGCGGAGTATACCGCCGATGGGACTCTCCAGCGTCGCAATCGGAAGTTCGATCCTCTCGATGACGCGCGGAGCGTGCACCGACCGCTTTGGTTCGTAGCGGGTTACGGCGTGGCACGCGCACTTCCAGCGTCCGGACGTGAGCCCGCGCTCGAGTTGCCCTCGCTGGACCGTTTGATGCCGCTGTTCGACTCCGAGTACCGGATCGCTAGCACCTCCTTTTCGAACCACTTCGCTCGGAGAGACCGTGAAGAGAAGCGAAGCGCAGGCGCAACGTCGCGGGTCTACGCGAAAATGCTCTCACAGGTTATCCGCTCAGGGCTAATGCCCGACATAGCGAAGCTGGAACTGGGCGGGCGCGGTGGCGCGAAGAACGCCGACGCTCTCATGGAGAGCGATCGCTTCCATCAGCGCATTGGTAGCGCGACGATGCCGATCGCCGGGATCGCGCTCTCCCATGGCTATCAATCCACGTTCGCGTGGATTGCAGACCTTGTGGGTCATGTGCTTCTTGAGTCAAAGACCCTCCTGAAATTGAAGGACATCGAGGGACTCGTTCTCCTCGACGAGATAGATCTCTACCTTCATCCCACATGGCAGGCAGAGTTCGTTCCAGCGCTGCGGCGAATCTTTCCGAAGGTTCAGTTCGTTGTGTCCACTCACTCGCCTGTTGTCTTGGCGGGCGTTGCGCCTCACGAGATTGTTCGGCTGAAAGTTCAGTCTGATTCAGGGGACGTGGTGCGCGGTGCGTGGGACTCGCGGACTGGAGAGCTGGAAGCGACGAACCTTGCCGAGCCGTACCAGCCTGATCCGCGTGCGATGACTGGGAGCGAGCTGTATCGCTCGTTCTTCGATATCGATCGCCTGACACCTAATCCACGGGGCGATGAGATGCGCCGCTATCTGGTTCTCGCGAATGATCCGGAGCGATCGGTCTCGGACGAAACGGAGTTGAAGAAGTTGGCCGCTGGACTCAAGCAGAGCGGCGTGGGGGAGCTCCCTGCCATCATTTCCCGGAGCGCGGGCGGAGCGCGCATGAGGCGGCCATGATTCGCGTGCAGCGTGGGAGCGAACCCGCGGCTCTCAAGGTGGCGCGGAAGTGGCGGCTCGCCGCCGCGAGAACCGAGCACGCCACCACTGGGCGGGTCCGGGCCCAGACGCTCACAGGCTACAAGAATGCCGCGGCCGGGGCGCTTCACGTGGCACAACATGGGAAGTGTGCTTGGTGTGAGGAGCAGATTCGGCTCGGGGGCGCGCACGTCGAGCATTACCGTCCGAAGACGGGCGCGTGGCGCCATTCGCGGGGCGAAGTTCCGCAAGTAGACCCTCACTGCTACTGGTGGCTCGCGTGGACATGGGAGAATCTCTTGCTCTCGTGTGGGACGTGCAACGATCCCGCGCACAAGGGCAATTACTTTCCACTCGATCCTCGCCCGCGTCGGCGGAAGAAGCTGGCGACGGTGTGGCCCAGACCCCGAAGTGTTGGACGTGAGTCCCCCCTTCTCATTGACCCGGCGAGTGGCGATCCTGCGTTCGATCCGCTGAATCACATCGAGTGGCGTCCGGTTGACCAGGTTCCTGCGCGGAAGCACTGGCAATGGACGCCGTCCCCGCTGAGCTCGCGAGGAGCGACCACTGTTCGGGTGCTCCGGCTGGACGTACAGCTAGTGGACATCGTTGGTGACCACCTTCGTGGTGCCGTGTTGGACGCCGCCGAGGAGGTCGAAGAACATCACGCTGCGGGACGTGTGGCCGAAGCGAACCGCGGCTGGAGCACTCTGCTGTCGACCCATCTTGGTCCGCGGGCGCGCTATCGTGCCGCTACGTGGTGCGCGCTGCGACTCTGGAAGGTTTCCGCGCTGGGGCTTGTTGCCCCGCTCGTTCGCCCCTAACCGTGGCGGAAGGAGAGCCCGATGTTCTCAGTTCATGTCGTGTCGACTGATGGTTCTGTGGACGGACCGTATGTGTTCTCGCGTGTTCCTGTCCCGGGCGAGACCGTTGAGGTCCGCGCGATGGGTGTCACCGTCGCTGTGGTGCGCGTGGTTCGCCACTACGCCGACGTGGACCCGCAGACCGCCGTGGTGGCTCGAGTGGACGTCGAGGTGTTGCCGCCCTAAGCCACGTGATGTGGAGCGAGCCAGGCGGCAACCCTCCGCCTATTGCTCCTCTGATCGGTTGCTGCGCACCAACGCATAGAGCAGTTCTCCGATCGCGTACGCAACGTCGCCGCCGTCGCCGCCGGTTGTGTCGTGGCGGTATCCGACGTTGTGCATCCATTCGTGGAGCCAGTGTGCGGCGAGCGGGGCCTCGTCATTGGCGGCGATGCATTGATCGACGAACCAGTATGCCGTCTCGATGATCGCCTGGCCCTCAACCGTTTGGCCAACCGTCTTTCGCTTGAAGATGCCGAAGTTGCGGAACTGGACCCTGAGATCGATCTCGTCGTCCGCTTCCGTGCCGTGTTCGGAGCCGCTCAGGATGCGTCGAAGGACATCCGGCTGCTGACCCCCCCCCCCCCCCCCCCC
>JAFLCL010000011.1 GCA_017303575.1 Deltaproteobacteria bacterium
CAGGCGGCCCGCGCCGCTCGAGCCGAGCGCTGCCGCGTCGGGCTTCACGTTGCTCGAGGTGATGGTCGCTGTCGCGATCCTCGGCATCACGCTCGTCTCGATCTTCTCGGCCGAGGCGGGGGCGATTCGCATGGCGGGACGCGCACGCTTGCTCACGACGGCCTCGCTCCTGGCCCGCTGCAAGATGGGCGAGATTGAAGAAGAGATCATGCGCACGGGCTTTCCCGCCGTGTCGTCGCAGGGCTCCGACGAGTGCTGCGAGGGCGGCGAGATCGAGGGCTTCGAGTGTGAGTGGGAGATCTCGCGCGTCGTGATCCCGGACCAGATGCCGCTCGGTGAGGACGAAGAGGGCGGCGGCGTGCTCGGAGGCTTGCTCGGCGGCGCCGCGGGTGGTGCCGAAGCAGGCGGTGCGCCGCCGGCGATGCCCTCCCCCGAGGCGATCCTCTCGGGCTCGATGATGGGCGGCGGCGGTGGCGGGAACATGATCAGCCAGATGGCGATGCAGTACGTGCTGCCGATGCTCAAGCCGATCATCGAGGAGCAGATCCGCCGCGCCACCGTCACCGTGCGATGGCGCGAGGGCGAGGGCTCGCAGGAATTCGACGTGGTGCAGTACCTCGTCGCCGAGCAACTCAACGAAGCACAGATGCAGGCCGCCTCGGGCGGCGTGATCGGTGGCACCGGTGGAACCGGCGGCACCGGCGGCACCGGCGGCACGGGACAGACCGGTCAGACGAGGACGGGCCAGTGAACCGCGCGACCGAGCTCGCGAAGAAGCAGCGAAGCACGCGCACGGGCGGCTTCACGCTCGTCGAGGCGCTCGTCGCGATCGCCGTGTTCGGCATCGTCGCGACGATCGTGTTCGGCGGCTTCTCGCAGACGATGCGCAACCGCCGCTTCGTCGAGGCGCAGTCCGATCGCTCGCACGTCATCCGCGTCGCGATGGAGCGCATGGTCCGCGAGATCTCCTCGGCGTTCGTGTCGATCCACGTGAACCCGAACCCGCAGCTCATCACGAGCCGCACCGGCTTCCACGGTCGACGTGAGGGACGCGGCGCGCGCCTCGACTTCACGTCGTTCTCGCACCGACGCCTCTACCGCGACGCGCACGAGTCCGATCAGAACGAGGTCGGCTACTTCATCGCGGAGTTCCGCGACGAGGACGGCCACTCGCACCACGCGCTCGTGCGCCGCGAGCAGAACCGCATCGACGACGACTTCGAGCGCGGTGGACAGAACGCGGTGCTCGTCGAGGACGTGATGGAGTTCGAGCTCAGCTTCCTCGACCCGATGTCCTTGGAATGGCGCGACACGTGGGACGCGTCGTCGGGTCAGGAGCAGAACCGTCTGCCCGCGCAGGTTCGCATCCGTCTCGTCGTCCCGCAGACGCAGAACCCGCGACGCGAAGAGGTCTACACCACGCGCGCGATGGTCCCCATCGTCTGGGCGCTCAACCACGCCGTCTACAACCCCTGATTCCGTCGTCGCATCATGGCCACCTACGTAGGCATCGAGCAGGACTCTCTCTCCGTACGCGCCGCGATCGTGCGCTCGCAGCTGGGGCGCACGCAGATCGTGAAGTACGTGGAGCTCTGGCTCTCGCAGTTCCCGATGGGCAACGTCGAGCTCGTCGATCCCTCGAGCACCGAGCCGCAGGCCCCCGCCCCTGCGCTCGGAAGCCCTGCGCGACAAGCGATCGCGGAGATCCTGCGCCTCGCGGGCTCGGGCGCCGAGGTCATCGCGGCGATGCCGACCGAGGACGTCTCGCTCCGTCGCGTCGAGCTCCCGATGGCCGCGGCGCGCAAGGTCGACGAGCTCCTTCCGTTCGAGATCGAGTCGCTCATCCCCTTCGAGACCGACGCGACGCAGCTCGAGCACCAGACGATCGAGAGCGGCGACCCGACGAAGCTCCACTTGCTCGTGTGCGCGGCGCCGAAGGCGAAGATCCGACAGCGCCTCGATCAGCTCGCGGAGGTGGGCCTCGATCCCATGGCGCTCGTGCCGAGCGCACCGGCGCTCGCGGGGCTCTCCACGTTCCTCGCGAGCTTCGCGGTGACCGAAGCGCCGCAGATGCTCGTCACGATCCTCGTCGATCGCACCGAGATCGCGATCGTGCGCCGCGGCAAGTGCGAGCTCGCGCGCACGATCACCGCGGGCCACCGGCAGGTCGAGGAGATCGGCTACGCCGAGCCGCAGCCCGGCTCCGAGGCCGAGCGTCTCGCGCGCGAGCTGAGACAGACGATCACGAGCTACCGCATGCAGGGCGGCACGGAGCCCGAGGGCACGTGGGCGCTGGGCCTGATCGATCCGAGCGCGATGATCGTGCGCTGGCTCGGTCACGTGCTGAGCAAGAACGTCGAGCTGTTCGCGATGCCGGACGTGGCGGCCGGAACGAGCAAGACGATCGAGGCGCCGCTCGACCCGGTGGCGAAGGCGCGCTTCGCGATCCCCCTCGGCCTCGTGGGGCACGTGCTCGCGAGGCAGCGGATCGATCTCCGCAAGGGCGAGTTCGTGCGCACGCGGCAGCTCGGCCTCGCACGGGAGCTGGCGCCCCTGCTCGGCATCGCGGCCATGGCGATCTTCTTCTCGTGGGGCTTCTCGGTGTACGCGCAGTACTCGGTGCTGCGTGCGCGCCGCGAGGTGCTCGAGAGCGAGCTCGCGCGCATCTCGCTCACGCACCTCGGTCAAGAGACCGTCGATGTGACCGAGGCGCGCGAGCTGCTCGAGCAAGGTCGCGCCAACCCCGATCCGATGCCGCAGTGGACGGCGTTCGACGCGCTGCTCGCGATCTCGAACGCGATCCCGGGCGGTGAGACGGGGGGCATCACGCACGACGTGCAGCGCCTGCAGATCGATCTCGCGCAGGATCGGAGCGAGGGCCACTTCGAGCTGCAGGGCGTGGTCGGCACGATCGAAGAGAGCGATCGTGTGCGCGCGGCGCTCGCCGAGATCCCGTGCTTCCAGAACCTCGAGCAGGCGGGCGCCACCACGCCGGCCGCCGATGGTCGTCGTCAGTACCGCCTCGAGGCCGACATCCGCTGCCCCGACGAGCGTCGCGCTTCGGACGACACGGGTCGTCGTCGTGGTCGTCGATCGGGCGGCGCGGCCGCCGCGGCGCAGGGAGGCGAGTGATGCGTGCACGTCTCGAAGCCGCATGGGCGGGCCTCAACGATCGCGAGAAGCGCCTCGTGGGCATCATGGGTGTCGTGTTCGCGCTGCTCGCGATCTTCCTGCCCATGTACCTCCTCAGCACCTCGATCGCCGCGCTCGAGGACGAGAACGAAGAGATCGCGACGGTCATGCGCGACATCGAGCGCGCCGCGCCTCAGCTCGCCGAGCGTGAGGCCGCGCGACGCGCCGCCGAGGCTCGCTACGACATCCAAGCGCCCGCACTGTCGTCGCTCCTCGAGGCGCAGAGCCGCGATCAGACGATGGCGATCAACGCGGTGACGAACCAGCCCGAGGTGCAGGAGGGCCGCTTCCGTCGCCGTCACGTGCGCGCGTCGTTCCCTGGAACGGGCCTTCGCGCGGCAGTGAAGCTGATGAATTCGCTCGAGGCCTCGCAGTACCCCATCGCGCTCGAGCGCGTGCACATCGATCACTTCGCGCCCGGCGAGGATCGCTACAACGTCGAGCTCGGCGTGATCACCTACGACCGCCAGGGACCGGCCGAAGGTGCCGCGCCGGCGACGCCCGCCCGTCCTCAGCCCGCCGGACGCGCGGGCCCTCCCACTCCCTGATCGCCATGAGCTCCACCACTTCACCGTCGGCGTTCCAGAGCTTCCTCGCGCGCTTTCGTCGCTCGGGCTCTCCGTCGCCACGCCCCCTCAGCCCGCAGACCGGAGGACGCCGGTGGCTGCGCGTCACCGGCTACGTGCTCTTCTTCCTCGTCTCGTTCGTGACGTTCACGTACCTCACGTTCCCCTACGACCGCGTGCGCGACTTCGTCGTGCACCAGATCGAGAGCGCCCTCCCGGGCAGCGAGGTCGAGATCGTGAGCCTCGAGCCCGCGTGGCTGACCGGCATCGAAGCGCACGGTGTGCGCATCCGCTTGCCGCCCGAGCCCGTCGAGCCCGCCCGTCCGGGCACGCCGGCGGCAGGCGAATCGCGACGCCCCGTTCGGCCCAGCGTCACCGTTCCCTACCTCTACGCCCGCCTCAGCATCCTCTCGTACCTGCTCGGCACCACCGAGGTCGTGTTCGAGGTGGAGACCGACGGCGGCGGAACGATCGAAGGATCGGTCACCGACACGGGCACCGAGAGCCACGTCACCGCGCACCTCGATGCCGTCGATCTGCGACGCATCGGCGTCCTGCGTCACTACCTCGGCATGTCGCTCGCGGGTGAGGTGAGCGGCGACATCGATCTCCAGCTCGCCGACGAGCCGGACGGGACCGACGGAACGATCGCGCTCTCCATCGCGGGCGCGTCGATCGGCGACGAGCAGTTCACGGTGCCGCTGCCCGTGCCGGGCATGACGGGCCTCCAGCTCACGCGCGTGACGGTCGGCGAGCTCACGCTGAATGTCACGGTCGAGGACGGCGTGGGCCGCATCGAGCGCTTCGCTGGTGATGGCGACGACATCATCCTCCGCGGCACCGGCTCGATCCGATTGCATCGCTCGCTGCGCATGACAGCGCTCGACGTGCTGCTCCGCGCGGCCATCCAGCCCGCGTACCTCACGCGCAACCCCGCGGTGGATGGCGCCCTCCAGCTCGCGGGATCGAGCCCGCTCGTCGCGCCGTACCGCGCGCCCGACGGTGCATTCCAGGTCCGCCTGCAAGGAACGCTGGGCAGCCGCGTGACCGCGCTGGCGGCGGGAAGCGCGTCGATCCCGCAGTAGCCCTCGATCTGCCGGCCGTGCGCCCGGGATTTTACCGAGTCACGTCGGACACTTGAACCTTCTTCAACGCGCGATTCCATCGACAAGCACCGCCCGAGTCGCGCACAATCGCCGTCGCTAATGCCGCGTGTCATCGGCATCGACCTCGGAACGACGAACTGCTGTGTGGCCGTCGTGGATGGAACCCGATCGCAGGTCCTCCACAACAAGGCCGGCTACAAGACCACGCCCTCCGTGATCGCGGTCACCGAGGACGGCAAGCGTCTCATCGGCCAGCTCGCCGTTCGTCAGCAGGTCACCAACCCCGAGCACACCGTCTACGCGGCCAAGCGCCTGATCGGCCGCGCGTTCGACTCGCCGCAGGTGCAGCACGCCATGAAGGTGTGCCCGTACCGCATCGTGCAGGGTCCGAACAACGACGTGCGCATCGAGCTGCGCGGCAAGATCTATTCGATTCCCGAGACCTCGGCGATGTTGCTCCAAGAGATGCGAGCGCTCGCGGAGGAGCAGCTCGGGGAGACCGTCGAGCACGCGGTGGTCACGGTGCCCGCGTACTTCAACGACAACCAGCGTCAGGCCGTGCGTGACGCGGGTCGCATCGCGGGCCTCGACGTGCTGCGCATCCTCAACGAGCCCACCGCCGCTGCGATCGCGTACGGACACACCCGCGACACGGCCAAGACGATCGTCGTCTACGACATGGGCGGCGGCACCTTCGACGTCTCGATCGTGCGCGTGGATCCGGGCACCGGCTACGACGTCATCGCGACCACGGGCGACTCGTACCTGGGCGGCGAGGACTTCGACAACCGCGTGGTCGAGTGGATGATCGATCGCCTCAAAGAGTCCTCGGGCATCGACGCGACCGAGTCGCCGCTCGCGCTCGCGCGCATGCGGCAGGCCGCGCAGAAGGCCAAGTGCGAGCTCTCGGACATCGCAGCCGCGGAGATCCAGCTGCCGTTCCTCATGACGGGCTCGCAGGGCGCGGTGCACCTCGAGACCACGCTGCGCCGCGACGAGCTCGAGAAGATGACGGGCGATCTCGTCACGCGAAGCCTCGCGATCTGCGAGAAGGCGCTGCGCCTCGCGGAGCTGCGCATCAAGGACGTCGAGGAGGTCGTGCTCGTCGGCGGCATGACGCGCATGCCCGCGGTGCAGCGCGCTGTCTTCGAGTTCTTCGAGCGCGAGCCGAGCCGAGGCGTGCACCCCGACGAGGTCGTCGCCGTCGGCGCTGCGATCCACGGCCAGCAGCTGCTCGCGAGCCAAGAGGGACAAGGGAGCTCGGTTCCCCTCCACGACGTCACCGCGCACGCGCTCGGCATCATGACGGCGGGCGGCAACTTCGACCCGGTGATCCCCGCGAACACCACGGTCCCCGTGCGCATCGGCAACGTCTTCGCGACGAGCCGCGACAACCAGGAGCAGGTGAAGATCGTCGTGCTCCAGGGTGAGAGCACCAAGGCCGCGCAGAACGAGTTCCTCGGTCAGTTCGCGCTCACGGGGCTCCGCAAGGCCAAGGCGGGCGAGGTCGAGGTCGAGGTCGTCTTCGAGATCGACGACGACGGCATCTTCCGCGTGGCGGCGATCGATCGCGAGACGGGCGAGGCGCAGACGATCGAGGTGCTCGCGCAGAGCGGCCTCGACGAGGCAGAGATCTCGAAGATGATGAGCGACGCCGAGCAGCACATGGCGGACCGGCGTGAGCTCGAGGAGCAGGAGCGCAACCGCCAGGGCATCCACGTGCTCCTGGCGGATCTCGATCGACTCTTGCCCCAGGCCGAGCAAAAGGTCGCGAGCACGCCCGTCGCCGCGGCGGCGATCGTCAAGGCGCGCAAGGCCGTCGATCAGGTGCGACACCAGGTCGATCACGGCGACCCGAAGAAGCTCGGCGACAACCTCGCCACGCTGCAGAAGCTCTCGGGGATGCTGAAGCAGGTCCTCTCGCGTTGACACGAAGAGCCCCGCCGAGCGTCGCGTGAGGCGTCCAAGCGCGGTCGGGGCCCCGCGAGGCGGGTGGGGAAATCAACGCGCCGAGGAGACCGTGCGCGCGGCCTCGGCGAAGCGCGGAAGCCACGTGTCGCGATCCGTCTCCGAGACGACGCCAGCGACGAGGAACGTCTCGTCGGCGAGGTAGACCACGGCGGCGTACGTCGCGAGCGGCGTGGTGGTGCCGTCGGGGCGCTCGTTCTCCTGCCAGCCCGTGATCTCGCAGCCCTCGACGGTGTCCGTCTCGATGCGTCCACGCGTGCGCACGTGATCGTCGGTGATCGGGCCCGCCTGGAAGAGAATGGGCTCGCACGCGTCGTCCCGTTGGGCGAGCGGCACCTGCGCGGGCACAGCGATGAGGAAGAGCGTGGGCGCGCCGATCACCGGCGGCACCATCTGACCTTCCACGCCGTAGGTGACCGAGCCCGTCGTCGATCGATCGAGCACGAGGCCGGTCGGCGCGGTGAGACGAAACCCCACGGCCGCCTCGGGATCGAGCGGAACGGTCGTGTCCCAGCTCGCCGTGAGCACGCTCGCACGCACGAGGTCGCGCACACGCTCGCTGCGCGACGCGTCGTAGGCCCCAGCCACCACGAACGCGCGATCGCCCTCGGTCACCAGCACCCACACACGCTCGAGCAGCAGGTCCTGTCCCGTCTCCTGATGATCGACGTGCAGCGTCACAGCACGGCCCGCGACCTCGACCTCTTCGGTCTCGAGTGACTCCGCGTCCGCCGCGATGCCGCGCTCGAACGTCGCGATGACCTGGGCATCGCCCTGCGCCGCGGCGACGAGCATCTGGATCCGGCGCGCGCGATGCACGAAGCCCGCGCCGAACGGCGTCGGCTCGCTGCCGCGCGGCGCACGCATCGAGACGCCGGTGCCCGGAACCTGCCGCATCGGATCGAGCGGAAGCGCCTCCGGCGCCTCGACAGTCTGCGTCGTCTCGGGCGGAGGTGTCGTCCGCGGGGCAGTGCGAGCACCACCACAACCGACCAGCACGAGCAGCAGCGAGACGAAGAGCCGAGTCGACATCGAGAGTCCGCTTAGCACGTCGGTCCGCACGAGAGACGATCAGCGCCCGAGACCGATCAGGACTCAGAGACCGAGAAAGATTCGAGACGTCGCTCGCGGGGAGCCAGCCGGCGGGGGCGAAGCCCCCTTGAGGCGCGAGCGATGGAGGAGCGAAGCGACGAAGGAGCGATGGGGGTGCGGGGGTCGGGCCCCCGCATCGAGCGCCGGAGGCGCGGGAAACTCAGGAGAGGCGACGGCGCAGCCAGAGCCAGCCGAGGCCGAACGTCATCACCACGAACACGCGCTCCATCCACGTCAGCGCGCGGGGCTTGGAGGGGATCGCGATGGACGCGCTCACGGGCGCGGGAGGCAACGCCGCGAGCGCGAGGCGCGCGGCCTCGGCGTCGAGCGCCATCGCACGCTGCGTCATGCCCGAGCGACGCGGCGGCTCCCCGAGCGTGATGCCGCAGTAGCCGCAGAGGCTGGCTCCGAGCTCGCTCGGAGCATCGCAGTGAGGGCACACGCTGCCCTTCGACGCGCGAGCGCGAGCGAGGGGACTGGGTGCGACGGACGAGGCAACACCGGCGGCGAGCATGCGTCGCGAGTAACCGAGCTCGCGCCGCGGGCGCAAGAAACCGGCTACACCTTGCCGCCATGGAGCCCACGTCCACGCCCCTCGCCACCCGGCCCGTCTCGTCGGCCTACGAGGATCTTCTGCGCGACGTTCGGACGCGCGGCACACGCAAGACCGATCGCACGGGCACCGGCACGCTGAGCCTCTTCGGCCATCAGATCCGCTTCGATCTCCGCGATGGCTTCCCTCTCGTGACGACGAAGAAAGTGCACGTGAAGTCGATCGTTCACGAGCTCTTGTGGTTTCTCCGAGGCGAGTCGAACGTCGCGTACCTCCGCGAGCACGGCGTCACGATCTGGGACGAGTGGGCCGACGCGCAGGGCGAGCTCGGCCCCGTCTACGGCGTGCAGTGGCGCAGCTGGCCCACACCCGACGGCAGCCTGATCGATCAGCTCGCGAACGTGGTGAAAGAGATCGAGACGCGCCCCGACTCGCGTCGCCTGATCGTCTCGGCGTGGAACGTCGCGGATCTGCCGAAGATGGCGCTCCAGCCCTGTCACGCGCTCTTCCAGTTCTACGTCGCCGACGGCCGCCTCAGCTGTCAGCTCTACCAGCGAAGCGCAGACGTCTTCCTCGGCGTTCCCTTCAACATCGCGAGCTACGCGCTGCTGACCCACATGGTCGCGCAGGTGACGAAGCTCGAGGTCGGCGACTTCGTCCACACGTTCGGCGACGTGCACCTCTACACGAACCACCTCGAGCAGGCCGACACACAGCTGGCGCGCGCGCCGCGGCCGTTCCCGAAGCTCGTGCTCGATCCGAGCATCACGAGGCTCGACGACTTCCGCTTCGAGCACGTGTCGTTCGAAGGCTACGACCCGCACCCGGCGATCAAGGCGCCGGTCGCCGTCTGATGGAGATCGTCCTCGTCGCGGCGCTCGCGGACAACGGCGTGATCGGCGCCGACGGATCGTTGCCTTGGCACCTCCCCGACGATCTCAAGCGCTTCAAGGCGCTCACGCTGGGCAAGCCGATCGTGATGGGCCGCAAGACGTACGCGTCGATCGGTCGGCCGCTGCCGAAGCGCCGCAACGTGGTGCTCTCGCGCAGCGAGCGCGCGATCGACGGCGTCGAGATCGTGCACGGCGTGGACGAGGCGCTCGCGCTCCTCGCGAGCGAACGAGAGATCGCGATCATCGGCGGCGAGCAGATCTACCGATCGTTCCTCCCCCACGCGACGAAGCTCGAGCTCACGCACGTGGAGACCAGCGTCGAGGGCGACGCGCGCTTTCCTGCGATCGATGCAGGCACGTGGGAGGTCGTGAGCGAGACGCGGCACGAGGCCGACGAGACGCACCGCTGGCCGATGCGCTTCGTGACGTACACGCGACGCTGAGTCGCGGCGGACGAGCCTGGCCTGGGCGTTGCTCTAGGCGGCGACGTCGCACGTTCTTCGAGGCAGGAGCCCAGATCGTCGACGGAACCGCAGTTCTTCCCTGGCCAGTCGCGTCGCCATGCATGGCCGACCGAGGCGCCAGCCGCTCTCGAGGAGTCTCGTCATGAACCGATCGCTCTCGCTCCGCGCCCTCTTCCTCGCCGCGTCCCTCGGAGGCAGCACGCTCATGGGCTGTGTCGCGGAACAGTCCGAGCTCGAGAAGCTCGAGGGCGACGCCGAGGTGGAGGACTGGGATCTCGCGGCCGACAGCATCACGCGCCCCACCGAGATGGGCCCGATCGCGTCGGGCTCGAGCGTGAACGGAACGTTCGGTCGCAACGAGCGCTACCTCGCGTGGACCTTCACAGCGAACGAAGGCGACGCGATCGAGATCACGGCGAACGGCGTCACGCCGCGCTGGCTCGACACGGTCGTCAGCGTGTACCGCACCACGCCGGGCCTTCGCCCCACCGGTCGCGCGCTCGCCTCGAACGACGACTGCGATCCCACCACGCTCGGCTCGTGCATCGACTACACGGCGCGTGACAGCGGCACGTTCGCGATCGTCGTGCGCCGCTACGACCGCGGGAGCTCGGGCACCTTCGCGCTCACGCTCGACGTGACCTCGAGCGTGCGTCGCTGCGGCGGCCGCGGCGGTGCGACCTGCAACGCCGACGAGTTCTGCTCGTTCGCGCCGGAGGCCGGCTGCGGCCGCTGGGACGCGCAGGGCACGTGCACGCGCCGCCCCGAGGCGTGCATCACGCTCTACCGACCGGTGTGCGGCTGCGACGGCCAGACCTACTCGAACTCCTGCGCGGCCGCGAACGCGGGCGTGAGCGTCGAGACGCAGGGCGAGTGCGCCGCGAGCTGCACGCCCTCGATCACCGCGATCCAGGAGGCCGCCGCGCAGGTGTGGTTCCTCAGCGAGAGCGATCGCCCGATCACCGTCACCGTCTACGACGGCGAGGGCACCGAGGCCCCGACGCTCGAGAGCGTGCTCGCCCGCGCGATGCCCGAGACGGGCGCGACCACGAGCGTTCGCGCGACGGCCTCGTACTTCCGTGCGTTCGAGCCCGCGCCGGGCTCCGCCGAAGAGTCGCCCACGGCGCTCCAGGCCGCGATCGAGGCAGGCCTCACGGATCTGCTCTACGTCGCGATCACGCCGGTCGAGCGTCGCGCCGAGGTCCGCGTGATCCTCGTGGGCCGCACGAGCTGCGGCGAGCTCGTCTGGCTCGAGTCCATCTCGATCGAGACCTGATCGCTGCCCTCGGCACGCGCGCTGCAGTGCGCTCGGTCCTCGGAAGGAGCGGCGCGCCATGGCACAACGATCGAACCGAGAGCGGGCAGCCATCGTCGTTCTGGCGTGCGGCGCCCTGACCACCCTCGCGACCTCACGCGCCAACGACCCCCAGATCGTGGACGAGATCTCGCTCGAGCTCGAGGCCGGCGAGCGGGTGCACCTGGTGGTGCGTGCGTCGCGATCCGCCGTTCGTCATGCGGAGCGCGCGAGCATCCAGACCACGAACGGCGCTCGCATCGACCTCGTGCCCGACGACGAGTCGCTGAGAGACCAGAACCTCGGGAGCCTCGGAGATCCCGAAGCGCTCTGCCCCGGTGAGGGCGACTGCGACCTCGGGCTCGAAGTCGAGAACATCGAGGACAGCGCCACGACCGCGCGCATCACCGTGTCGTTCCTGGTGCAGGGCGACTCGGCGTTCCTCTTCCCGTCGAACCGCGAGTTTCCCGAGGACGCGACGCTGGAGATCCTCGTCGAATGAGCGCGCGGGCCCCTGGCGATCTCTTGCTCCATCCGCTCGCGCTCGCCGCGCTTGCCACGTGGATCGTGAACGATCACGTCCTCAAGCACGCGTGTCCTTCGGTGCTGACGGGCAAGTTGAGCGACGTGGCGAGCCTCGCGTTCTTTCCGCTCCTGCCCATCGCCGCGCGTGAGCTCGTGCTCGCGCGACGCCACGCCATCGTGGCCCCGAGCCATGCGTGGTCGATCTCGTGGATCGTCGCGACGGGCCTGGTGATGGCGACGATCAACACGATCGACCTCGCAGCCGATGCCTACCGCTGGGGCCTCGGCGTGGCCCAGTGGCCGTTCCGCGCGCTCTTCGCGGGCGCCATGCTCGACGTCGTGCCGGTCCAGAAGTGGATGGATCCGAGCGACCTCTGGACACTCCCCGCGCTGGTCGTGCCCCTCGCGATCGCCTTGCGCCGCGGGGTGATCAGGTCGGCGCAGGCGTCCGACGCAGCGGCCACAGCGGCATGTCCGGCCCCAGCGCGACCGTGACGGCCATGAGCGTCAGCGTCGCGTTGCGGGCGACGGTCCACCAGCTGACCTGCGCCTCGGCGAAGTGACCGAAGCAGCCGCAGTCGAGGTCGATGCCGCGCACGATCGCCTGCACCATCCCGATCGCGAAGCCGACGAGCAGGAGCCCCGCCGTGATCGCCGCGCCGCGTGCGTACACACCCGTCACCAGCGCGAGCCCGATGACGATCTCCGCGACCGGAAGCATCAGCGCGATCGGACCGATCAGCGCGTCGGGCAGCATCCGGTAGTTGTCGATGTCGCGCGCGAACGTGACGGGATCGAGCAGCTTCGGCACCGCTGCGAAGAGGAACATCCCCGCGAGCACGAAGCGGAACAGCACGAGCAGACCTCGGCCGCGATCGGTCGCGAAGAAGGTCTGCGCCTTCTCGATCACGGGCACCTCACGCACGGTCCGGACTCGGCGGGGAAGTCGTTCGAGAGCCAGAGGGGCATACCGCCACGGAGCACGCGCACGTCGTTCACGCCGTTCTCCACGAGGAGGCCCGCGAGGCGTCGGCTGCCCGCACAGTCGTCGTTGGTGTCGCAGTAGGCGACCACGGTGCTCGCGCCCGCCACGAGCGGCAGGGCGCGCGCGTCGATCACGCCGGTGTCCATGGGCATCGCGATCGCATCGGGCACGTGCCCGGTCTCGAAATCGACGAGCGTGCGCGCATCGACGAACACCACGTCGGAGGCGTCGACGAGGGCGCGCGCGTCGTCCTGCTCGATCCAGCGAACGTCGGGGTGCTCGGCGACGGGCGGCGCGCAGGCCGTCACCGTGCGGAAGTCATCGGGCGTGGGCACGGTGCGGAACGCCCAGCCGAGGATCGCGAGCGACGCGCACACCGCGACGAAGCGAGCCGCCTCGGGGAGGAGCGTGCTGGCGGCGCGGGGCGTCGGCGCGGGCGTATTCGTCACGACGGAGCTCGCATGAGGCGGACGTGGCGGTGACATAGCACGGCAGAGCGCACGGCTATTCCGGCCGAGGCAGCTCGTGCCGCACGAGCTCCGCGCTCTTGCGGAGCACGAAGCTCGCGGCCGAGATCATCGCGCAGTCGCCCGCGTCGTACGCCGCCGCCTGGGAGACCAGCGCGGGCACGAGGGCCAGGTCCTCGAAGTCCGCGACCTCCCCGTACGTGGCGCGTGCGGCCACGACGATCGCGCGACGCGCGAACGAGACGGCAGCGTCCGGTGCGTCGTCCGCGTCTCGCTCGAGCGCATCGACGTCGTCACGGCTCGGCGGGGTGCCGCCCTGCGCCGCCAGCGCGGCGCTCGCGAGCACGGCGCGCGCGTGGGTGTCGTCGTCGGGGAGGTAGTCGAGGCCGAGCTCCGCGATCGCCGCACCGACGCGGAGGATCGCAGCGCGACGTGCGTCGTCGTCGCCGCGCGCGCGGATCGCGATCGCGAGCAACCAGTCGCCGCGCGGGCAGGCGCTCCAGAACGCCGAGGCATCGCCTTCGATCGTCTCGGCGTACGCGACCACGTCGCGCGTGGCGCCCAGGGACTCGAGCCACTCGGAGGCCGCGCTCATGCGATCGGCCGATCGATGGCGTCGAACGCCTGGTAGCGCGCCCAGTTCACGCGCGAGGCGCGGCCCATGTCCTCGCGGAACAGCGTCCAGTACACGAGATCGCGGAGCGGCCGATCGCTCGCGTACTGGTGACGCTTGCGCAGCACGCCCTCGCGCGTGAAGCCCAGCTTCTCGGCGATGCGGTTCGAGCCTGCGTTGTCGGGGTCGCAGTGGATCTCGACGCGAGAGAGGGCGAGATCGGTGAGCGCGTGCTTGGCGAGCGCAGAGGCCGCTTCGGTCACGAGACCCTTGCCCTGATGGCGCTCGTCGACCCAGTAGCCGATCTCGAGACCGGAGGGCCCGCAGTGAGGATGGAGACCCGTGCCGCCCACGAAGGTCCCGTCGCGCAAGAACATCCCGTAGAAGTAGTCGTCGCCGAGATCGAAGCGCCCACGGAACGAGCGCAGGAGATCGACGCGCTCCTCGAACGTCGTCGGCTCGCGCACGGCCCACCCCATGAACGGCACCAGATGCGCCTTGTTGCGCGTGACGACCTCGTGCACGCCCTGCGCATCGCGCGGCTCGTAGCAACGCACGACGAGCCGATCCGTGAGGAGCTTGTACGCAGGCGCGCGGTTCATCTGCTCGCCCACCGAGGCTATCCTCCGCCGCGGAATGAGTGAACCCACCAAGAAGACATCCTCGGGCGCGGGCGCCGGCGTGGGCCCCGAGCTGCGCCAAGGACGCGAGAGCCCCGTCCAGCTGGACGATCTCGACGTGTTCGTGCGCGTCTTCGAGGCGGAGAGCATGTCGGCCGCGGCGCGCGTGCTCGGCGTGCCCAAGTCCACGGTGAGCCGCGCGGTCAGCCGCCTCGAGGACGCGATGAAGGTGCGCCTGCTCCAGCGCACCAGCCGGGCGCTCTCCCCGACCGACGCGGGGCGCGCGCTCTTCGAGGAGTCGCAGCCCCACGTGCACGCCCTCCGCAGCGCGAGCGACGTGGTCTCGGCGCTCGTCGACACGCCCCGCGGCTCCTTGCGCGTGACCGCGCCGAACGACCTCGCGTCGGTGTTCCTCGCGGACGTGTTCGCGCGCTTCGTCGCGCGTTATCCGGACGTCTCGCTCGAGGTGGTGCTCACACCACGCACGGTCGATCTCGTGGCCGAGGGCTTCGACGTCGCGATCCGCGCGGGCACGCTGCGCGACAGCTCGCTCGTCGCGCGCAAGGTCGGCGAGGCCGACGGCGCGCTCTACGCGTCTCAGGCCTACATCGCGAAGCGCGGCTTGCCCCGCACGGTCGAGGAGCTCGCGGGACACGACCACGTGCTCTTTCGTCCTTCGCGCGGCAGGTGTCGCTACGTGCTCGAGCCCTCCACCGGCACACGAACCGAGAAGAAGACGACCGTGGAGGTGCAAGGCCGCCTCGGGGGCGACGACTTCGGCTTCGTCTGCGCGGCCGTGCTCGCGGGCGCGGGCATCGGGCTCATGCCCTCGTTCATGGCGCACGCCTACATGGGCAAGTCGGCCAAGGCCGCGGGACGCGAGCCGCAGCTCGTTCGGATCCTGCCGGAGCTCGCGTGGCGCGACGGCGCCTTCTTCCTCGTGCACGCGAGCGGACGTCACGTGCCGCGCAAGATCGTCGTCCTGCGCGAGTTCCTCATCGAGGCGTTCAAGAGCCTGCCGAGCTGCACCGCCGAGATCGCCGCGCGCGCCCGCTGAACGAGGATTCGCGAGCGCCGCGCCCGCCGCTCCGCTCACCCCCCATCCGGACGGCGTTTTTTGACCGCATCGGACGCGTTCCTCATACTCGCGCGATGACGGAGAGCGACCCCCTCTTCGCGCGGTTCGGGCGCGACTGCGCTGCAGGTGAGGTCTTGTTCCGCGAAGGCGATCAGGGCGACGTCATGTACGTCATCCGCGAGGGCGTCGTGCGCATCTCGAAGGCCGCGGGCGATGGCGACAAGACGCTCGCGGTGCTCGGCGCCGGCGAGTTCTTCGGCGAGATGTCGATCCTCAACGCCAAGCCGCGGAACGCGACCGCCGAGGTCGTCGAGCCCTCCAAGCTCCTCGTCATCAACGCGCGAACGTTCGAGCAGATGGTGAAGGGCAACGCCGAGATCGCGATCCGCCTCGTCAAGAAGCTCGCCCTGCGGCTCGACAGCGCGAACGAGCTCATCGAGGTGCTCTTGCACCGCGATCCCAAGGCCCGCGTCATCCTCGGCCTCGCGCGACAGGTCGAGCTCACGGGCGAGGAGCGCGAGGGCGGTGCGGTCTTCGTGCCGATGGAGCGTGAAGAGCTCGCGGGCGAGGTCGGCGTCTCGGTGTCGGAGTCGAACGAGGTGATCCAGCGCCTGCGCCGGCTCCACATCGCGGAAGAGTCCGTAGACGAGCTCGGTCGCCTCGGCTTCCTGGTGCACGACGTGCGACGCCTCCGCGAGTTCCTCGAGTTCCTCGAGATGCGCGAGAAGTTCGGAGACGGCTGATGGAGCTGCGCGTCCTGGGCTGCCACGGTGGGGAGACGCCGAAGCATCGGACCTCGAGCTTCCTCCTCGACGGCACCACTGCGATCGATGCAGGCGCCGTGACGTCGATGCTGGCCCTCGAGGATCAACACCGCATCGAGCACGTGCTCGTGAGCCACGCACACCTCGATCACGTACGCGATCTGGCCACGATGGCGGACAACCGCTGCCAGCAGGGCGGCAAGTCGCTCGTCGTCGCAGCGATCCCCGAGACGATCGCGGTGCTGAAGAAGCACTTCTTCAACGACCTCCTCTGGCCCGACTTCACCAAGATCCCGCTGCGCGGTCAGGGCACGGAGATGACGGTCGTGTTCCAGGCGATCGAGCCCGAGAAGACGATCCGCCTCGGCGCCAACGAGATCACGCCCGTGCTCGTCGATCATACGATCGATGCGTGCGGCTTCGTCGTGAAGACGCCGACGGGCACGCTCGCCTACAGCGGCGACACGGGGCCGACCGAGCGGCTGTGGGAAGTGCTCGCCGGTCACGAGGATCTGCGCGCGCTCCTCATGGAGATCTCGTTCCCCGATGATCACCACCGCCTCGCGAAGGTGAGCGGGCATCACACGCCCCAGTCGCTCGAGGCCGAGCTCGGCAAGCTCGATCGCCTCTCGGGCCCCGGCGAGAGCGCGGCGCGTCAGCTGCCGGTGCTGCTCTACCACATCAAGCCCGTGTTCGAGTCGCAGGTCGAGCGTGAGCTCGCGCGGATCGCCCATCGAAACATGGAGATCTGTCGCCTCGGCGAGCAGTTCATCCTCTAGTCCATGACGTCGCGCCACTTCCTCTGCCTCGCGCTCGCCTGCTGTCTCGCTCCGACCGCGGCGCGTGCCGAGGTGACGGCGCCCGCGCCCGACGACGACCAGCCTGCGCCACGTACGTACGCGGACGACTCCGACGCCCCGCTCGCGCGCATCGCCGGCCCGACGTCGGGTGCAGCGTCGATCCTCTCCGGTCGGACGCTCGGCGCAGGGCGCAGCGCCGTCGCCGCTGCCGCCGGCTGGCCGGGCGTGTGGGGTGAGCTCGCGCTCGCGCCGACGTCGGAGATCAACGTCCACGCGCGCGCCACGTTCCTCTACGGCGCGCCGATCATGGGCTTGATCGAAGGGCTCGGGGGCGAGCTCGCGATCCCCGTACGCGTGCACGTGCTCGGCGACGGACAGATCGATCTCGCGGTCCGCATGACGCCGCGCCTCTCGATCGGAGAAGGTCGTCTCTTCGGTGAGCGCGAGGGGCTCGGCGGATCGCTCTCGGGCGGGCTCGTCGTCGACGTGCACGGCGTGATGGGCTTCGCGATCGATCCGAACGTCACGCTGATCGCTGGCCTCGGCGGCGGCGCAGGTGGATCGCTCGTCGATCAGTCGCCCGTGGGTCTCGCGTGGGTCGCGCGCGTGGCGGGCGAGCTCGGGCTCGAGGCGCTTCTCGCACGGGACTTCATGCTCTTCGCGCACGTGGAGGCGGGCTACGGCTTCGCCCCGGATCGCAGCGGGCTCCCGTTCTATCCGCAGCGCGAGGTGCTGAACGTCTCGCTCGGCGCCGCGTACGTTCTCTAGGTCAGTCGATCACGAGGCGAGCGCCTCGACGCGCGCGCGCAGCGCCTCGATCTCGTGTGCGTCGTAGACGCCCACGTGTCTCTCGACCACGACGCCCTCGCGATCGATCACCATCACGTTCGCCTGCCCGCGGGCCAGCAAGAACGGCGGCTTCGTCAGCGCGCCCTTCCAGTCGAGGAGGATCTCGAGGTCGTTCTTGTTGCCGAGCGTGCGCACGACGCGACGGACGATGCTGCGCACCGGATCGAAGTCGAACGAGGCCACGTCGCCGATGGCCAGCACGTCGAGGCTCGGGACGCGTCGCGCGAGCTCGCGCAGCGAGCGCTTGAGCTCGGCGTTGTCCTCGAGGCGATCGCGGGGCTCGTAGAACGCGACGATCACGCGACCCCGCAGGAACGGCGTCCGCTCACCACCGCGGTTGGACTCGAGACGCAGCGTCTCGATCGCACGCGTCTCGGTCAGGGCGTCGTCCCGCCGGTGGCTGGCACCGCCGGCGGCGTCACCGTGCCGCCGCAGTTGCGCCCGCTGTTGACGCCATCGCTCGGATCGCTGTCGGTGCAGCCCGTCGTCGTGCAGTGCGTGCCGCGGCCCAGACCGTCGCTCGGATCTTGGTCGCTGCAGCCACCGCCCGACATCGCGCCCAGACAGCAACCCACAGCGCCGAGCGCGGAGGCGACGCCGATCGTCGCCCCACCGAGCATCGTGATCGCGCGGCGCGACATCGTGCGGCTCGTGGCGATCTCATCGTGCGAGAGCGTGCTCTTCTTGGTCATGGCCACCTCGTGCGCGAGGAGACCACGTTCCCGCGCGTCGCAGCAAGCCGGGGGCTCTCGCGTGTGAGTCGAGCGCTGCCGCAGGCGCAGTGTTGATCGCGCGCGCGATTCAGCGTGTACTTTCTTCTTTCGATCTCGCACGAGGTACGTCATGAAGCGCGCGCTCCTTCTTCTCGCGGTGGTGGCCCTGACCTCGGCCTGCGAGGTCAGCGGTGGAGGCACGCGGCGACGTGACTCTGGTCCTTCGATCTTCACCGATGCGCCCGGCCTCGAGACGCCGGATGCGTACTTCGAGCGCGCCGACATCGGCCCCCTGCCCGACGCTCCGCCTCTGCCCGGCGACAGCGACGGTGATGGCATCCCCGACGCGGACGAAGCGCGCTACGGCACCGATCCGAGCAACGCCGACACGGACGGTGATGGGCTCGGTGACGGTGTGGAGGTGCTCGCAGAGACCGATCCCACCGATCGAGCGGACCGCATCCCCGACACCGACTTCTACGTGGTGCTCCCCTACATGGAGGAGCCGATCCATCGGCCGCTCGACTTCCGTGCGCGCCTCGGACGCGCCGACATCTTCTTCCTCGTCGACACCACCGGCTCGATGGGGGCGGCGATCACGAACGTCACTTCCTCGCTGTCGACGACGATCGTGCCGGCCGTCAACGACGCGATCGCGGATGCAGTGATGGGCGTGGGCGACTACCGCGACTTCCCCGTCGATCCGCACGGAGATCCGGGCGATTGGGCGTTCCAGATCCGTCAGACGATGACGAGCGATCTGCCCTCGGTGCAGACGGCGCTCCGCGGGCTTCGTGCGGGCGGCGGCAACGACGGTCCCGAGTCCGCGACGGAAGGCCTCTTCCGCACCGCCTCGGGCGACACGTGCCCCGACGGCTTCGGCGAGGCGTGCTTCCGCTTCTCGTCGCACCCGATCATCGTCCTCGTCACCGACGCTCAGTTCCACAACGGTCCCGACACCTCGAACGACTACGGGTCCGCGGTGCCGACCGCGCGTACGTGGAGCGAGACGACCGCCGCGCTCAACGCGAACGACGTGAAGGTCGTGGGAGTCGCGGTCGACTCCGCGCCGTTCCCGCTGCCGTTCCCCATCCCCGTCGCGAGCGAGCCCGACCTGCGCGCGCTCGCGATGGCGACCGACTCGCGCTCGAGCACCGGCACGTTGACGGTGTTCACCGCCGCGAGCGGCTCGGTGAGCACCTCGGTGGTCGATGGCATCGTCGACCTCGTCGGCGCGGCGGAGCAGGACGTGTCCGCGCGCAAGCTCGACGACGACACCGACGCGATGGACGCCACGCAGTTCATCCTCGCGATCACGCCGCTCCGCGCGACGCGGGCGACGCGCTTCGACGACACGACGTTCTTCGGTGTCGCGGGCGGCACGACGGTCACGTTCGACGTGACGTTCCAGAACAACGTCGCGCCCGCGACCGATCGCGTGCAGCTCTACCGCGCCTTCATCGAGGTGTTCGAGGTCTCGAGCGGCACGGCGCTCGATCGCCGCAACGTCTACATCGTCATCCCGCGCGAGGACGGCGGCCTCATCTGATCACCCGATCCCCTTGTGCACGAGGAGCGGGGTGAGGCGCTCCTCGACGCGCATAAGAGGTCGTGCATCGGCCAGCACCGCGTCGAGATCCTTGTAGGCAGAAGGGATCTCGTCGAGGAGCCCTCGCGCGAGGCGTGCGTCGAAGAGCACGCCGTGCATCGCGCGCGCGAGGTCAGGCACCTCGTGCGTTCGACGCGCCTCCGTGCGAGTCATCGCGCGACCCGCGCCGTGTGGACACGATCCGAGCGCGCCCGCGGGCGCATCGTCTCGCGCACGCACGATCGCGACGTCGGCGCCCATCGACCCGGGCACGAGGCCTCGCTCGCCGGCCCCAAGCGCCATCGCGCCCTTGCGGTGCACGTAGACGTCGCGCGGCTCGCCGTCGATCACGTGACGCTCGCGCCGCACCGAGTCGTGGTGCGTGTCGAGGCGCGTGCTCTCGTCGACCGTGAGCGCGACGCGATCGCCGATCGCCTCGAGCACGCGCGTCATCACGACGCGACGGTTCTGACGCGCCCACGCGACCGCACGCTCGACGTCCGCGAGGTAGCCTGCACCTTCTTCGGATCGCGCGAGCACGCGCGCGTAGCCTCCGCGTCGCTCGGTGGCCGACCTGCGATGGAGGGCCTGGAGGCACGGTCCGAGCGAGCGCGAACCCGTGTGCACGAGCAGCCACAGCGATCCGTCGTGCCTCGCGCGCCGGAGCTCGACGAAGTGGTTGCCGCGACCGATCGTGCCGAGCTCGTGGCCGTGCTCCACGTCGGCGAGCGGAGTCGTGTGCCGCTGGATGGGGACCGCACGCGCGATTCGCTCGAGCACGTCGCGCGCCCGCCGCGGGTCCTCGAGCGAGTCCGTCGAGCGGGCGATGCGGAGCCCCGCGATGCCGCAGCCGAGATCCGAGCCGAGCCAGGCGGGCACGAGCCAGTCGCGCGTCGCGATGGCGGTGCCCACGCACGCGGGCTCCTCGTCGAGCGAGCCCGCGAGGTGAACGTCCGGAAAGACCCCGAGGTGCGCGACATCGTCGATCGCCAGCACACGATCGACGAAGCGCGCGATGTCGGGATCGAGCGCCGAGACGAACGTGCTGAGGCGCTGTCGATCGCGCGCGCGCGTCATCGTTCACCTCCCACGAGCGCCGCGAGCGCGAGCTCGTCCTCCGTGAGCAGAGACCACGTGAGCCGCAGCGCGCGCTTGCGATCGAGCTCGACGGCCAGCTCGCTCGCGAGGCGTCGCTCGACGCGCGTGAGCGCAGCGTGCGCGGCCGCGTGGACCTCCGCAGGGCACGCGAACGTCGCATGCACGGACTTGCCGTCGTTGCGCGCCCCCTCGAGGCGTACGTCCTCGAGCGCGGGATCCTCGAGGCTCGCGAGCGTGAGGGCGAGGGCTTCGCGCGCGGCCGATGCGATCATCGCGGCGCGCGGGTCGGGGAACAGATCGAACGAATCGAAGGAGCCAGGAACATGCGCGCGGGTGCCTCTTCGGCCCCGCTCGCGAGAGCGTCGATGGGTCAAGACGAGCCTCGTGTGCTCGCGAACGCGAGCCGCCAGGGTGAGGTGCGAACGCGCCGCGTCGTCACCCGGCTTCACGAAGGAGCGTGGCGTCGCGCGTCATGCGGACGCACCGAGGCGCTCAGGCTTCGTCGTGCCGAGAGAGGATCGCGGGATGTGCGTGCGCAGTCATGACGTCCTCGAGAGGTGCGGACGAGACGCGCGCGGCGCGCCGTGCTGACGACACAAGGCGCAGAAACGCGAAACGAGGAAGAGATCGCTCTCTTCCTCGTTCGTCGGACCGGTGCGCGATCAGCCGATCCCGCGCTCGCCCCAGCTCAGAAGGGATTCTCGGGCGGCGCCTCTTCAGGCTCCGATCCGCCGCTGCCCTCGCTACCGCCGCCGCCACCACCACCGCCGGAGCTTTCGCTGCCACCCGAGGGCTCGCTGCCACCCGAGGGCTCGCTGCCGCCGCCGCCGCCCGAGCCTTCGCTGCCGCCGCTTCCTTCGCTGCCGCCCGTCGTCTCCGGCGGACGCGGTCGCCCGCCACCACCCGTCGACGCGGGCGCGGCGACGAGCGCGATCTCGACGCGGGCCTGCATCGCGTCGGCGCCGGCGGTGAACGCCGACGGAGCGACGTTCGCGGTGGCCGACGTGTAGCCCGAGAGCGAGGCCGAGACGCGAAGGTCGCGCGTGGGTCGCGTGATCGTCAGCGTCGCAGGCGAGGTGCCCGAGCGTCCTCCCGCGCGAACCGTGGCGCCTGGCGGCGTCGTCACGATCTCGATGCGATACGGCAGCGCCTCGAGGGCGATGCGCACGGGACGCGCTCCCTCCGCGACCTGGATCTCTTGGGTCGCGTCGCGGTAGCCATCGAGGTGCGCGACGATCGTCATGGGGCCGACCATCGCCTCGAGATCGAAGGGCGAGGTGCCCAGCGTCGCCCCGCCTGCGCGGAGCGTCGCGCCTGGCGGCGTGGTCTCGATGCGGACCGTCGCGCGCGGCATCTCGACGCCGATGCCAGCGCCCTCGGGCGTGCCCTCGGTGCCTTCGACTGGCGTGCCTTCGGTGCCCTCGACCGGCGTTCCTTCCGTGCCCTCGGTGCCCTCGACCGGCGTTCCTTCCGTGCCCTCGGTCCCTTCCGGCACGACCTCGGTGGTCTCGGGCGGCGTGACCTCGGTGCTCGTCGTCGTCTCGGGAGGCGTCGTCGTCTCCGGCGGCGTCTGCATCGAGTTGTAGACGAAGTACCCGCCCACACCGATGACGAGCAGCGAGACGAGGATGATCGGGAGCATGTTCGAGCCCGGCTCGGCCGGCGGCGTCACCGGTGCAGCGACCGGCGGCTTGGACGCGGGCTTGTCTGCCGTGGCCTTGGTCTCCGCGGCAGCGGCTGCCTTCTTCGCGGCCGCTTCCTTCTCCGCCTTCTCGGCGGCGGCCTTCTTCGCGGCGTCCGCAGCGGCCTTGTCCTTGGCGGCCTTCTCCGCGTCCTCGGCCTCGCGCTTCTTCGCCTCGGCCTCGGCCTTCTCGCGCTCTTCGCGCTCGCCCTTCTCGCGCTCGGCCCGATCACGCGCGTCCTTCTCCGCGCGCTCCTTGGCCTCGGCCTCGTCCTTGGCCTTCTGCGCGGCGGCCTCGCGCTCCTTCTCGATCTCGTCGGTGCGCTTGCGCGCCTCCACGGCCTTTGCCTCGGCCTCCTTGCCTGCGAGATCGTCGGCGCCGCCTTCGCTCAGCGCCGCGGCGAGGAACTCGCTCGCCTGGCGCACCTGCGTGCGATCCTCGGGCGGCGGGAGCTCGGCCTCGGTCGGCCCCGCGCTCGGGAAGAACTGCATCGTCGCCTTGGCCGAGCGCACGGGACGCGGCGAGGGCGAGGGGGACGCGACCAGGCCGTCGTCTTCCTTGGCCTCCTTGTCGCCGCCGCCCGCTTCGTACTGGCCCGGCTCGTCGCCGCGCTGCTCCACGATCTTGTCGACCAGCGTCCGGCTCTCCGGATCCATCTTGATGAACTTGATCCCCATGCCGGCGGGGTTCGCGTCCGTCGCGCCGTCCGTCGCCTCGCGCTTCCACACGACGCGGCCGACGCCCTGGATCAGCTTGCTCTCGTCCTTGAGCTGCAGCTCGAACTTGAGGAGCGTGCCGATCGCCATCGGCTGCTTGGACTTGATGAAGAGACCGCCGTGGCTGATGTCGTTGCTGTAGTGCTCGACGAACTCGTCGACCGTGGCGCTCTTGAAGCGGACCTTCAGCGAGACGGGTGCGCGCTTGTCCTTGCGCGTGTCATTCATCGTTGGGCTCCTCGACGGTCGGGGATGGAGACCCCGAACGAGGCCGCGACGATACCACGGCCCGCGCCCGCCGCGTCCTTTCCGGCCGTCTGTCGGGCCCGCGTCCTCAGGCGCCTTCGAGGGCCGCGGTGCGCACGCGCTCGAACGCCGCGACCACGCTCTTCTCGTCGAGCGTCGGATAGCGCGCGCAGATCCGCGCGGCGGCGACTGGCACCGTCGCGACGATGTCGGGATGGATGCGCGCGCGCGACGCCATCGCGATCCCCGTCACCACCGCCCGGATCATGCTCGCGCGAAAGCCCGAGCCTTCGTGCACGCCGACCGAGGCGTCCATGTGGTTGGGCAGCTCCGCGAGGATGTTGCGCGCCTCGGCGCCCGGGACCTCGGCGAGCTCACCCATCACGTACGCGTAGAGCAGCGCACCGCGGTGCGTCGTCTTGCGGAGCCGCGAGACCTCGTCGACGGCGCGCCGCGCTGCGTGCGCGGAGAAAGGGTGGCGACCACTGATCACCGCGATCACCAGCGGCCCGTGGACTCCCAGCGCCGCACCTTCATCCTCGAAGCAGATCGTCGTCGAGACGGCCGGACGCAGCATCAAGAGGGGAAAGATTCATTCAACCCGCGCGTGCTGCAACCGCCGCGAGGATCCCTCCTGCCGCTTGGATGCGCACGAGCGCGTCCTCGTCCGCGAGGGAGTCCCGCACCTCGAGCGGCCGCATGGCGTCCCGCGCGAGCGAGCGCGCCGCCACACGACGGATGGTCGCGTCGGACGAGCTCAGATCGGCACGGAGACGGGCCACACCCTCGTCGTCACCGACGCCCGCGAGCACCACGCCCGCCTGAACGCCCGTCATTCCATGATCTTCCGCGAGCAGGCGGTGGAGCGCCGTGCGGGCGGCGTCGCGAGAGCCTTCACGCGAGATCAGCGCGCGCGCGAGCGAGAGGCGCACACCGACGTCGGGCTCCGACTCGACGAGGAGCCGAAGGGCGTGAGTCGTGACCTCGTCGGGCACGAGCGCGACGAGCGCCATCGCAGCCTGGCCGCGCAGCGTGGGATCGGCGTGCGTGAGCGCGGCAAAGAGGTGGGTGCGCGCGTGGAGCACGTCCTCGTCTGTGGGCATGACGTCGGCCTCGAGGCGCGTCGCGAGCAGCCGCGCCGCCTCGATCGTGCTCGCGCTCGTCGGAGTCTCGAGCAGCGACGCGACGGTGTCGCGGCCTTCTGCTCGCTGCGCGCGCAAGAGCGACTCGAGCGCGGCGTTGCGCACCCGAGGCTCGGCGTCCGAGAGGCGATCACGGAGCGCGAGCACTGCCTGCTCGCCGAAGCGACCGAGCGCGCGCGCAGACGTCGCGCGCACACCGGCGTCCGGATCGATGCGCGCGCGCTCGACGAGCACCGCGAGGATCTCGCTGTCCGGTGCGAGCTCACCCAGACGACCACACGCCGCGTCCCGCACCTCGCGGGCCGTGTCGGCACACCACGCGACGAGGAGCGCACGATCGTCGTCGGTCGACATGCCGAGCACCGACGCCGCGCGCACGCTCGCATCGGGGGAGTCGGCGAAGCCGCGGAGGAGGCGACGCGCGTCGCGATGCCCCACCCGCGCGAGCGCGACGAGCGCCTCGGTCGCCTCGGGACCTGCGCGCGACGCCAAGCGCTCGAGCGGCTCACGACCTCGCGTGCCCGCGAGCGAGAGCTGCTGCACCGCCGCCGATCGCCGCGCGGGATCCCCGGATCGCGCCTCCGACACGAGCAGCGCTTCGGCCACGTAGCCGAGCAGTTCTTCGTCGTCGCCATCCCGCGATCGGATGTCCTCGTAGCTCGATCGGGCGGTGTCGAGATCTCCATCGCGCGCGGCCTCCGCGACGCGCGCGCGCATGCCGCCCCCGCACCCCACGAGGCTGAGCATCACGACGAGAGCCAGGGACGACGGCGAAGAGCGACGGATCATCGGCGAACGAAGGTACACGATCGCGCGCTCACTCCTCGATCGGCGCGGCGGCGTCGGCCGCGTGGATCGTGCCGAAGAAGCCCTGGAGCAGCTCGGCGCCCAGTCGATCGAAGGCCTCCGTCGCCATCGCTTCGTAGATGGCGCCCGCGCTCGCGAGATCTTCGCCCGCGTCCATGTGGAACGAGGGCGGTGGCGCGACCTCGATGCTGAAGCGCGCGCGCGGCGCCAGCTCGGTGGGTGCGGCGACGTCGGTGGGCGGAGGTGAGGTCGGAGGCGTGCGCATCTCGATGTCGAAGCGGATGCGGAAGCCGACGAACGCTCGGTCGTCCTGCACGGGCTCGAGGTCGGGACGACGGATGCCCATGCGCGCGAGCGCCGCGGCGAGCCCGGGGTCACCACGCATGCCCGGCAGCGCGGCCTCGGGGCTCGAGGTGTAGAGGCGGCCGTCGGGGATCACCTCGTAGACGATGCGGATCTCGGGCTCGCCGCTGTCGTCGTCCTGATCGCGATCGAGCGCGCTCGTCGCGGCCGCGAGCGCGTCGGGATCCTCGAGGTGCGGTGCGAGGTAGGCCTCACGCTGCTCGGTGGTGAGCAGCGAGGGCAGCTGATTGCCACGCACCACGGGCAGCACGTCGCGCGGCGCGACCTCCGTGAACGCCTCGCGCAGTCGATCGAACACCAGGGCCTCGCGCTGCTCCGACAGACGTCGCGAGAACGAGGGCGCGATCGGCTCGACCGCGCGCTCGGCGAGCTCGGACGCGATGCGGTCGAAGTCGCGCAGCGTCTCGCTCGAGGGCGTGCGGAAGCGGACGAGCACGTCGTGGGTCTCGTGCGCCTCGAGGTACGCAAAGAGCGCGCGGAAGAACGTGATCGCCTCGTCGCGCCCGCCGCGCGCGGTGATCTCGTCGAGCACGCGGGTGTAGCGCTCGCTCCTGCGACGCGCGGCCTCGGCGGCCTCCGTCGTGCCCGGATGCTCGCGGATCACGAACGCATAGCTGCCCACGTCGTCGGCCTGGATCGCAGCCGCGAGCGCGAGCCGCGGCAGCCGCTCACGCGCCTCGCCGACCTGCGGCGCATCGGGAAATCGTGCGAGGAACGCGCGGAGGCGCCACGCATCGTCGCGCGCGATCGCGAATTCGCCCTCGATCCAGGCCGTGCGCGCGGCGGGCGTGTCGGGGCCCTCGGGATAGGCCGTGACGTAGTCACCGAGCGCCACCAGATCGCCGCTCGTCACCGCGCGCTGATAGGCCGCATGCGGCAGCGCGTTCGCCGCGACGTCGGCGGCGTGGACCCCTTCGTGCTCGACGTAGCAGCGCAGTGCCTCGACGTCGTGAGCGGCGATCGCGCCCTGGAGCGCGATGCGATCGGAGATCGTGTTGCGCGTCACGAGCAGGAGCGCGCCGAGCACGAGCGCCACGAGGGCGCTCACCACCACGGACCGTGCGACGTCGCTCGCGGGCGCCGCGTGGCTCGCGCGCTCCCACACCGTCGTTCGCTTGATCTCACCGAGAGGATCTCGTCGTCGCTGATCGCGCGCCGATCCCATCGCAGGCGTGGGCTCGCGCACACGCTCGATCGCGCCGACTGCCTCGTCTGCCTGGATCGCGGGGATCGAGAGTGTCTCGGCAGGCTCGCTCTCGAGCCAGATCGTGACCTCGGCGTAGGGCGAGAGGGGAAACCGACGCGGCGTGCCCACGGCCGCGATCGACGACACCGGGACGATACGCATCGCCGCAGCGGCGCTCGCGTGCGCGACGATCACGTCCTCGCTCGTCACGTAGACGCCCGGTGCGATCGGCATGCGCTGCGACGCGATCCGCGCGCCGATCGCACGCGTGACGGCGTACGCGATCGGCATCGACGCTGTCGCGTAAGCCACGGCCCAGATCCACGTCTGCATCGGCCAGCACGCGTCGGCGAACGCGGCGAGCGCGAGCGCGACGATGCCCACCAGCGAGAAGGGCAGCATGCCGAGGGCCAGCCGCTCGCGTGCCGCGAAGCGATCGAGCGCGCGCACCACGGCGCCGCCACTGCCCGCGCCGAGTGACTTCACGAGCTCCGCGCGCTGCGTGTCCGACAGCGACGCGAACGCGATCGTGCGACCCGACGCGACCGGTCTCTGAGCTTCGGTCTCGCTCTCGCTCACGCAGAGGTCCAGTCGTGCTCGATGTCCGCTCGCGGGTCCCGGCGCATGGTCGGCGATTCTGCCGGAGGTCGAGGGCAGGACGCACCCGCCTCGTGCACGGCCTCCGGTATCGTCCCCTCATGCATCGACTCCGCTCCGCCTCGTGCCTCGTGTTCGCGACTCTGCTCGGCTGTGGCGGAGGGGAGGCCTCGGACGACGCGAGCGCGCCTCGCGACACGGGCCGCAGCGACGACGCCAGCCCCGCCATGGACACCGGCGAGTCGATCGACGCGCGATCGGCCGACGACACGGGCACGCCGATCGACGCGAGCGCGAGCCCCGACGCGGCGCGACCCGCTCCCTGCAGCGGCACGCACGCGCCGCCCGATCTCGACGGAGTGACGCTCACGACGATCGACGCGGTCCCCATCCGTGACGGCTTCGCGCCAGGCTGGGGCATCGTCGAAGGTCCCGTGTGGATCGGCAATGCGCTGCTCGTCTCGCACTTCGGTGGCGGCGCGACGCCGAGCGCGCGTCTCTACCGCATCGAACCCGACGGCAGCGTGTCAATCGCGAGGACCGACTCGGGCACGAACGGTCTCGCCCTCGGCTCCGACGGTGCGCTCTACGGCGCGAGCCACGCGCTCGGCGCGATCGTGCGCTTCGATCTCGACGACCTCGCGGCCGCACCCACGACGGTGATCGGCGCATACGCCGGCGACCGCTTGAATGGCCCGAACGATCTCGTGATCAGCACGCGCGGCGCGATCTACTTCACCGACCCCGACTACCAAGCGCCGAGCCCGAGACCGCAGGAGGCGACACGCGCCTACCGCTTCGCAGACGGCGTGCTCGAGGTGATCGCCGAGGATCTCACGCAGCCCAACGGCATCGCGCTCTCGCTCGACGAGCGCACGCTCTACCTCGGTCACTCGGGCGGCCTCGTGCGCTACCCGCTCGACGAAGACGGCGCGATCGCGGGCATGCGCACGCCGATCGCTGCGATCACCCGCGGCGTGGATGGCCTCGGTCGCGACTGCGCAGGCGATCTCTACGTGACCACGAACGGCAGCGTCGTGGTGCTCCGCGCCGATGGAACGGAGCTCGGCCGCCTCGACGCACCCGGCGCCACGAACGTCGCGTTCGGTGGCCTCGACGGCCGCACCCTCTACGTCACCTCGCTCGGCGATCCCCCGCGCCTCCGCACAGCGACCCTCGACGTGATCGGGCTCCCCGACTGACCAACCTCAGGATACGAGGCCCATCTCGCGGCCGATCTCCGTGAACGCGGCGACCGCGCGATCCACGTGCGCGGGCTCGTGGGCCGCCGACATCTGCGTGCGAATGCGGGCCTGACCACGCGGCACGACGGGGAACGAGAACCCGATCACGTAGATGCCGCGCGCCATCATGCGCTGTGCCATGTCGCTCGCGACCTTCGCGTCGCCGAGCATCACCGGGATGATCGGATGACCCGCGCCCGCGAGCGTGAAGCCGGCCTTCGACATGCCCTCGCGGAAGCGCGCGGAGTTGTCGCGCACACGCTGACGAAGCGCGTCGCCCTCCTCGAGGAGGTCGAGGCACGCGATCGTCGTCTTCGCGATCACCGGCGCGAGCGTGTTCGAGAACAAGTACGGGCGGCTGCGCTGTCGCAGCCACGCGACGATCTCCTTGCGGCCCGAGGTGTAGCCGCCGCTCGCGCCGCCGAGCGCCTTGCCGAGGGTGCCGGTGATCACGTCGATGCGACCCATGACGCCCGCGAGCTCGTGCGTGCCTCGACCCTTCTCGCCCACGAAGCCCACCGCGTGGCTGTCGTCGACCATCGTCATCGCGCCGTAACGATCGGCGAGGTCGCAGAGCGACGCGAGGTCCGCGATGACGCCGTCCATCGAGAACACGCCATCGGTCGCCACGAGGATGCGCTCGGCCCCGTCCGCGCGCGCCTGCTTCAGCTGCGCCTCGAGGTCGTTCATGTCGTTGTTGGCGTACCGGTAGCGCTTGGCCTTGCTGAGGCGCACGCCGTCGATGATCGAGGCGTGGTTGAGGGCGTCCGAGACGATCGCGTCCTTCTCGCCGAGCAGCGTCTCGAAGAGGCCGCCGTTCGCGTCGAAGCAGCTCGAGTAGAGGATCGTGTCCTCGGTGCCGAGGAACTTCGACAGGCGCGCCTCGAGCTCTTTGTGCACGTCCTGCGTCCCGCAGATGAAGCGCACCGACGCCATGCCGTAGCCGTACTTCGGGATCGCCTCGAGCGCGGCCTCGATCAGGCGCGGGTGGTTCGCGAGGCCGAGGTAGTTGTTCGCGCAGAAGTTGAGGACCTCGCGGCCCTCGGAGCGGATCACCGCGTCCTGCGGCGAGACGATCACGCGCTCCTGCTTGAAGAGCCCCTGCTCCTTCAGGCCTTCGAGCTCGCGAGCGAGATGATCGAGGTAGGCGCGATCCATGACGATGTCCTCCGAGAGAGGCGCCGACACTACCCGGACGAACGCGCGTACGCGACGAGGACGGCGCGGGATCGACGTACGCTCGGCGGATGAGCGACGTCGAGTCCGTCACCCTCACGTTCTTCGCGCCCGTGCCTCGCGGGCACGAGCTCCACTACGCGACGTTTCACCTGGGCGAGTCCGGTGTGAAGGTCGCGTTCGTCCACGACGTCACGGCAGGCGTGCTCTACGCGAGCGATCGCCTCGCGGGACCGCTCGGGAGCCACGCGGCGGTGCAGGATCCGCTCGGCGTGCTCTCGAAGTTCTCGTGGATCCTCGACCACCAGGACCGCGGTCGGTCGCTGGGGTCGATGTGCTCGGCCGAGGGCGACCAGACACGCACACGGCTCTTCTTCACGCGCGAGGTCGCCGGCTACCGCTGAGCACGCTCACGTCACCGGGGCCGCTCACTGCGGGGCGCAGTAACGCCGGTTCATGGGATCGGACTCGATGAACGTGCAGCGCTCCGTCGATCGACAGGGCTCCTCCGCGTCGCAGATGCGGTAGCACGCATAGTTGCCCGTCGTTCGACTGCCGAGGCAGATGTCGTAGGGGGAGCCGCCGCAGTCGGTGTCGCTCTCGCACGACTGCCGACACGCCATCGCCCCCGACGGTCCGTCGCAGTGGCGACAGGTCGCGTCGTCCATCGTGCACGCCGTCCCCGCCGCGACCTGACAGGCTCGCGGGCTCGTGCCTTCGGGAGAGCCCGAGCAATTGGCCGACGCGCACTGATCGTTGCCCTCGCAGGTCTCACCCAGCTCGCGAGGCACGATGCAGGCGGGGTAGCCCTCGACGTACGAGCACAGCCGGCCCCCGTCGCATCCACACACGAAGCAGTGCTCGCCCTCGGGATCGGTCACCATCGCGCACGGGGTGATCTGGCCATCGACACACGCACGCCCCATCTCCCACTCGACGCCTCCCGACGGGCTGTCGACGAGGAAGTCGAAGTCGCCGCTGCACGCGGTGCTGCAGCGACGTCCTCGCGTGAAGTCGCTCTCGTAGTCGCAGAGCTCGTTCGCGGCACAGTCGTCGTCCGATTCGCAGCCTGGCTCGCAGAGCCCGGACGCGCCGCAGTGTTCGCTCACGCAGTCCGTCGCGTCCGCGCACACTGCCCCGATCTCGCAGCTGGCCCGCGCCGTCTCGGCGCACGGCGCCGGCGCACACGCCGAGCACGCGAACACACCGAGCACCACCCACATCACCGATCGATTCATGGTCACCCTCCGACGGCGAGGGTAACGAGCCTCGCAGCGAGGTCCAAGCGCGTAACGAGCGCGCTCGCGATCCGTAGACCTCGCACATGCGTACCGACGACATGCCCGAATCGCCCCGTGCCTCCGAGCCGCGCGAGCCCGATCCGCAGCCGTCCGCGGAGGATCGCATCCCGCGTGGTGGCTTTCCGTGGCTCACGGTGGCCTTGATCGTCGTGGGCCTCGGTGCGCTTGCGTCGAGCACGATGATGACGCCCGCCGTGATGGGCCAGCACGCGACCACGATGCCCTCACGCGAGCGCGCGCTCCGTGGTCGCGCGACACCGATCCCCACCGCCACCGAGCACTTCGTGTTCCACACGCCGCTCGCTGGCCCCTTCCCCGCCGGCAGCGAGCGCGCGTACTTCGCGATGGGCTGCTTCTGGGGCGCGGAGCGTCACTTCTGGACGATCCCGGGCGTCGTCTCCACGGCCGTCGGCTACATGGGCGGCTACACGCCGAACGCGACGTACGAAGAAGTGTGCAGCGGTGACACGGGGCACGCGGAGATCGTGAGCGTCGTCTACGACCCGCGACGTGTGCGCTTCCCCGAGCTCTTGCGCACGTTCTGGGAGAGCCACGATCCGACGCAGGGCATGCGTCAGGGCAACGACGTGGGCACCCAGTACCGATCGGCGATCTACACGACGACGCCCGCGCAGCTCGCCGCGGCACGACGCAGCGTCGAGGTGTACCAGGCAGCGCTCAGCCGCGACGGCTTCGGCGCGATCACCACCGAGGTGCGACCGGCGAGCGAGGCGGGCGCGTTCTACTTCGCCGAGGACTATCACCAGCAGTACCTCGCGAAGAACCCGAACGGCTACTGCGGGCACGGGGGCACGGGCACCAGCTGCCCCATCGGTCTCGTTCCCTACGACGGCTGATCGCACGAGCGTCCCCACATCTTCGGGCGGCCCCGCGTGCGGACTGTGCGTGACCGACGCGACGTCTTCGCCACACGACGAGGCAGCACGCGGCGAGATCGGGCGGCGACGCGCGTGATCGGCGGTGCACGGAGTTTGCTGAGCCTGTGCGCATGTCACAGCTCCACACCGAATGGACCGTGCTCCCCCACGGTCCCCTCACGCACTTCGATGACGACATCGCGACGGTCCAAGGGGATCTGTCGATGCCGCTGGGACACTTTCCGAGACGCATGACCGTCGTGCGATTGCGGGACGGAGGCCTCGTGATCTTCAGCGCGATCGCGCTCGAGGATCACGAGATGCGATGGCTCGAGAGCTGGGGGCGACCCGCGTTCCTCGTGGTGCCCAACGCGCTCCATCGCATCGACGCCAAGGCATGGAAGGACCGCTACCCCACGCTCCGCGTCATCGCGCCGGCGGGCGCGCGCGGCAAGGTGGAGGAGGTGGTGCACGTCGACGACACGCAGGGGAGCTTCGGCGACCCGAGCGTTCGTCTCGTGATCGTCCCTGGCACGCGCGAGGGCGAGGCCGCGCTGGAGGTGGATCGCAGCGGCGGCACCACGCTCGTGGTGAACGACGTGGTGTGGAACCTCTCGCACCGCGGCGGTCTGAGCGGCTGGGTCCTCGGCGCCGTGGGCATGACGCACGACACGCCCCACCTGCCTCGCTTCGTCGAGAAGCTCTCGGTGCACGACGCACGCGCGCTCGCCGATCAGCTCGACGCGTGGGCCGCTCTGCCGCGCCTTCGTCGCGTGCTGGTCTCTCACGGTGAAGAGATCACGACCGAGCCCGCAGAGGCGCTCCGGCGCATCGCTCGACATCTACGTCACTGACCTCGTGCGCTCGGTCGACTCGGACCTCGGGCGTCGCGGGCGCCCATGTGACTTCGCTCGACGACGCACCGTCCGCGCAGTGACGACGCGTCGTTGACGAGTGCGCAGCACACCTCCGATGCTTCCGTGCGCATGGCGCGGTGGGTCAGCAGGCTCGGGGTGGCAGCGGTGCTCGCGTGGGCGAGTCTGGGCGCGACCGCCACGGCGCAAGTCCGCACGGGCGATCCTGTCGAGACGCATCGACACGCGTTCGAGGGAGAGCTCGACGCTGGTCTCGGAGTCCTCCGCACCGAGCCGCCACCCGTCTGTCTGCCCGGTCTCGCGTGCGACCTCGGCCCGAGCTTGCGCACCAACGCGTTCGGGACACTCGTGCTCGACGCCACGACGCGCTTGGCCACGCTCGATCAGGATCTCTTCCTCGAGGTCGATGGCGATGCCCGCCTCGGGCTCGTGGAGTCGTTCCGAGACGATGGGTCGTGGAACGGCTTCTGGCTCGGCAACGCATGGGCCGCGCTCGCGCTCGCGCATCGTCGCGCAGACTTCACGCTGCGCGGCGCGATCGGCGTCGCGCTGCCGCTGCGGACGATCCACTGGACGGTGATCGATCGCCCCGTGCCCGGCGCATGGCTCGGCTGGGACGCGTGGCTCTCGGTGTGGGGCGTGGTGCCCGTCGGCTTCACGGGCCTCGCCGAGTGGAGGCAGCGCGACCTCCAGGTCGGCATCGACACCGCGCTCCTCGTCGCTCCCTCGTTCTCGTTCCCCACCACACTGAGCGCGTCGCCGCCGCGAGGCGTCTTCGGGTACCTCGGCGTCGGAGGTTGGATCGCCGGACGCCTCGACGCGCACGTGCAGCTCGGTGTGCGCGTCCACGTCGTGGGCACCATGCACGTCAGCGACATCGAGTGCTCGCCCGACGACTTCGCGAGCGAGTGTCGATCGGGCACCCGCGCATCGTTCGACGCGACGCTCGGCGTGATCCCGTTCGTGCGGCTGCCGTTCGGTCCCGGCTACGTCGAGGCGCGCTTGGCGATCGGCGTGATCGAGCCGTACGGCCCGCCGGTCGTCGGCGCGTTCCAGACGTACACGCTCACCGTGCGCGGTGGGCTCACGTGGGACTGATCACGCGGCGTCGCGCGACGCGAGCAGCCACGTGCGCATCTCGCCCTTGCCCTTCACGGCGATCACGCCGCGGTCCTCGATCGCGAGCGCGCCGTCGAGCGCCTGCGCGGTGACGTCCGAGACCTGCACGCGGCCCGGCATGCCCGTGGACTCCATGCGCGAGGCGGTGTTCACGGTGTCGCCCCAGATGTCGTAGATGAACTTCTTCTTGCCGATCACCCCGGCCACCGCGGGCCCGCTGTGGATGCCGATACGGATGCCGAGCTCGGTGTTGAACGCGCGGATCTCGTCGAGCATGTCGAGCGCCATCGTGGCGACGGCCACGGCGTGATCGGGACGTGGCTCGGGCACACCCGCGACGACCATGTACGCGTCGCCGATCGTCTTGATCTTCTCGAGCCCGTGCCGCTCCGCGAGCGTGTCGAAGCGCGAGAACACGTCGTTGAGCACCACCACGAGCTCGGTCGCCGGCACCTTCGACGAGAGCGTCGTGAAGCCCACGATGTCGGCGAACAACACGGTGACCGAGTCGAACGCGTCGGCGATCGTGCCCTCGCCGTGCTTGAGCCGCTCGGCGATCGGCCCCGGCAGCACGTTGCGCAAGAGGCGCTCGGCCTTGGCGCGCTCGCCCTCGAGCTCGGTGTTGAGGCGCTCGAGCGACGTCAGCATCTCGTTCACCGTGCGCGCGAGGTTGCCGAGCTCGTCACCGCCCGAGACGGACACCCGCAGCGAGTGATCGCGGGCCGCGCCGACCGCGCCGACCTCCACGCCGAGGTGCATCACGCGACGCAGGATCGTGCGCTCGAGGAGCAGGAGCACGATGAGGCCGAACGCGAGGCACGCGACGCCCACCGAGGCTGCGATGAAGTTCGCGTCCGCACGGCCCTCCGCGTACACGGTGCGCGGCACGAGCACACGGAGCACCGCGACGGGCGTGCCGTGCAGGTCACGCACGAGCGCGTGCGCGGCGAGCCTCTCGTCGTCGATGGGCGCGATGTGATGGGCGCCGGGCGCGAGGCCGCGAACGATGTCGAGGTGGGCGCGCAGATCCTCGGGCACCTCGCCGTCGAGCGGGATGATCGAGAGCGCGAGGCGCACGCGCTCCGCGAGCTCGGCCACGGGCTCGGCCGCGAGCGATCGACGAGGAGCAGCGTACCGCGCCGCTCGCCCGTCTCGGCGCTGGTGAGGATCGCGTGGGTGCCCACGAGGAAGAGACCGCCGCTCGTGCGCACGATGCCGGAGGCCGCTCGTGCACCGAGCACGTCGTCGCCCTCGGGCAGGAGCTCTCGGATCGGGACCGGCGTCGCGCGCGGCTCGCCCTCGCCCACGAAGCGCGTCTCGTAGCGCGGCGCGCCGTCCGGGCGGGCGATGACCGCAAGCTCGAGGCGGTTCTCGGTGAACATCGCGTCCGAGAAGTTCGAGGTCACGAACTCGCTCTCGGGCCCCTGCGTGTCGTCCGCCACGAAGGCATACGTCTCGTCCCACACGCCGTAGTCGCGGGCCATCGCGCCCACGGCCTCGATCTCCGCGTCGATCGTGTTGCGGGCGGCGTCCAGATCGTCGGCCGCGAGCTGTCGCTCGATCGCCGCGAAGCGCTCGAGGATGTGCGCGCGCAGCGGAAAGCAGATGACGAGCACGAGGCCGAGCGTCGCGACGAGCACGACGAGGACCATCTTGGTGCGGAGCGAGCGGGAGGAGGTCGTTCCCATCGGCGGCGATGCTACCAACGCCGCTCGCCTCGGCGCTTCGTCACGGCCTGGAATTCAGGCCGTTTCAGCGCATCGCTCGCTGACGACGCGCTTGGCCTATCCTCGCGCTCCTTCGTGCGCGGCATCGACAAGTGGGTTGGCACGCCTGCGGGCCTGCGCGTCGCGAACGCGATCATCGACTACTTCTCCGCGACGATCGCAGGCCTCGAGCACGTGCCGCGCGAGGGCGGCGCGCTGCTGGTGGGCAACCATGGCCTCTTCGGCCTCGATGCGTTCATCCTCGGCGCGCTCTTGTCGCGTGATCTGCGTCGCATGCCCACGTGGCTCGCGGAGCGTCACCTGTGGCGCAACCCGATCCTTCCTCGCGCGCTCGACTACGTGGGTGCGATCGTGGGCGAGCCCGAGGCCGCGCGGCGACACCTCGCGTCGGGCGAGCTCGTCGTCGTGTACCCCGGCGGCATCTACGACTCGTTCAAGACCTCGCGACAGCGCCATCGCCTGCAGTGGGGCGCGCGCGCTGGATTCGCGCGCGTCGCGATGCGCGCGGGCGTGCCCATCGTGCCCGTCGCGGCGTGCGGGATCGACGATGCCTACCGCGTGCTCGCGCGCGAGCCAGGCCTGGGCAAGCTGCTCTTCGGCGATGCTCGTTACAACCTCCCGATCCCGCTCGGTCGCCGCGGGACGTTGATCCCCAAGCGAGTGCCCGTCGCGTTCCGCGTGCTCTCGCCGATCGACACGCGCGGCGATGCCCATTCGACGGGCGACGTGGAGCGGGTGCGCGCAGCGACGCACGACGCGCTCTCACACGTCCTCGCCGATCACTGAACGCCCATCACGCAGCGCACGGCGCCTCGGAGGATCGCGATCGTCCGTGGACGCTTCCGGACCGTCCGCGGACGGTTTGCCATCGTCCATGGACGGTGGGCGCGAGACGGTGCCGATGCTCCCCGCTCGAGGTCGGGGTCGTGCGGTCAGCGGCGCCGCGCGACCTCTCCGTGCGCTCTCGCGCGCCCAGGCACGAGGTGCGTCCTCGCAAGCGCTCGGGCAGGCTCTTCCGATGGACGCCGTCCCGCGCGCCGTTCGCGCGCTCGAGCTCGTGTGCCTCACGTTCGTGGGGCTCGGGATGTCGCTGCCGTTCGTGTACCCGCTGGCCGTCTTCGCGCCCCATCGCGACGCGCTGGCGGCGTACACGATGGACGCGTCCTCGGCCGATGCTTCGCCCGCGCTCACCTACTGTCTGGGGATGACGGGCGGATCCATCGCGGGAAAGTGGCTCGCGCATTGGGCGGTCGTCCGCTTCGGTCTGCGCAGCGGGCATCGGTGGGCCTGGGACGCGACGGTGCACGGGTTGCTCGGCTGGCTCGTGCTCGACTCTGCGAGCTCCCTCCTTCACGGCGCGTGGGCCAACGTCGTGATGATCAACGTCTTGCCGCCGTTGCTCGTGGTGCCGTTGCTCGCGGCCACACGGCCCCGAACCGAGGCACGCGTGGCGGATGCACCGCGAAGCGCGGATGCACCGCGAAGCGCGCCCGCACGTGCGGCGCTCGCTGCGTCGATCGCGGGCATGGGCAGCGGCATCGTGATCGCGCTCCTCGGAGACACCGCGCTGTTCGCGCCGCTCCACGCCGCGTGGGGCGAGGCCCACTTCGGGGGCGAGCTCCCGAGCGGCGGGCATGCGCTCCTACGCTTCTTCCTCGGCCCGATCGGAGGCTCGACGCTCGGGCAGTTCATCTCGGTGTTCGCCCTCGTGCGCCACGCGCCCACGATCGACGAGCGTCGTGCGATCGGTTGGGCGCTCGCGTCGGTGCTGCTGTGGTTTCTGTTCGACAGCGGGGTGAGCCTCGCTTCGGGCGCGACCTTCAACGTGTGGATGGTGAACGTCCCGGCCGTGGTCGTCACCGCAGGCCCGCTGGCATGGGCGTGGTCGGCCGCGCCACCGTCGTCGCCGATCGGCTCAGAAGTCGGCGGGTAGGAGCGGGACACCGTGCGCGTCGTCGCGCGTACGCTCGTAGATCGCCTGGAGGTAGGGCTCGATCCGCTCGGGCCCGTCGAGCAGCGCATCGAGGTGGTACTGGTACTCGAGCCGCGTGAGGCTCGGATCGTCGGGGTGCGGGCTCGCGACCAACGAGCCCTCGAGCGTCGTGAGGATCGTGGTGCCCCACACCTTCTGCCAGCGCGAGGCCGTGAGCAGCGGCGCCTCGTCGGTGCCCTCGATCACCTCGTGTCGCCAGCAGATGCGGAAGTCCACGTCCACCACGTCGTCGACGTGCACCTGCGTCTGGTAGAGGCCGTCACACTCCTCGGCGATCGGCTCGGGCAAGACGATGAAGGGTGGTGACGACGAGCTGGGATCGCGGCCCGTCTGCGGGTTGCGGATCGCGCGCCACACCTCGGTGATGGGCGCGTGGATGCACGCGCGCGCATGGACGTTCGTGGATCGGCCGAGCTCCGGGCGCCGCGAGAACGTGATCGTCTCGGGGCACGGATCGCCGTCGATCGGCGGGGGCCACGCGGCCGCGTTGGGGCTCTCCCACGGCTCGAGACCCGACGGAAACGGTGTCGCCGTGGTGTCGAAGCAACCCGACACCACGGCGCTCGTGAGCACACCGAGGCCCCAGAGCCCCAGAAGAGAGAGCCTCGGACCGACGCGCGTCACTGCTGTTGGATGATCACTTCGCCGCCCGCCGTCCCGCCGGCCTGACCCGCGGGCACGACCTCACTGACGTAGCCCGACGACGGCGGGAACTGCGACGCAGGCGCGGGCTCGGTCGCGCCGCACTGCGTGGCCTGCATCTGCCCGTTCGCGTCCTGCACCAGGCGCTGACACGTGGCCTGACACTGACCGACGCCCGCGAACTCGTACTGCACGAGGTAGACGGCGCCCGCGTAGGGCACCTGATCGAGGGCCGCGCCGCAGCCGCCATCGGACACGCGCTGGGTCACCGTCACGAGCTGCTGACGCGGGACCTGACGCGTGCAGTACACGGGGCCCTGACGGTTGTAGCCGCACTGGTAGCGCTGCGTGTCGTAGACCGTGCGCCATTCCTGCGTCTGGATGAAGTGATAGAACTCGGTCTCGAAGCCGTACTGCAGGCCCTCGGGCCGCACGCGCATCGTGCCCTGTCGCACGCCGCCGCCGCCCTCGCTGAGCGTCACGGCCTCGCCGTTGATGGTGACGATCTCGTCGACGTTGGTGCCGAGCGTCGCGTGGTGGACGACGCGGATCTGCACGTCCGCGTGGGGCTCCTCGGGGCTCGGCTGCGAGTAGCGACGTACGCAACCGACGCTGGTGAGCGCGCCGAGCGCGAGTGCGCCGAGGGCAGCGCGTGCGAGGAGAGACGATGGATGGGTCATGGTGGCTGTGTCCTGAGGTCGGCGTGCGAACCGGGCAGCGCCGTGTGCTCGTCGCGCTTTGCGACGCGCATGCCAGAGGCGATCTTCACCGCGTTCTCTCGCGAGGGCCCGGTCCGTGGCAAGGCCCCTCGGTGGGTTCGAGTGAACGACGCTTCACGAGGCCTCTGCGCGAGCGTGAACGCGCCTTGACCCCCCTCGGACCGACGCATAGCGTTGCGGCCCTCGAATGTTGGGCCTCCTCGCTCCTACGGACCCTGCCTGGGTCGATGCCGTCGAAGGCGATCTCGACCGCATGCTGCGGGACCACGCCCACTGCGAGCTGAAGGCTGCACAGAGCGCGCTCTCGCTGGTGGCGCGCTTCGCCGGCGAGCACCCGGAGCTGGTGGCGCCGCTGGTCGCGCTCGCGCACGAGGAGACGGAGCACTTCGATCAGGTGCACGGTCACATCCGCGCGCGCGGCGGCACCATGAGCCTGCCCGACAGCGATCTCTACGTGGCCTCGCTCCGCAAGGCAGCGAGCAAGGATCACGGCGATCTGCCGGTGCTGCTCGATCGGCTGCTCGTCTCGGCGCTCGTCGAGGCCCGCTCGTGTGAGCGCTTCAAGCTGCTCTCGGAGCGGCTGAAGGACGCGTCGCTGCGCGAGTTCTACAAGGACTTGATGGCCTCCGAGGCCCGACATTTCAGGCTCTTCGCGCGCTTGGCGGAAGAGCGATTCGGCGAGCACGAGACGCGCGCGCGCCTCGCGATCCTCGCGGAGCGGGAGGCCGACCTCGCGGGGTCTCTCCCGCTCGGACCCACGGTGCACGGGTGAGCGAGAGCGAACGCAGCGCGAGCGAGGCCGACGAGGCCGAGATCAAGACGAGCGCGAAGGACGACGAGGCGGCCGCAGCGGACGCCGGTGCGGGCACGGCCAAGGCCGAGGGGAAGGCCGAAGGCAGCGCGCCCAAGGCGGAGGCCAGCAAGCCCACCGTGCCCAGCACGACCAAGCCCGCTGCGCCCAAGACGCCGCCGCAAGAGGTGGACTCGTTCCGCTCGAACGTCCGCACGATCGCGGGCGCGTTCCTCGTCGCGATCTTCATCCGCGTCGTGGTGTTCGAGGCCTTCGAGATCGAGGGCCCTTCGATGGAGCCCACGTTCGTGAACGGCGATCGCGTGATCGTCGCGAAGTACCCCTTCGGCCTCTTCCTCCCGTTCATGAACGAGGCGGTCGTGAGCTGGGGCATGCCCAACGCCGGCGACGTGGTGATCGTGCGGAGCCCCGCCGACAACGTCGACATCGTGAAGCGCGTGATCGGCGTGCCTGGCGATCGCGTCGAGATCCGCGACGACGTCGTGTACCGCAACGGCGAGGCGATCCGCACCCGCGAGCTCGGTCCCTGCCGCGAAGAAGAGAGCTCCGAGGATCCGGGCATCTGCGTCTGGTACGAGGAGCGCATCGATGGCGTCCTCCACCGCACGAGCACGAGCGTGATCGAGCCGCCGTCCTCGCTCTCGGAGCGCGAGGTGCCTCCGGGCCACGTGTTCGTGCTCGGTGATCACCGCGATCGCTCGAACGACTCGCGCAACCCCGCGGTGGGCATGATCCCCGTGGGCCGCATCAAGGGCCGCGCGGTCGCGATCTACTGGTCGAGCGACGAAGAGGTCCGCTGGGATCGGTTCTTCACCGGCGTCCAGTGATCCGTCGGCCCGCGTGCATCGCGGGCTCGTGGCGGGGACGATGGTGCGCGGCGAGATCCACCAGGCGACGCTCGAGTCGCTGCAGCTCGAGGCGCGCGGCACGTCGGGCTGCGTGTACGCCGGCGGTGTGGTCGGGCACGCGACGGGAGTGACCATCGGCGAGATCGCCGTGAGCGGCTCGCTCCTCCCGAGCGAAGGCGGCTACGGGGGCGCGTTCGGGCTCCTGGGCGATCGATCGATGGTGTCCGATCTGCGCATCACGATGAGCGTGCCGGACGTGATGAGCGCGGTGTGCGACGGACACGGAGGCGCCGTGGGTCAGCTGCGCGGCGACGCGCAGGTCCGCGCGTGCTGGTCGTCGGCGACGTCGCCGGCGGCGGCGGGCTCGTGGGCGACGTGATGAGCGGGGTCTCTTCAGCAGCGCCGTCGTCGGTCCGCATCCGGGCTTGCCCGAGGTGTACGTCCGAACCTGCTCCGACTTCGGGAGCGCGGACCTCCACCACCTCGACGACGGCACCCCCGACGTCATGCGCGCGTGCCCGGTGCCTGGCACGGCCCACGTGGCGATCGACTACTTCTACACGCCGACCAACGCGCCGATGACGAGCTGGGACTTCACCTCCGTGTGGGACGCCAGCCCGGTCTCACTGCCGACGCTCCGCCGTGTCCCACCCCTTCCCTGAGCCGCAGCTCCGTGAGGAGTGCCTCTCGCGTGCGCTGCGAGGCTCGTGCTAGAGCGCGCGCCATGGCGACGATGGTGCAGGCCGTTCGTATGGCCCTTCACGTGGGCGAGACCAAGCTCGGTGTCACCGACATCTTCGGCGAGGACGTGGGCCCGCCGCTCGGTGGTGTGTTCACGGCGTCGCAGGGCCTTCGCACCGCGTGGAACACGCCGCTCGACGAGCGCGGCATCATCGGCACCGCGATGGGCCTCGCGATGGCGGGGCAGAAGCCCGTCTGCGAGATCCAGTTCTGCGACTACGCGTTCAACACGGTCGACCTGCTGAAGGTCGCGGGGAACACGTACTGGGCCTCGGGCGGAGACTGGAACCTGCCGCTCGTGATGATGACGCCCGTGGGCGCAGGCATCCACGGCTCGCTCTATCACTCGCACTCGTTCGACGCGCAGGCGACGCGCACGCCGGGCTGGAAGATCGTGATGCCGAGCAACCCGCGCGACGCGTACGGCTTGCTGCTCTCGGCGATCGACGATCCGAACCCCGTGATGGTGCTGATCCCCAAGGCCCTCATGCGCAGCAAGGCGGCAGGGCCCGACGAGCTCATCCCCGGCGAGCCCGAGGACGCGCGCGCGCTCGGCAAGATGATCGATGCGCCGATCGGCTCGCGCGAGGGCTGGGAGCCCGAGTGGCCCGACACCGCGATCGAGAAGATCCCGCTCGGCGTCGCCAAGACCGTGCGCAGCGGACGCGACGTCTCGGTGTTCACGTACGGCCGCATGGTCCACGTGTGCAAGCGCGCCGCGGAGGAGCTCGCCGAGGAGGGCATCGACGTGGAGCTCGTCGATCTGCGCACGCTCCACCCCTACGACTGGGCCGCGATCGCGACGTCGATCCGGAAGACCGGCCGCGCTGTCTTCGCGAACGAGGACACCGAGGTCACGAACTTCGGCGAGCACCTGATCCGTCGCGCGATCGAGGAGCTGTGGGACGCGCTCACCACGGCGCCCGTGCTCGAGGCGGGCAAGCACCTGCCAGGCGTGGGCCTCGCGGACAACCTCGAGAACGCGTCGGTGCCGGGCCTCGCTTCGGTGAAGTCCGCGATCCGTCGCGCGAGGGAGGGCACCAAGCGACGCGCCGACGTGCCGCGCGACCGCAAGCACGCGTCGAGCTTCGCGTTCACGCACGTGGACTTCGATCCCGGCTCGGGCCCCGTCTCGCGCGAGATGTTCGCCGCGATGGACCGCGCCCACCGTCATCGTTGAGGGGGATCAGGGGGCTTCGAACGGAACCGGCTCGGCGGCTTCGCCGGTGAACGAGAGCGCGCCGATCGAGTCGCTCTCCGACACGCGCACGTGGATGTGGTTGTCGTGGTTGGGCCAGTGCTGGAGGTGCACGCCGTCGTCGAAGAGCGGCACGAGGTCTTCGTCGAGCTCGCCGACGAGGCTCGCCTCTTCGGCGCCCGTGACCGTGGCGGGGATGAGCTCGCGATCGAGGAAGCACATCGTCACGCGGCCGCTCGCGAAGATGTCGCCGAACCACGTCGCGTTCGCGGTGCCGTCGTAGTTCGTGATCGTGCCGGGCACGCACTCGCGGCCGTCGCTCGTGCGCTCGGGCTCGCAGTACGTGCGCCACTCGTTCTGACCATCGAGGCCGTGGAGCGAGATGTCCACGTCCTTGCCGCGCTGGTGGCTCGCGTGCCTCGTCGCGCCCACGTCGGTGCCCGGCGTGAGGCCGTCCCACTGGGAGAAGTCCTCGGGGATGAACGGCGCCATGCCGAGCGCGGCCACGCGCTGACCTGCGTGACGCACGTACATGAGGAGATCGCGGCGGCCGTACTGATAGCGGAACACCGTGCTCGAGCGTGTGGTGTAGCCATCGACCGCGGGATCGTTGGGCAGCGGCATCTGGAGCAGGTGCGCGCAGTCCTCGAAGCACATCGGCCCGTCCTCGAAGGGCACGCGCGTGATGGTGAGCGTCGCATCGAGCGAGGGGAGCTCCGTCGTGACGCGCGCCCAGAAGGTGCGTGGTCCCGAGTCGTCGAACACAGCGAGCGTGCGCAGACCGGGGCCCGCGTCGGTGAGGCCGAGCGAGACGGCCTCGTCGCCATCCCACCGCAAGACCTCGAGCTCGATCGTGCGCAGACCTTCTTCGAACGTGAGGAAGAACGTGACGTGCTCGTCGGGCGCGGCCTCGATGCGCACGAGCGCGGGCGCGCTCGGCGTGACGCGCAGATCGATCTCGTCGTCGCCCTCGAGCTCACCCGGAAGGCCCGGACGCGGCGCGACTGCGCTCGCGCTCGCGGACGCGTCGCTCAGCGCGGGGGCATCGGTCGCCGACATCGGCGCATCGAGCGCGCCCGTGGACGCGTCGAACGCCACGGCGTCGGCACTCACGGCATCGGGCACGGGTCCACCGTCGAGCAAGCTGTCGTCGGGCGGACCGTCGCAGCCCAGGAGGCCGACCGAGGTGGACAGGGCGATCACGCACGCTCGCGAGGTGTGTTTCCAGAGCACGCGCTAGGGTACCGCGATGTCCGTCCGGGTACGTCTGGAGCATTGGCCGCTCGTGGTGATCGTCGTCGATGAGTCGCTGGAGCGGCACGAGCTGCCCGAGCTCGAGCGACAGATCGACGCCGTCTACGCGCGCAAGGAGCGCTTCGCGACGCTCGCCGACGGCTCGAGGGTCGCGCGCATGCCGGACGCCTCGACGCGCAAGCGCCTGGCCGAGTGGCAGAACGAGACGCGCGGATCGATCGCTCGCTACAACGTGCTCTCCGCCACCGTGGTCACCTCGTCACTCGTGCGAGGGGCCATGACCGCGATGAACTGGATCTTCCAGCCACCCAACCGCCAGATCACCGTCGCCACGTTCGCCGAGGCGCTCGCCGCATGCCTCGACGCGCTGCGCGCCGAGGGCCTGACCCTCCCCGCTGGCCTCGAGCAGCCATCGCGTCCACTGCCCCAGAAGGCGCGCGACCTCTTCGCCGACTGATCGCGCGATGCGCGCGTCCCCGCCGATCACGATCACGCCGAGCTACCGCGGGCATCCGCGCCGGGTGCGCCTCGTCGTGCCGCCGCACGATCGCGCGCGCGACGAGCCGAGCCCGCCGGTGCTCGTGCTCTTCGACGGACAGAACGTGCTCGGCGATCACGGCAGCTTCGCGGGCGGATGGCACGCGCACACGGCGGTCGCGAAGCTCCCCAAGACGATCCGTCGGCCCGTGATCGTCGCGATCGACTCCGGGCCGGGGCGCATGGCCGAGCTCTGGCCCGAGATCGACCACTTCCTCCGCTTCGTGATGCACGACGTGCTGCCGCTCGCGGAGCACACGCTGTCCTTGCGCTTCGATCCGAGCGCGCACGGCATCGGCGGCGCGTCGATGGGTGGTCTCGCGAGCCTCGCCGCAGCGGCGCGTCATCCCCGCGTGTTCCGCAAGGTCATCGCGATGTCGCCCTCGGTGTGGACGGTGCCGCGCGAGATCAGCCGCGAGCTCCACCGCGCGATCGTTCCGCGCGACGCGCGCCTCTACGTGGACGTCGGTCTCCGTGAGAGCGAGCGCATGGTGAGGCGCGCGACCGAGACCGCGGCGTTGCTCGCGCGCGACCTCCCCAAGGAGTGCGTGATGTGGAGGCCTGACGCGCGCGGCAAGCACCGCGAGCTCGACTGGCGGAGGCGCCTGCCGAAGGCGCTGCGCTTCGCCTACCGCCGCTGACGTCGACGCCGTATGCGAGCCGGTGGAGGCGCTGTGGGCTCGGCGGCGAGGCGGTGCACGATCGCGTCGAGCGAGTTTCCTGGGCACTCCGTGTGCGCGCCCGCGACGCCGCCGTGACCGAGCACGCGCGAAGGCGCGATGTGGAAGCGGCGTCGCAGCGCGCCCACCAGCTGCGTGAGCGAGGCGACCTGCCTCTCGGTGGGCGCCGTCTCTTCGAAGTTGCCGATGAGCACGATGCCGATGGCGACATCGTCCCAGAGCGCGTGCGTGTCCGCGTCGCGCAGCGACGAGGCGACGTGCGCCCCCGGCTGCTGTCGCGTCCAGCGAGGGCCCGCTTCGATCACGCCGTCGCCGAGGCCGCGGCCGTTGCCGATCACGAAGTGGTACGCGAGGCCGCGCGGGAAGCCGCGGACGCGGCGATGGAAGTCGTCGATCGAGGCCACGCTCCCCGACCGCGACGCTGAGTGATGGACGACGATCGCGCTCCACGCGCGTGCGCTCACGCCGGGCGCGCGGAGGACCGTCGCGAGGGAGGTCGGTCCCTCCGGTGTTCGATCTTGGGCTTGCGCGCCGTCCAGGGTGAACGCGAGGACGGCGATGGCTGCGAGCGTCGAGAGGGTCCGCATGGCGGCACGGTAGGAGAGATCGACCGGGCGCATCGACTTCTCGGCCCACTGCCTTCTCGATCCTGGTCTCTTGTCGGAGGAGGGCCCGAGGACATAGAACCTTCGCCATGACGCGCGTCCACAACTTCAACGCAGGTCCCGCCGCTCTGCCCCTCGAGGCCATCGAGCGCGCGCAGAAGGAGCTCGTCGAGATCGACGGCACGGGCATGTCGATCCTCGAGCACAGCCACCGCGAGGCCACCTACGAGAAGGTGCACCGCGAGGCGATCACGCTCTTGCGCGAGTACCTCTCGATCCCCGACACGCACGACGTGATCTTCATGCAGGGCGGCGCGCGCATGCAGTTCGCGTTCGTCCCGCTGAACCTCCTCCACGCGGGCAAGAGCGCCGACTACCTCGTCACCGGCACCTGGGCGAAGCAGGCGCACGAAGAGGCCACGCTCGTGGCGGCGAGCTACGGCGCCAAGGCGCGCAAGGTGATCTCCACCGAGGTCGACAAGAAGTTCACGCGTGTGCCCGAGCCCAGCGAGTACACGCTCGACGCCGACGCCGCGTACGTGCACCTCACGAGCAACAACACGCTCTTCGGCTCGCAGTGGGCGAGCTACCCCGACACGGGCAGCGTGCCGCTGGTCTGCGACACCACGAGCGATCTCGGCTCACGCGCGATGGACTGGAGCAAGGTCGCCCTCGCGTACGCGGGCGCGCAGAAGAACCTCGGGCCCGCGGGCGTGACGATCGTGATCGCGCGCAAGGACCTCGTCGCCAACGGTCGCACCGACATCCCCGGCATCTTTCGCTACAAGGCGTATGCGGAGAGCGAGTCGCTCCTCAACACGCCGCCGGTGTTCGCGATCTACATGTTGCGTAACACCGTACGCGCGCTGCTCGACTGGGGCGGCCTCTCCGTCGTGAGCAAGGAGTGCGACGACAAGGCCGCGCTCCTCTACGGCGTGATCGACGCCAAGCCCGACTTCTGGCGGGCCCCCGTCGAGAAGAACAGCCGCTCGAAGATGAACGTCGTGTTCCGTCTGCCCACGGAGGAGCTCGAGAAGAAGTTCCTCTCGGAGGCGACCAAGGCCGGCCTGGTGGGCCTCAAGGGACATCGCTCCGTCGGGGGCGTGCGCGCGTCGATCTACACGGCCGTGCGCAGGTCCTCGGTCGAGGCGCTCGCGAAGCTCATGGAGGGCTTCGCAGGATCGTGAGCCGGCGGCGGGGGCCTCGGCGCTCGAACGGTGCGACGAGATCACCCGCGAGGTCCTCTCGTCGCTGCGCGACGGAGATGCCTCCGATCGCACCGATCCAGTAGTAGATCGGATCGCCGAAGCGGATGATCTCGATGCCTTCGATGTGCCCGTCGGAGCGTGAAGCGTGCGCGAGGAGGCGCGCGACGACGGCCTGCGCACCCTCGGAGTCGATGCTTCCTTCGACCGACTCCCACGCGTCGAAACAGCGGCGCGACACCTCCCCGGAGACGTCGTACTTCGAGGGATTCAGCGTGAAGTAGACGCCGATCCGATCGGGACGCTCGTCCTCGCCGAGGAGCTCGGGATGCGTGAGCCACAGGCACTCGTAGCGACGACACGACTCGGGGCGCGCCTCGTAGATGCGGCAGCCCATTCCTCTCGCATGCACTGCACCGAGGTGGGCGCAGGTCTCGAACTGTGCCTTGCCGAGCTCCGCGATCACGGGCCCGCTGCAGCAGCCGTGGCACTCACCGCACGAGCGCGGCGAGACAGAATCGTCGATGGCGCGCGTCACTCAGAAGACGGCGCCGGCGCCGGCGTGGAGGCCCCAGCCCACGAAGTCGCTGCCCACGCCGTACGGACCTCCGAGGCCGAGGGTCGCGCGCACGAGCACGCTCACCGGCGCGAGCTCGAGGCGGGCCCAACCCTCGACGGACGGCTGCGCAGCGCTCGACGGCGTGCCCACCGCGAGCGCTGCCACCTGCGCGCGCGCCCCGAGGCGCAGGAACGACGCGACCCCTGCGCCGATCTCGGCGCCGAGCACGAGGTCGCCGAGCACCTCTTGCCCCATACCGCCCAGCACGCGCACGCCGACAGCACCCGCGCCATCGAGCGCGAGCACAGCGTCGTCCGAGAGCGCGATCGCGAGCGTGAGAGGCACGTACACAGCGACCCGCTCGGGTCGGTAGCGCCACGCACGGTAGGCGCCGTTCTGCGCGAGGTAGGCCTCGTGCGTGAGGCTCGACGCGTCGAAGTCCGCTTGGGACGCCGCGTCGAACGGAAGGCGCGTGGTCGCCGCCACGGGCACCGCGACGCCGACGCCGAAGCCGAAGCGCACGTCGCGACCGACGAGCGGCAGCCACTCGAACCGGAGGTCTGCGTTGCGACCTTCGACGCGACCTGTGCGCGCATCGAAGGGCTCGACCGTCGCCCCGTTGTACGCGCCGCGCACGTGCGCATCCGCGAACGCGACGCCCCAGTCGAGGGTCGCCCGCGCGTCCGGCGCGATCGCGAGTCGGAGGCCGACGTCGATCGTGCCCATGGTGATCGCGTCGTTGCGAACATCCCCTGCGAACACGCCGAACGAGACCCAGGCTGCGTCGTCGAGCCCCGAGTCGTCGAGGCCGAGGCGGAGATCGTCGAGCCAACGCAGGCGCCGTGCGGGCTCGACGTCGACTGGCGTCGAGTCTTCGGCGGCCTCCTCGACGGTGGCGAGCGGCGGGACGCTCTCCGCGTCCGTGTCGACTGGGTCCAGGGGACGCGCCTCGTCGGACGTGACCGCGCCTGCCTCCGTGGCTGCGCCCGCCTCCGTCAGCGTGTCCGATTCCGCGGCGACGATGGGCTCGTCCGGAGGCGTCTCCGCGGCGAGGGCCGCAGCCGCTTCTGAAGGCGAGGCCTGCTCCGTGTCGACGGTCTGCGCGTCCTCGGGCTCGGCCTCGATCATGCGCGCCTGCGCCCGCGCGGCGAACGACACCGAGCCCACGCCCAGGGAGAGGGCGATCAGCGCGCGAGCGGCCCGACGCATCTACTTCTTCTTCGGCGGCGCGAAGAGCGTCATGCCGAGCGCCATCGCGCGCGAGGCATCGCCCGTGAGCTTGAGGCGACCGATGACCTGCTGAGGCGTGAGATCCCCTTCGCGCATGTCCTCGAGGTCGTCGTAGCCGATCGCTGCCGTGAACTGCGGCTTGGCGGGCGGCTCGGCGACGCCGATGCCGCAGCGGACCGTCACGTCGTCCATGCCGTCGGGCAGGTCCGTCACGATCACGTGGAACTCGATCTTCTGGTTCGTGAGGATCTTCTCGGCGCGCTTGCTCGCCACGCGCGAGAGGCCCATCGCGGCCTTGGGATCATCGAGGCGTCCGCTCTCGGCGAGCAGATCGAGCGCCCCCTTGGCGGCCTCCGCGGAGAACGCGAACACGCCGCGCACGGCGAGCTCGGGCTTGGCCTCCGTGACCGTCATCGTGCCGTTCTGCACGGCCACCCAGCGCTCACCGCCACCGTCACCCTCGATGATCACACGCACGACGCCGACGGCCTGGCGCACGTCCTCGAGCTCGTCCTTCGCGTTCGGCGCGCTCGAGGACTCGAGCGAGGCGAGGCCCTTGGCGAACTGCGCGGGGAGATCGTTGTCGAGAAAGGCGAGCGGTTCCTTGTGCATGCGCGTCCTGCTTCTCCGCGAGCGGGAGGGGCCCGCGGGGCGCGCAGTATAGCCGTCTCGCGGGGCCCGCCATGGACGATGCGCACGCTCGCCGGCGCCGCGTCAGCGAGGCGTCGGCGCGAGCTCGCGGGCGGTCGCTTCGGTCGCCGCCATCACGCGGAGCACGTTCTCGCCCGCGATCGCGCGCACCTCGAGGTGCCTCCGCTCGAGCTCGCGGAAGAGGGCGGGCAGATCGCTCACGTCGTCCATCCCGCGCGGCAGCTCGCCGACACCGTCGAAGTCCGATCCGAGGCAGGGCACCTCGGGACCCGCGACCGCTGCGACGTGCGCGAAGTGCTCGCCCAGCGTGCGCAGCGTGGGCGGATGGAGCTCGGGCGCCAGGCGTCGCGCGAGCGCGTTGCGCGCGGCCGACGTCGTCCACGAACGACCGCGGGGCAGCGCGTCGAACTCGGCGCGGTGCTCACGCTCGACGGCGCGTCGCGCCGTGCCGTACGCGGGATCGAGGAACTGCGCGTAGTAGTTGATGCACACGGCGCCGTGCGTCTCACCGATGCGGCGCAGGATCGGATCGGGGATGTTCCTCGGGTGATCGCCGATCGCGCGCGCCCCCGAGTGCGACGCGAACACGGGCGCGCGCGAGGCCTCGATCGCGTCGAGCGCCGTGCGATCGGAGACGTGGCTCACGTCGACCATCACGCCGAGCTCGTTCATGCGCGCGACGAGCAGGCGGCCCGCATCGGTGAGGCCGCGGCTCGGGTGCGCGCCGCTCGAGGCGTGCGCGAACACGTTGTCGTTCGTCCACGTGATCGTGACGTAGCGGACCCCATCGCGCGCGAGCTCACCGAGCCGATCGAGCATCACGCTGGGCTCGGTCTCGCCCAGGCCGTGCGCCCCCTCGAGGCCCATCAGGAACGCGACGCGGTGCGATCGCGCAGCGGCACGCACCTCTTCGGCCGTCGTCGCGAGCACCACGTCGTCCGGATGTGCAGCGACGAACGCGCGCACCGAAGCGACCAGCGCGCGCGAACGATCCCAGCCCGCCTCTCCTGCGAAGCGACGCGGATCGACCCAGATGCTCATGAAGACCGCGGTCAGACCGCCCTCGCGCATGCGCGGCAGATCGAGGTGACCGTCGGAGAGGCGCGTCGAGAGATCGGCGTGCTCGTCGAGCAGGCGCTGCGTGGTGTCCGAGTGAGTGTCGATCGCGACGAGCGGCGCTGGCTCGGTGTCCTCGATCGTCTCTGCCTCCACCACGGGCTCGGCAGCGACGACAGGCTCTGCCCCGACGACGGGATCGGCGACGACGACAGGCGCCGTCTCGACGCCAGGCGCTGTCTCGAGGGTCGGCTCCGGCTCTTCGACGCGCTCCGCCGCGGGATCGGTGACGACGACGGGATCGACCTCCTCGCTCGAGCTCTCGCTCGACTGCGTCGATCCACACGCCCCGATCCCCCCGCACACCCCGGCAGACAGGGCGACGATCACGAGCGCGATCGCTCGCGCGTCGATCACCGCCCGCCGTCGATCACGCGGAAGCGCGCGCGTCGCTCCTTGGCCGCCTCGTCCGAGCCCGGTATCGGCGCAGGGGCCTCGGCCACGGGCGCGCTCACGGCGGGCATCGGCTTGGGTGTTCCTTCACTGCCGGCTGCCCGCTCGCTGGCGGCAGGTTTGCCGACCAGGCCGAGCGGACGCACCGACGGCACAGCGCTCAGGCGCGGCTTCTTCTGTCGATCGACCCACACGAGCTCGGCGTCGAGCTCGGGCGGCGGCAGGTGCGCCTCGATCACGATGCCGCGTCCGGTCGCGCGATCGATCACGGCGTACACAGCGCGCCAGCCGAAGCGGCAGCGCGACACCACGCCCTGGAACGCGAGGTCCACCGACACACCGTCGGCGTCGTACGCGAGGTCGAGCGGGTAGCTCGGGTCGAGATCGATCACGAGCCGCGCGCCCCACGTGCGACGGACCGACTCCGGCACCTCGACGTCGTTGCGGCGCGCATCGATCTGGAGGCGCGGCGTGTGGCCGGCGCCGTAGACGTCCTCGACCGCGGCCTGGATCGGATGATGGATTCCCTTGCGCATCACGACTTGAACGCCTCGGCGAGAGACTCCACCTGCGCTCGTGCGAGCTCGGGGGTGAAGAGCAGCGGGAGCGTGACACGAGGCAGGCCGGGAAGCTTCTCCGACAAGCGCTTGAGGCTCTCCTCCTGGATCGACTCGCGCGCCGCACGTGCCCGGCCGGCGACGGCGAGCGGCTGGAGCGCAGCGCTCGGATCGAGCGCGTCGGGCAGCGCCTCGATCGTGCTCCGCTCTGCAGGCTGGAAGAGGCGCGGCAACACTTGGTTCACCACCAGCATCTTCACCGGCAGCACGAGCTCGGTGCGCAGGATGCCGTGGAGCTCGATGCTCTCCTGCACCGGCATCTCCTCGGCGAGTGAGACGATGACGACGCCGGCGCGCGACGGATCGCGGAAGAGGCCTACCGCTTCCTCGGCCTCACGACGCAAGAGGCCGGGCGGCGCGACGTCCGTGATGATGCGGGGCACGCGCAGCATCTCGAGGCCGTGGCCCGTCGCCGGTGCATCGACGATCACGAGGTCGTAGCGAGGGCGGCCGTCCTCGAGCGTCTCTTTGGTGTGGAAGTACGCCTTGCCGAGCATCGACCAGGCCTCGATGCCAGGCGTGCCGCGCAGGAGCGCCGAGACCACGTTGCTCTCGAACACCGCCTTGAAGAGGGTGCGCGAGCGCAAGATCATGAGGCCGTACTCCTCGAGCGCGTCCCGCGGGACCATGTTCACCGCGTGGAGGTTCGGGGCGACCTGGACGTTCTTCGAGCCGATGGGCGGGACGCCGAGCAGCGAGCTCACCCGCTCCTTCGCGTTGCACATCGCGAGCAGCACACGCTTGCCGCGCGCGGCAGCGGCGAGCGCGATCGCCGTCCCGACCGTCGTCTTGCCCACGCCGCCCTTGCCCACGACGAAGAGGAAGCGATGACCGAGCAGGTTCGTGGAGGAGGACATCGTGAGGCTCGAGAGGCGCGGCCGTCGCGGCGCGGCGCGATGCTACCGCGATAGGTGGAGGCGTCCACGACGTTCGTCTCGCGCCGAGCGCGCCGAGCGCGGCGCGAGCACCTCGAGCGCGTCCTCCGTGGTATGCGGGCGACCGTGACGGCTCGGTCCCTCGCACCGATCGCGCTCCTCGCGCTCGTGATCTTCGTGCTCGTCTACGCCGCGAGCGCACTGCTCGATCGGCCCGAGGGCGACGCGCGCGCAGCGACCGAGACGCCCGACGCAGGCCCCGCCCTCGACGCGGGCGGCTTCTGGATCGAGGAGCCCGATCGTTTCGGCCCCGACGGCGCCGTGCTCGCGGCGCCGAGCTCCGAGCGCTTCGCGTGTCGGATGCCGCGCCTCGAGATCGCGCGAGAGGCGGCGTGCGCGCGCGGCGAGCCCTACCCCGCGTGTCGTTGGCAGCTGCCCGACGCGGACCAGAGCGGAGGGCTCTACGACATCTGGCGCAACACCACCCCCGATCACCGATGGGCGCGCCCCGGCCTCGTGTCGTTGGTGCTCGCGTCGGTACGCGAGTACGCGATGCGCTGGCCCGGAGAGCACGTGACGGTGGGCGATCTCGACGCCGAGGGGCCGCGTCATCAGACGCACGATCACGGCGTCGACGTGGACCTCTACCTCCTCCACGCGATGGCCGATCGCAACGAGGCGGGCCGCCCGCAGACCGACAACTATCACGGCCTCTCGCGCCGCACGGTGCGTCTGCACCGCGCCCGTGTGCTCGACCTCGCCAAGATCCTCGCGCGCTGCTCGAACGGTCGACTGCGCATCTACTACGCGGATCGCGAGGTGGTGGATGCCTTCCGCAGCTGGTTCACGGAGGCCGGTCTCCACACCGACGTCGCACCGCAGGCCATGCAGATGCACAACGATCTCCACCGCTTCCACTTCCACATGACGGTGGCGGAGGATCTCGAGGTGCTGCCCTCGGAGTAGAAGGCATACGATCGCGAGGCTCAGCGAACCCAGACGCGGTGGATCGTCGCGTTGTCGTCGTTGACCGGTAGGTCGTCGACCTCCCAGCGAAGGCCGCTGCCCCGCACACACCAGTCGGCGGTGCTGCCGAAGAACGGGAAGTCCGTCAGCACCGTGTCGGGGCTCGCGGGCGCGGGGAACACGAGGGCGCTCGCGGGGAGCCGTCCGCTGTGTCCAGTGAGCGGCGTGAAGCTCGTGGCGATGCCCGAGAAGCCGTTCGCGCCGCTGCGCCACGCCGTCAGTCCCACCGTCGTCGAGAAGTGGATGACGCGTGGATGCGCCGAGGTGGTGCCCTGGAATCGCATCTCGGTCGCCGAGGTGATCCGAGACGCGACCGCCATACCCACGTGGCCCCAACGCGGAGAGCGAACGCCGTCACCACCGCCGAGCGTCGTGGGGCTCGTGGTGGGCCAGTCCTCACCAGGCTGCACCACGTCGAGCTCGGGGCTCGCATCCGGGGCGTGCACGTACTGGAGCACGAGCGCCCAGCCGCCGCCCTCGCTGCCATCGATCCACACGTGGTGCGGACCGGCACCGAGATCGATCCAGTAGCGGCCCGTGGGCACCAGGCGCAGATCCGACAGCGAGCCCACCGGGCAATCGAGGTGCGTGCCCGCGATGCAGCCGGTGAGGCGCGGCTGACGCGCGGCAGGCGCGCTCGACCAGCGTCGAACGAGGTAGCGCTCGGCGGTGGTGAGCGCCTCGTCGTCGAGGGCGCGCGCGTACGCGAGCACCTCGCCGTAGCGCACGGCGAGCGCCCCCTCGCCGTCGTCGGGATGGCGGCCGAGGAACCACGTGGCGGGCGACGTGATGGGCCCCGGACGCGTGTCCCCGCTCACGATCACCTCGTGATCCACCCACATCTCGAGGCGTCCATCCGCGCTCGATCGACGCACCGCGAGCACGTGAAGGTCGCCGTCGTCGAGCCGTCGACGCGAGGTCGGCGTGCTCGTCGCCTCGCGCCCGAATCCCACGTGCCCCGACACGAGCACCACCGCGCCGTCGTCGGGATCGCGACGAGCATCGGCGCCGATGAGGTTGGGCGAGCTCCAAGCCTCTCCCTCGCCCGCACCGTCGTCGGTCGCGAACGCCACGAGCAGCGTCATGTCGCCGCTGACAGGCCGCGGGAACGACACGTTGCTCGCGCCCGCGTCGCGCATGAGCTCGATGGCGGGACGGCCTCCCCCGAAGCCATCGGCGCGGTAGGTCGCAGCGACCGCGGTGGCCGTCACCGCACGCGGCGAGCGATCGTCCCAGCGCGCGAGCGTCGCGCCGTCGACGACGTCCTCGTCGCGCAGCGGCATGCGCGCATCGAGCCACAGCGACAGATCGTCGGTCGACGGAGTCGCAGGCGAGCCGAGGCCCCAGCGATCGAGCAACGCGGCGGTGATGGTCGCGCGATCGCCCGCAGACAGCGGTCGATCGAAGACGAGCAGCTCGGAGACGTCGATCGACTGCGCACGACCGTCCTCGCTCGCCCCGATCAGCAGGCGGCTCGCGAGCGGCGCAGCGACGCCCCCCTCACCACGCACGACGACAGTGCCGTCGATGCGCACCTCACGACCCGTCGGTCCGCCGAACGCGTGCCACAGCGTCGTGTGCCTGGTGTCGCGTCCGAACGGTGCGGTCATCGGCGTCGCAGGCTCGACGCCGGGGAGCGCGAACACGTAGCCACTCTCGCCCGGCAGCTGGACCATCACGCCCTGCGCCATGTCGGCGTGCGTCGTGAGCGCGACGCCCGTCGCGAGCGACGTGGAGCGCGCGACGAGGAAGATCTCGGCGTGATCCCCGCTCTCGCTCAGCACCCCCATCGTGTCGAGCGCGCTGCCGGCGAAGCGCACCACACGACGCCCTCCTGCACCCTCCTCGAGCGTCGGCGCACCGAGCGAGGGCACCGCGTCGCCGGTGCTGGTGCGCGCGAGGTTCACCCAGCGCGCGAGCGGACCGATCGTCCCGGCGCTGCCGTCACCCGCGGGGTTGCGCGCGTCGAGCCACAGACGCAGCGAGACGCCACACACGCCGTAGGCCGTCGGCGCGCTGCAGCCCTCGCAGGATCCGTCGGTGCAAGTCTGCCCGGGGACGCACGCCACCCCGCAGTCGCCGCAGTGCATCGGGTCCGCCATCGTGTCCGTGCACCGCGACGCGCACACACGCTCGTCCACGCCGCAGACGAGCCCGGTGTCGTCCTCCACCTCGTGGGCATCGACCGACGCGTCACGCTCAGGCGGAGCGAGCAGGTCCTCGCGGTTCACCAGACAGCCGACGCAGGTCATCGAGACGAACAGCGTGATCGCGACCCCGACGAGCGCCCGAGCCATGGTCCCCCGTGTCACGAGGATCACTCGGCGTCGAGATCGAAGAAGACGTTCTCGGTCGCGCCTGCCGCGACACGGACGGAGCGGTTGAACGTGCGGCCATCGCGGTCGACGATGCGGAGGCGCACAGTGCCCGAAGGCACCGTCGCCTCGCCGATCGGCGTCGTGCCGAGCTCGCGCGATCCGATCCACACCCGCGACCAGGGACGCGTGTTGATCGACAGTGTCGCGGGCGGTGCGGCAGGCGTGCGCGGCGTGCTCGACTCGCGCACCAGCTCGGGCGTCACGGAGGACTCGCGCCCCGCCGACACCACGATCTCGTTCTCCCACGTGCGGTAGCCCTCACGCTCCACGTGCACGGTGAACGTGCCCGCCGCCATCGCGAGGGGCGCCGCCAGCTCGGCCGCCGTGAGCGTGCGATCTCCGACGCGGATCGTCGCGCCTTCGAAGCTCGATCCCTCGAGCACGAAGCGCAACGAGCCCTCCGTCGCAGGAGGGAGGCTCGTCGCTGGCGGCGTCGCGACCTCCGTGGTGGCCGGAGGCACCGTGGGCGGCGGGATCACCGCGGTCGTCGTGGGCGGAGGGGTCACCTGCGTGATGGTCACGGTGCGACCTTCGTCGCGACCTCCGATCACGACCACGGCGATCACGCCCGCGAGCAGCACCGCGACGAGCGCGAGCACCGTGGGCAGCCAGCGCGAGAGAGCGCCGCCACGGTCGCTCTGTGCTGGTGCGACGGCCGCGGGCAGTGGCAACTGCAGCGCCGCATAGCTCGGCTGCTGGATGGGCGGCTGCGCGGGCGCCGGCCGCGCGTCGGCAGCCGCGGCCGCGATCTCTGCGCCGAAGGTGTTGGGATCGAGCGGCAGCTCCGAGCCCGGCATGCTGAGGCGATCGCCAGTCGCCACGCTCGCAGGCCCAGCGCCCGAGAGGCCAGACGACGACGGGTTCGACCCGATGAGCCCGATCCCGCTCGGCGAGCTCCCATCGATGCCCTTGCGGCGCTGGAACGAGCTACCGAACGGCGTCGAGTCCACCAACGGACCGGCCGCGATCTGCTCCTCGAAGAGCTTCTCCATCACGTCCGCGATGCGCGACGTGGTGACGACCTTGCCCGAGCGCGCGATCCAGTCCTCGAGCGCGTTCTGCATGTCCGACGCGGTCTTGAAGCGATCCTCGGGCTGCTTCTGCAGCGCCTTCTGCACGATCGCATCGAGCTCGATCGGGAGCTTCGGCTTCTTGTCGCGGATCGACGGGACCGGGTCCTCGATCACCGCGCGCATCGTCTCGTACTCGGTCGGCCGGTGGTAGAGCGACTCGCCCACGAGCGCCTCGTAGAGCACCACGCCGAGCGCGAACACGTCCGCGCGGTGATCGATGTGCTTCCCCATGCACTGCTGGGGAGACATGTACGAGAACTTGCCCTTCACCACGCCCGCCTGGGTCTTGGTGGTGTGGGAGCCCGCCTTCGCGATGCCGAAGTCGAGGAGCTTGACCTGCCCCTCGTACGAGATCATCACGTTCTGCGGGCTGACGTCGCGGTGCACGATGTTGAGCGGCGTCCCGTTCGAGTCCTTCGCGCGGTGCGCGTAGTGGAGCGCCTCGGCGACCTGGGCCACGACCTTCGCGACGAACTCCGGCGGCAGGCCTCCCTTGGCGCGCGCGCGTCGGATGATCTTTCCGAACGCCGCCCCGTAGATCCACTCCATCGCGATGAAGTAGGAGCTCTCGAGCTCGCCGAACTCGTAGATGTGGCAGATGTGCGGGTGGTTGAGGAGGATCGCGAGGCGCGCCTCGTCGAGGAACATCTCGACGAACGAAGGGTCGTCGGCGACGTGCGGCAGGATGCGCTTGATCGCGAGCATGCGCGTCGCGCCGATGTTGGTGCTCTCGCGGCCGAGGAAGATCTCCGCCATGCCGCCGAACGCGATGCGTCCGAGGATCTCGAAGCGGCCGAACGTGCAGATCGCAGGCAGCTGGTTGGGCGGCACCCGCGGCGCCGTGGGCTCGGTCTGACCCGTGTTCACGGCGGCCAAGGACGACGCGCTCGGCTCCGGCGCCAGCGCCTTCTCGATCTCGTCGATCGCGACGTCGAGATCAGCGGCGTCTTCGTTCGGCTCCTCGGGCGGCGGGAGCGGCGCGCGCGGGAGCTTGGGCAGCGCACGGTTGGTCTCGTGCGCGCCCTTGCCGTTCGCGACCGCAGCAGCGGCTGCGGCTGCCGAGACGGCAGGGTTGGCCCCCGTCTGTCCGGTGGGTCGGCGCGCCACCGTCATGACCTCACCCGCCGGTGCGGCCGGGGGTGAGCGAACGTCCGAGATCCTCGTCGGCCCTTCGGAGTCAGGCATGACGGGATCTCTGGTGCCCGGACGAGAGGTCATGGGAAGTGGCCAGCATACACCGCTTCTCGGATACAATGCTGCCTCCATGCGTTGGGCCCTCGCTTCCACTCCGACGATCCCCCTGTTCCTCGCGGCCGTTCTGCTCGCGTTCGCCCTGGCGTTCGCGCCGGCTGCGGCCGCGCAGGATGGCCCCGAGGCCGAGCTCGCAGCCGCGCGCGAGCTGGTGCTGCACGCGAGCTACCGACCCGCGTTGACCGCGACGCAGCGCTACCTCGAGCGTGGGGACCTCAGCGCGACCCAGCGCAACGCGGGCCTCGAGCTCGTCGCGATCATCCACCTCGCGCTCCGCGACGACGTCTCGGCGCGGCAGGCGCTCGGCCAGCTCTACGCGCGCGATCCCGACTTCCGCCTGACCGATCCCGACGCCAGCCCCGTGGTGCTCTCGGCCGTGGCGCGCGCTCGCGCCCAAGCGCGACCGGTGACCGTCACGCTCGCGCACGATCCGCCGCTGCTCACGCGACGTCGCGCACCGCTCGTGAGCGTTCGCGTCGAAGAAGGCGCCGACGCGGTGGCGGAGATCCGCATGCACCATCGCGTGCGAGGGCAGACCAACGTCGAGACCGTCGTCATGCGCATCGGCGAGCTCGCGACGGCAGAAGGCCGCCTGCCCGTCTCCGCCGATCCCGCCGCGTACACGGCCGAGTACTGGCTCGAGGCCGTCGCGCCCTCCGGGTACGTGCTCGCGCGACGCGGCTCCGAAGCGCAGCCCGTGGCGGTGAACATCCCGATCGAGACCGTCGAGGTCCGCGTCGAGACGCGCACGGAGGTCATCGAGACGCAGACCGACATCGCGAGCGAGCCCTGGTTCTGGGTGCTGATCGGCCTGGTCGTCGCCGGCGGCGCAGGCGCAGCGGTCGGCATCGTGTTCGCGACGCAAGGTCCGCAAGACGGAACGCTCGGCACCGTCACCCTCCCGCTCGTCGAGTTTTGATTTGGACTGGGTCGGAGCTCGCGCCTTTCTGGCTCGGGGGCCGGGCTCGATCGTAGGGTGCTCCTCGGGAAACGGATTGTTTCTCGGTCTCTCGGATCAGAGGAGCGCGCCATGTTCGACATCCCCGACGTCAAGCGCAGGAGCGCCCCGCGGCGCATGGCGCGGATCACCTGCGAGGCCGTGACCGAAGAGGGCTTCGTGCGCGTGGGCGGCACGCTCCGCGACGTGAGCGACACCGGCATGCTGCTCGAGTCCGCGATCTCGCTCGCGCCGGGTGAGGAGATCTACGTGGCCTTCCGACTGCCCCGCTCGACGCAGTGGGTCGGCCTCGTGGCGCGCGTGCAGCGCGCGAGCCGGCCCATCGAAGGACCGGTCTGCCTCGCGGGCCTCACCATCGAGGAGATGGATCCGCTCGAGCGCTCGCTGCTCGCGACGGCGATCGAGCTGCTGCCGGCGAGGCCCCAGAAGCGCAAGGCGCCTCGCGACTACGCCGCGTGGGTGGCCGAGGTCTCGGGCCTGCACGACATGCTCGCGCTCGGTCACTGACCTGCGGATCTCCGCCGATGTTGACCCGCGTGGCGGCACCGTCGATCCTCGACGCATGCTCGGTACGCCCCTCGACGTCTGGCGGTTCTCCCGTGCGGGGATCCTCGGTGTGCTCGCGTTCTCCCTCGCGCTCGCGATGGCAGGATGTGCGGATCGCACCTCGATCCTCATCCAGGTGAGCTCTGAGGATCTCGTCGCACCCGACGACATCAACCAGCTCGACATCTCCGTCATCGGACAGACGACGGGCATGGGCATCAACCAGACCTTCGTGCTCGAAGGACCGTGGCCTCACTCGCTCGCCGTCCGCCCCGGCATGGTCGAGTCGAACGCTGTGCGCATCACGGTGACCGGCTACCACGGCGAGGAGTTCGTGGTGCGACGCGTGCTCGATCGCTCGTTCACCTCGGGCTTCGAGGAGATCGTGGAGATCGAGCTCCAGGCCGCCTGCCGCGGCCGCATGTGCAACGAGGGTTTCGACTGCATCGACGGCAACTGCGCCGGGCAGATGCGCGACGCGGGTCCGCCGCCCGACTCCGGCCTCGACGCGGCGATCGACGGCGGCGTCGATGCGAACACCGACGCGCCCTGCCCTGCGGGCTACACGAACTGCGGCGGCACGTGCATCGTCCCCACCGAGAATCCCATGCGCTGCGGCGCCGATCTCGCGTGCGAGAACTACACGGTCTGCGTCGGCAACGAGCAGTGCATCGCGGGCGAGTGCTCGCTCTACTGCGAGCCTGGCCTCATCAACTGCGACGGCTTCTGCGTGAACCCGCAGACGGACCGCAACCACTGCGGCGCGAACCTCCTCGACTGCAGCGGCGGCGCCGTGTGCCCCGCGGGTGAGTACTGCGCGCTCGGCGGCTGCACCGCGAGCTGTCCGCCCGGCCTCTACCTCTGCTTCGGCAACTGCATCGATCCGACCAGCGATCGCCAGTACTGCGGCGTCGGCCCCGACTGCACCGGCGGAGCGGGCACCTGCTTCGCGGGTGAGTCGTGCTCGCAGGGCAACTGCGTGACGAGCTGCCCTGGTGGCCAGATCGCGTGCGGTGGTCGCTGCATCGACCCCATGTCCGATCGCGTCTACTGCGGCGCCGACAGCGAGTGCTCGGGCGGCACGTCGTGCATGGCGGGACAGGTCTGCGTCGCCGGCGTCTGCGGCGCCTCGTGTCCGAGCCCACAGGTCGCGTGCGGCGGACGCTGCATCGACCCGGAGACGGACGAGGGCTACTGCGGCGCCGCGCCCGACTGCACGACGGGCTCGGTCTGCGTCAGCGGCTTCATCTGCCGCGACGGCGAGTGCATCGCGAACTGTCCCTCGGGCCAGGTCGGCTGCATGGGCCGCTGCATCGACCCGCTCACCGACGAGTCGTACTGCAACGCCTCGCCGACCTGCATGGGCTACGAGGCGTGCGGTGCGCGCGAGGCGTGCGTGTCGGGCGCGTGCGGCTGTCAGGTGCCCGAGCGGGACTGTGGGTCAGGCTGCGTCGACACGCGCTTCGATCCGACGAACTGCGGGATGTGCGGGAACGCCTGCGATCCGGGTGAGGTCTGCGCGGGCAGCACGTGCGCACCGCTGAGCGGCGGCGGCTTCACCGGCGAGTTCGGCGCCACGTGGACGCCCTTCATGTTCCGCGAGGTGAGCTGCATCCAGGAGTTCATCCCCCGCACGGCGCCCGAGGTGTACTCGGGCCAGGGCCCGAACTTCGGCCCCTGGGATCCGGGAACGATGACGTACCGCGCAGAGACGCCGCCCGCGTACACGATCCAACCCAACTGCTCGTTCGCCTACTACGGCGGCGGCATCTTCCAGGTCACGTCCACCGACGTGACGTTCTTCCAGCCTCCGACCCACGAGTGGCGCACCGCGCCGTTGGGCATGGACCTCGGCCCCGTCGGCATGTCGATCACCGACCTCGACTCGCTGTGGACGGCCAACAGCGCGTTCCTCATCCGCGGCTCGCCTGCCACCTCGACGGTCGAGACGATCTCCGTCGGCACCACGCTGACCGCGCCGCGCGTGACGTTCGACGACCTCACCGATCGCATCTACTTCGCGAGCCAGGGCACGCGGGAGCTCCGCTCCTACGACCCGATCGGGCGCACGTTCCGCGTGGAAGGCATGGCGCCGGCCAACATCGGCGCAGCGTTCTGCAGCGATCGCGCGGGTCACATCTACGTGGGCTCGATGACGAACCCCGCCCAGGTCTGGCAGTACACGCCGGCGAGCAGCCGCTGGATGGATCTGCCGCTCATCCCCGGCACGGTGTCGGGCACGACGAACTGCGGTGTCGCCGAGGTGGGCTTCCTCTACGTCGCGCTCTCTCCCGGCACCACGCTCTACCGGCTGCCGCTGACGCGCCTCGGCACCTGACGCGGGCTCGGCCTGCACGAATGCAGGCTGGAGCTGCGCTCGTGCAGCTACCGGCGATGTGCGTTCCGGCGCATCACGTGATCGAAGGAGGCCACCATGAAGGAGCCCACCTCGATCGAAGCGCTCGAGCTCACCCTGACCACCACCGACGGCGCCACCCTGGGCGCACGTCTCTTCGAGCCGAAGGACGCGCGCGGCAGCGTGCTCGTCCAAGGCGCCACGGCCACGCCCTCTCGGTACTACGACCGCTTCGCGACGTGGCTCGCGGAGCGCGGCCTGCGCGTCCTCACGTTCGACTACCGCGGCATCGGTCGCTCGCGACGAGGCGCGCTCGGTCGTGACGCGATGTCGATGCGCGAGTGGGCCGAGCGCGACTCCGTCGCTGCGCACGAGGCGCTGCGCGCCCGCGATCCGGACGCGAAGGTCCTGCTCGTCGCGCACAGCTTCGGAGGACAATCGCTGGGCCTGGCGGACCGGCTCCACGACGTGAGCGCCGCGGCGATGGTCGGCGTGCAGTTCGGCTACGTCGGTCACTGGCCGACGCTCGGGCAAGCGCGCCTGGGCATCGTGTGGAACGTGCTCGTGCCCGGCTTCTCGACGGCCCTCGGCTACGTGCCGGGCTGGGCAGGCCTCGGTGAGGATCTGCCAGGCGGCGTCGCGCGCGAGTGGGCGCGCTGGTGCACGAGCCCGGGCTATCTGCTCGATCACGTCGAGGGCTCGCGCGAGCGCTTCGCGCGCTTCACCGCCCCGACGCTCTTCTACTCGTTCACCGACGACGACTACGCCCCGCGCGCCGCCGTCGAGCACTACCTCGCGACCCTCTCGGGCAGCGAGCGCACTCACCGACGCTTCGCGCCCAGCGACCTCGCGCAGAAGGAGGTCGGCCACTTCGGCTTCTTCCGTCCCCGCTTCGAGCCGACGCTCTGGCGCGAGGTCCTCCGCTTCTTCGACGACGCGATCGAAGGCCACCCGAGCTCGCTGGGCCCCCACGAGTCCCGCGCCGCCTCGCGCCCGAACGAGACCGACATCGCGATGGACCTCGCGCACGGCCGCGACTGATCAGTCCCGAGACCAGAGCGCGCGCGGCGCTCAGGGACCGAGACAGATTCGATTCACGGCCCAAGCGACAAAATTCGAGGACGACAATCGCTCGTTTCTCGCTCTCTCACTTCTTCTTCTTCGTGAACGCGCCGAAGGTCTCGGCGAGGAAGCGCACCACCGTCTTCACGCGCTTCTGGCGGGCGCTCGTGGGGTGCATCGAGAGCCACACGGGGCGGCTCGGGCCGGGTGCGGTGAGCTCGATCTTCACGAGGCCGTCGGCGAGCACGTCGGGCAGGAGCCCCAGGCCCACGCCGGCCTTCACGGCGCTCAGCGCCGTCGACACGTTGTCGGTGCGGAGCGCGATCGGTCCCTCCGGCAGCTGCTGCCTCAGCCAGTCGCCCTCCGCGACGGAGAAGCGCAGACCGAAGAGAACCTGCGGGATGCTGGACGGCTTCTTCACGTGCGTCGCCCACTTGCTCGATACGTACGGCGACAGCGTCACGACGCCGATCTGCCGCGCGATGAGCCCCTCTTGCTCGGGCTTCTGGAGGCGCAGCGAGATGTCGGCCTCGCCGCGCGAGAGATCGAGCACGCGGAGGCTCGTGTCGATCTCGAGCAAGAGGCCCGGATGCTCCGCGAGGAGGCGCGGCACCGCCGGCGCCACGAAGCGCGACGCGAGGACGTCCATCGTCGTGAGGCGCACGACACCGCGCGGCGCTTCGTCCTCGAGCGCGACGCGCCGCTGCACCTCGGCGATGCCGCGCTCGGTCGACTCGGCCACCGTCGCGAGCGACTCGCCCGCCTCCGTGAGCGCGAGCCCCCTGCCGACTCGCTTCACGAGCGGCGTGCCCACGGCCTGCTCGATCACCTTGATCCGACGCCCCACCGTGGTCGCGTCGACGTTCAGCGCGCGCGCCGCGCCCGCGAGGTTCTTCGCGCGACGCAGCGCGAGGAGCAGAGAGAGATCACGCCAGTCGAGGCTCACGAGCGGCCCTCGACACGCTCGCCTCTCGTGCGTGCCGAGATCGTGCGTGACAGCACGCGGCCCGGACGTGCGCCCGTGTGCGCGCCGTTCTTCACGGTGAAGACGCCGCCCACCATCACGTGCGCGATGCCGTCGGGGTGCTGGCGGGGATCGGCGTAGCTCGACCGATCGTGCACGTCGCTGGGGCGGAGGACGACGAGGTCGGCGATCGCACCCTCACGCAGCACGCCGCGATCCGACAGACCGAGCTTGCTCGCGGGCATCGCCGTCATCTTGTGGATCGCGGTCTCGAGCGAGAAGAGGCGCTCCTTCTTCACGTACTCCTCGAGCACGCGCGGATAGGTGCCGTAGGTGCGCGGGTGGGGCTTGCCCTCGCGTTGGGGAAAGCCGTCGGTCCCGATCATCGTGCTCGGGTGCTTCATCACCGTTCGCACGTCGTCCTCGCTCATGACGTGCGCGATGGCCGCGACAGCGAGCTCCTCTTCCTTCAAGAGATCGAAGAGCACCTCGAAGAGCGGCTTGCCTCGCTCCTTCACGATGTCGGCGATCGACATGCCCTCGTAGCGGTGCTCGTTCTTGGTCGAGCTCACCACGACGACCTTGCTCAGCTCCCGGAGCACCCACGGCAAGATCAGGCGCTTGGGAAAGATCCTGTCGAGGATCCCCGGCAGGTGCACGAAGCGCATGAAGCGCTCTTCGGCATCGCGCGTCATGCGCGCGCGCATCACCGGATCACCGAGGCGCTCGAGGAGCTTCTCTTGGCTGCCCTCGAACGCCCAGAGCGGCAAGAACATGGCCGAGAGCACGGTGGAGCCCGCCGTGTACGGGTAGACGTCGCTGTGCACGTCCATGCCCTGCTCACGGGCGCGCTCGAGCATCGCGAGCGTCTTCTTCACCTTGCCCCAGTTGAAGCGACCGCCCGCCTTGTGGTGCGAGATCTGGACGGAGATCTTCGCCTCGCGGCCCACACGAAGCGCCTCTTCGAACGAGGGGATCAGCCGCGCGCCCTCGTCACGCATGTGCGTCGTGTAGATCCCTCCGTGCCGCGCGGCGACCCGGGCGAGCGCGATGATCTCGTCGGTCTCCGCGTACGCGCCTGGCGGATAGACGAGGCCCGTCGAGAGGCCGAACGCGCCTTGTGCGTGCGCGCGATCGACGAGCTCTTCCATCGCGCGGAGCTCGCCCGGGCTGGCCTGTCGTTCCTCGAGCCCCATCGCGTGCGCGCGGACGTTGCCGTGCGACACGAGCGGTGCTGTGTTCACGCTCGCACCGCCATCGTCGAGGCGCGCGCGGAACGCATCGAGATCGCGGAAGGTCCCGCCGTCGCTGCCACCGCTCTCTTCGCCGAACAGCATCGGTGAGAGGCGCGCGTAGAACGACGCGACGACGTCGTTCGCGGGGAACACACCGAGCCCGCAGTTGCCCACGACCTCGGTCGTCACGCCCTGCATCACCTTCGCCGCCGCATCGCGATCACGCGGCAGCGCGAAGTCTCCGTGCGAGTGCATGTCGATGAAGCCCGGACACAGCACCGCCCCGCTGCAGTCGATCACCTCGTCGGGCGAAAGAGAGGTCTCGCCGAGCTCGGCGATGTGATCGTCCTCCACGAGCAGCGACCCTTCGCGCGCGGGCGCACCGGTGCCATCGACGAGGCGCGCGTTCGTGAAGAGGAGGCGCATCGACGTCGAGCATAGCGCCGCGGCGCGGCACGGCGCGGCAGGGGCAGCAGACTCTCTGCGAGCCCAGTTCGGTCGATCGGCCGCTCGTGTACGCTGCGGACATGAAGCGCATCGCGATCCTCGGCGCAGGCCCGGCCGCGCTCACGGCGGCGTGGAATCTCTCCGAGCCCGGCCTCGCGCACGAGATCACGATCTACACGCAGGGCTGGCGCGCGGGCGGCCTCTGCGCTTCAGGTCGTGTCGGCGAGCAGCAGTGGATCAACCAGAACGGCACCCACTACATCTTCGGTTGCTACGACGCGACGGTGGGGCTCCTCAGCGCCGCCTACCAGGTGCTCGCGCAGAAGGGCGACACGCGCTTCGGCACGCTCGACGCGCAGCTCGTCCCGCGCGATCTGCTCGTCATCCGGCAGCTCTTCCACAACGCCTGGACCGACTGGGTGCTCGCGATGCCGCGGCGTGCAGGCAAGCCCGGCCGGACGCAGGAGCGCATCGAGCCGCACGAGTCGTGGGAGCACATCACGCGCGGCGTGTTCGCGTACCTCCGCAGCGACGACATGAAGGAGCACCTCGACGCGAAGGTCGAGAGGGCGTCCGACACCGCCGACGGGCGCGGCATCCTCGCGGGCATCCGTCGGTTCGTCGAAGCAGTCGAGGAGCGCCTCGAGGGCGCCGCCGTGGACACCCTCGCCGGCATGGTCGACGAGGCCGCGCGCCTCTTCGAACAGGTGCTCCTCGCGCTCGATCAGTCGGGTCACGACGGGCCCATCGACGCGCTCGCGGACCTGCTCGTCGCGCTGCGCGACGCGCTCCTCCTGATCCTCGAGCCGCTCGGCGCGCTCAGCGTCACCGCGGTCCGCTCGGCGCTCCTCGTCGACATCGGTCTCACCGTCGTCGTCGGGGGCCTGCGCGATCGCGCGTTCACATCGGGCGGTCTCTTCGCGCTCGACGTGATCGACTTCCGCGCGTGGCTGACGAAGCACGGCGCGCGGGAGAGCTCGGTGTGGTCGGCGCCGATCTCCGTCTGGTACGACTCGATCGCAGCCTACCGTGGCGGATCTCAGAACGATCCGCAGGCCTCCACGTGCGCGACGCTGATCGGCTACGCGCGCTTGATGACGTACGCGCACGCGTTCGCGTACCAGCTCAGCTGGGAGGCGGGCGACTCGATCATCGGGCCCATCGTCGCCGCGCTCCAGCACCGCGGCGTGCGGTTCGCGTTCTTCCATCGCGTCTGGGACGTCGTTCCGTCGGCGGATGGAGCGCGCATCGATCGTGTCGAGCTCGAGCAGCAGCTCGCGCTGAAGAGCGGCGATCCGCTGAGCTACGCGCCCTTCCTCGACAGTGGCGCCGAGCCTGGCCGCGCGGTGTGGCCGGACCAGCCGCAGTGGGATCAGATCAGCACGCCCGAGCCCGATCACTGGGTGGGCGGCCTGTCCGCCGAGCTCCTCCACACACTGCCGCTCGATCCGAGCCATGCGCCGAAGGTGCGACCCGGCCTCGAGTCGTCGGCGTATCCGCGCCTGGGCCCCACCGTGATGCTCGAGGCGGGACGCGACTTCGACGTCGTGATCGGCGCGATGGGCCTTCCGGTCTACGGGCCTTCGGCACCGTCGCTGCTCGCCGCCTGGCCCGCGCTGAAGACCGCGCTCGCCACGATCGGCGGCGGTGAGACGCAGTCGCTGCGCTTCTGGTTCCGACCGACGCTCGTGGGCCTCGGATGGACGACCCAGGCGCCCATCCTGTCTGCGTACGCCGCCCCGTTCGCCACGTGGGAGGACCCCACGGCGTGTCTGTGCTCGGAGCAGTGGCCGAACGATCCACCGCGCACGGTCGCGCACCTCTTCGGCGCGCTCGAGCACGCGCAGCTGCGTGATCGTCCCGACACGATCCAGGCGCAGACGACGGCGGCGTATCTCAACGCCTCGGCGTGGAGCGGTTACGCGAGCGCGATGCTCTGGCCCGGGATCGCGTCACGCACCGAGCCGCTCGCGATCGATCCTTCGCAGGTCGTGGCGATCCAGGTACGCGCGAACGTGGGCCTCGATCAGCTCTACACACAGATCCTGCCGGGCACCGCCGCCGCACGCCCGCTCCCCGGCGCCACACCGTTCTCGAACTTCGTGATCTGCGGTGACTGGACGCGCACACCGCTGCTCACCGGCACCCTCGAGGGCGCCGTCGAGTCGGGCGTGGCCGCCGCCGGCGCCGTCTGACCATGAGCGGACTCTCCACAGCCGCCTTTCGAACTGTCCGCCGCCGCGTGCTCGCACGGCGACTGCCCGGGTCGTCCGGCGTTGGTCGCTGGATATCTGCGCGTCTTCGACGACGGGTTCGTCAACCCTGCCCTGAGACGCCTCGCCGGACAGCTCAGAGCGGCTCCGCAGTAGGGCGCACGGGAGACTGGAAGATGCGTGGTCGAGGGGCGAACGGCGGCTGTGCGGATTCGCCGTCGCTGCCGTCAGGGGCTCGAGACAGGCAAAATCCCATCGATTTCGACGAATTGTCCGCAACCATGTTGGCGGTTTTCCGGCATTTCCGCCAACGAGGTTTTGCGTTGCGATGGGCTGTTCAGGGCAGATCACCGTCGTCGGGGGGCTGGATGGTGCTGATCAGGCCATCGGCGTACAGGCGCTCTCCGAGGATCGGATAGTTCACGCCGGAGATCGCGCGCGCTGCCAACAAGCCACCCATCACGGCGCCCTCGAGGCATGCAGCGTAGAAGCCATTGTCGATCCAGTCGCCGGTGATCGTGAGGTTCTCGATGCCCGTCGCGTCGGCGGCCATGCGGTGCTTGTTGGTGCCGGGCAGAGAGAGCGTGCAGCGCTCCGACGGATCGGCGTTGCTGCGGATGTACTGCGCCGCGAGCCGCGCAGCGCCCGCGCGGTCCTTCGGATCGTGGAAGCGTGCCCAGTCCACCTTCTTCGGATCGCTGGGATCGGCCATGCCCGGGAGGATCTGCAGCATGTGCTCGTCGATCCAGCGCAGCGCCTCGACACGCGCGAGCTCGGTGTTGCGCGTGACGAAGTCGGGGTCGTCCGCGACGGGCGGGCAGAGGAACGGACCCGGCTGAGAGCCGCAGAAGTAACTGACGTCCTTCGGCCTGGGCTCTCCGCCGGACTGCCAGTCTTCGAACTTCATGGTCTGCGTCATGTCGGACCACGTGTCGTAGAGCTCAGGACCATCCGAGAGCAGCGGGCGCGGCCCCGGCCAGCCGAGCGCGGCTTGATCGCAGTCGAACCAGATCTGCATCGCCACCGTCTGCACGGTACCGACCGTGTTCACCATCTCGTTCCACCGCGGCCGGGCCATGAGATCCGGTGAGACGAACGGAATGCAGCCGATCGGCGTGTTCAGGAGCACGTGGTCGAAGTCCTTGCCGACCTCGAAGTCCACGACGGACTGGCCCTCGCGGCTCGCGTAGTAGGTCTCGAGCTCCTCGAAGTTCGTCGGGCCTCCGCCCTCGAGCTGATCGCCATTCGGTCGATCGGGCCAGCACGGCAGGCCCAGCACGCTGACGAGCGGCAGGTACGACTCGACGCCGTTCTTCACCACGCACTGCTGCCACGCGCTCACGCGCGTCACGCGATCGTTCTCGATCGCGATGTCTTTCACCTGGTGGAAGAACCGGAACTTCACGCCACGCGTGACGAGCGCTTGGTAGATGGGCGCCACGATCACGTCGCCCATGCCCGCCTGCATGCGGAAGTAGGTCGCGCCCTTGGGCCCGGAGGCGATGCGGAGAATGCACATGTAGGCGGTGCCCGCCGACATCTGCTTCTCGCGCGAGATGCCATCTTTGTAGGAGAACGCGGCGAAGTAGATGAACTGCACGAACGGGCACGTGCGGTGCTCGTTCCGGAGGCCGTGCTTCACCAGCCAGTCGGCGAAGTCGTACTCGTCGATGCGTGCGAATCCGCCGGGCGAGAGCACCTCGTCGGCCGCGGTGCCTCGCAGGAGCGCGATCAACACCTCGATCGTCTCGAGGACCAGCTTGAGCTTCGAGTGCCCCTCGACGAGCACGCTCGCGAGCGCGTCGAGCGCCCGGAAGAGATCTTCCACCAGCGCGATCACTCGAGGCATGAGCTTCTCGAGCGTCACGGAGACGTCGTGGATGAGGTCGAAGATCGCCGGCAGCGCGGTGATCACGATCTTCGTGATCGCGTCGGGCACGCCCTGGCTCGGATCGCCGCTCGAGCTCTCCCAGTCGCGCCCGAACGGGAACATCACGTGCTCGAGCGCGTTGGCGGCGCGCGGGCCGAACATGACCTCGAACACGCCGACGATGAGCTCGACGAGCCACGCGCGGCTGGAGTTCATCACGCCACCCTGACCGGGCACCGCGCCGTTGCGCGGCAGCGTCAGCTCGATCGGGATCCAGCGGCCGTTGTCCTTCCACTCGAGCACGCCGAGGTCCTCGGGATGAAAGGCCTGTCGCCACGTCTCGAGCGGTGAGCCCGGCAGGCGGTTCAGCTCCGCATAGACCTTCTCGATCATGTCGAAGAAGTTGTCGTAGAAGCCGAACATGATGTGGAGACCGTGCTCTTGGATGCGCTGGTTCTCCGTCGCGTTGCGGCCGCTCGCGCCCTTGCCTCCGTTGCGCCAGCCCTGCTGGAGCACCGTGAATTCATAGCGATCCTGCCATCCGGGCTCCGCGGTCAGGCGCCACAAGCACGTGAGCGCCGAGGGACCACCACCCACGACCAGGATGCGCTTCTTCGTCGTCATCGAATCTCCTCGCGGCGTCGGCCTTCGAACCATCCGCTCCGAGCAGACGGAGCGAGACGTTCAGAGCGGAAAGTGATCGCGGGCCACGCCGCCGAGGCCGTGGGCACGCACGAGCTCGGCGAGCTCGGGAGAGGCGCGGCCGTGATCGCGCTCGAGGGCGTGGAGCGCGAGCGCTTGCTCCCACGCGTGCGACATCGCCTTGGCCGTCTCGGCCGCGCGCTCGAGGGCCTGCGCGCTCTTGGCTTTCTTGCCGCGGAGGCGCAGCTGGTACGCCATCACGAGCTCGTTCAACGGGCGTGCGGCGGGCCAACGTGCGGCCAGACGCGACAAGCCTGCGGCGGCTTGCGTGGCGTCTCGCAGGAGCTCGTCGGCCGGAGGCAACGACGCCATCCCCGGAGCGCCGCTGCGCTTGAGCTCGTGGAGGCGCGTGAGGACCAGCGCGGCGTGTGCGTGGCCGTCCATCGCGCGCGCGAAGGCCAGCGCGTCGTCGCTCTGCTTCACCACGAGCGCGAGGCACTTGCGCGCGGACACGAGCGCCTCGTCGTAGCGGTGCGCGAGCAGGAGCGCCCACGCGTTCACCCCCAGCGCGACGAGCGACATCATCGTCGGACCGGGCTCGGCGATCGCGACGCCGTCGGGGCCCGACAGCAGCGCGAGCGCGTCGTCCACGCTCTTGCCCGCACGGAGACGACACGCGGCCTGCATCGCGCGGGACATGCCCGCGACGGGCGGCTCCACCTTGCGCGCGACCGCCACGCAGCGTCCGAAGAGATCGTCGGCGATGTCGAGCGCGCCGAGCTGGTACTGGGGCTCGCCCGACTGGAAGAGCGCGCGGTGACGCCAGAGGCCCGAGCCGACGCGCTCGCTGAGGGCCAGTGCCTCGGCGAGCGGTGCGAGCGCCTCGCGGTTTCGGCCCAGGCTCGAGAGCGTGAGGCCCAGGATCACCTTGGCGCTCATCTGCGACGGCCGATCGCCGAGCGCTTCCGCCATCGCCACCGCCGCGAGCTCGTCGCGCACACCGACCTCGTGCATGCCCACGATGACGAGGATGAAGCCCATGTACACCTGCGCCGTCGCGCGCTCGGGCGAAGCACCACAGGCGCGAGACACGACGTCCGCGTAGACGGCGAGGCCCAGCTGCCCGATGCGATCGCCAGCCCACGTCGCGACGGTCTGCAGCGTCGCGGCAGCGAGCAGCCCTTCGGCGTACCGAGCGCGCGTCTCGTCGTCGACCCGTGTCGCTGGGACCCAGCGTCGCCAGACGTGCGCGCCGAGGTTCGTGAGCACGTGCCCTGCGTGCGTGGGTGTGCTGAGGCCGCACCAACGCAGCGTCTTGTCGCCCCAGCTGCGCGCCGCGTCGTGATCACCCAGGCTGTAGCTCGCCTCGACGAGCATGCGGCCCCAGCGCCCGCGCGTGAGGTCGAGCTCCTTCGGCCCGCGCACGATCTCGTCGAAGCGCAGCGCCTTCGTGAGGTGCTCGACACACTCGGAATTCGCGTCGGCCTCGAGCGCCTGCACGCCCGCGAGGCCGTGGTAGTGCGCCGCGCGCTCGGGCCGCTCGGCGATCTCCCAGTGGTGCGCCAGGAGCGCCGTGACCGACGCGAGCTCGTGGTCGGGCGCGCTCTCGATCGCCTGCGCCGCCGTCGCGTGGAGCGATCGGCGCTCCGCGAACGTGACCAGCGAGTACGCGGTCTCGTGGAGGAAGGCGTGACGGAAGCGCCACGCGTCGCGCACGGTCGAGGACGGATCGGGATCGAGGAACGTCGCGTCGGCGAGGCGCTGCAAGAGCGCGTCGAGCTCGCTCGTCGCCCCATCGCCCAAGAGCGCGGACAGCGTGCGCAGGTCGAAGCTCGGACCGAGCACCGCGGCGCAGCGCAGCGCCGTGCGCTCCGGGCCCGCGAGGCGATCCATGCGGCTCGTGATGACGCCGGTGATCGAGCTCGGGAGATCGAGCGTGTCGAGCGGACGCGCGATGCGGACCTGTCCGTTCTCCACGACGAGACCGCCGGCCTCGCGCGCCGCGAGCGCGATCTCCTCGGCGAAGAAGGGATTTCCATCGGCCCGCGCGGCCACCAGCGCGAGCAGATCGCTCGGCAGCTCGGCCACGCCGAGTCGCATGGCCACGATGTTGCCGAGCGCGGCGGCGGGGAGATCGTCGAGCACGATCACCTCGCGTCCCTCGCCGCTCGCGAGCACGTCGCGCTCGGGCGGCGCGGTGGTGTTCGGTCGGCTCGTCGCGAGCAGGAGCAGCCCCGAGACCTCTTCGACGAGTCGTCGGCAGAGCGACCACGACGCGCGGTCGGCCCAGTGGAGATCCTCGATGGCCCAGATCACCGGACCGCGCGTGACCGCCGCACGGGCGAGCGCGACGAGGAGATCACCGAGACGCTCGGCGCGCGTGGTGCCGAGGATCTGCGCGCTCTCCTGGCTCTCCGGGAGATCGAGCGGGACGATCGCGTCGAGCAGCGGCGCGAGCCACGCGAGGTCGGGCACGTCGTTGCGCAGGCGCTGGAGGACGATCTCGCGCGCCGCAGTGACCGACGATCCAGCGGGCACGCCGAGCAGATCGAGCACCGCGCCACGCACCGCGAAGTAGGGCGTGGCGACCTCGATCGAGTCCGCGCCGCCGTCGAACACCGACGCGCCTCGATCGACCGCGAGATCGCGCGCGGCCTGCAGCAAGACCGACTTGCCCATGCCGGGATCGGCCTCGACGATCACCGAGCCACCGCGGCCCTCGAACAGTGCCGCGACGTGCACGACGATCCGCGCCAGCTCCGCGCTGCGCCCGGCGAGGCGCGGGATCACACGCGCACGACCGGTACGCCGCCCGCTGGGACGAAAGACGGGCTGTGGATCGGAGAAGCCCTTGAGCGGGATCGCCGGGAGCTCCACGAACTCCACGGTCCGCCCCGCGAGACGCCGCGTCTGCGCGTCGGTGAGCACGTCGTCGCCCGCGACCTGCATGAGACGCGCGGCCACGATCGCGGGCGGACCGACGACGTCGTACGAGTGACGTCCCGTCGCGCCCGCCGGACCGGCCCACACCACACCCGAGGCGACGCCGACCGACACGGTCATGTCGCGCGCCGCGAAGGTGGCGCGCACCGCGAGCGCGGCCTCGATCGCGCGGACAGCGTCGTCGTCGTTGGCCTTGGGCGGGAGCCCGAAGACGCCCATGAAGCCCATGCCCTTGTCGCCGAGCACCTCGAGGTGAGGATCGCCCAGGCGCGTCATCTCGACCTGCATCGCGCGCACGGCGTCCTGCAGGCGCGCGCGCACCGAGGCGTCCTCGATGTCGATGCGCGGCAGCGCCGCGAAGAACGTGGTGACGGGCCGGAACTCCGCGACCGGTGGCAACGCGCCCGCGTCGAAGCGGCTGCGCACCGCGGGCGGCAGCGCGGCCACGATCGCATCGAGGCGCGAGGGGGCGAGCTCGGACGC
>JAFLCL010000110.1 GCA_017303575.1 Deltaproteobacteria bacterium
AGCACAGTCCACAGCTCCTCGTCGCTCAGCAGGCTGCCCTCCGCGTTGGCCTGCGGCGCCGCCGCAGCAGCAGCAGGCGGGATGAGGCAGGCAGGCAGGCAGCTGGCAGCGCCTGCTGCTGGGCACGAGCGAAGAGACCGTCACCGTGCCGGGCCCGTTCGCCAAACTCGGCGCTTGGCTGCAGAACCGGCTGCCGTGGGGCGATGCGTTCGTGCGCCCGTGGATGATCGACCGCGCGAACGATCATTACGCCGTCGACATCGGCCGCGCGCGCCGCCTGCTCGAGTGGAACCCCCGGCATGCGCTGCGCACGACGCTGCCGGTGATGGTGGGCGCGCTCGAGTCCGACCCGGCCGCCTGGTACCGCGAGCACGGGCTCGAGCCGGGGCGCGCGCCATACGTGGAGCCACCAGTAGGCGAACAGCGCGAGGGGCGCGATCAACAGCATCGCGCCGAGCCACGCAGTCCGCGAACCATCGATGCGGGGGTTCTGGAGCGCCATCAGCGCGAACGCCGCCACGAGGACCACGTCGAGGCCCATGCCGATCACGACCACGCCCGGCCGGAGGTCGGCGGCTGATCCGCTCCACGCCAGGCCTAGCATCCAGAACGAGCCGACGACCGCCACGAGCGCCGCGATGCCGACGGCGCCACGTCGGACGCTGCCCCAGTGGAGCACCGCCTCGACCTTCGCCCGCTCCGCGAGCCGTTCGGTCCGGCGCAATCTCGTTCGCAGACGCATGGGCTCCGCTCCGTCGGGCGACTGGGGGTCACTCCTCCGAGGTCGCCCGCTGCCCCAGCGTGAGACCGAGGACTCCACGCGCGAGCTCGGCCGCAGCCATCGGCTGGTGGAAGCTCGCGTCGGCGCCTGCGTCGCGCAGCGCCTCCCAGTCGTGCGGGTGGTGCTGGGCGAGCAAGACCACGATCACCACCTTGCGCGACCCGATGGCTGCACGGAGCGTGCGCACGAGCGCGAGACACGACGCGTACGTGGAGCCATCGACGATGACGGCCTGAGGCGGGTGGGTGCCCAACGATCGGAGCGCCGCGTCGAGGCTCCCTGCCGTCTCGACCGCGCAGCGCAGCTTGCCGACGAGCTCGCGCGCGAGATCGGGCCGCATGTCCATCTCGTCGTTCACGACGAGCACACGACGCAGCGGCGAAGGGCGCGCGCTGGCGCGCTGTGTGGCGGGTCCGTCGGGGTCCGACGAGGGTGAGCAGTACATGCGTGCAGCGCTGCATGCGCGGGGCCGTCCGAGCGCGCGCGGTCCTCGATCGCGTGATCATGCGCTGGGGACGGGTGTTCGTGAGCTTGCCGGAGCCGGAGCGGCGCGAGCGCTCACCCCCGGTCCGCCTCGTGTGAGGCGGTATCGCTCCCTCGTCGGCGCGCTCAGGTCGAGGCGGGCCCCACGAACGTCCCTGCGAGCACCGCGTCCAGCGACTCGGGCGGCGGAAAGGACTGCGGTGGGTTCTGCGCCTTGGGATCGAGCTTGCGATAGAGCGTGCGGCGGTCGTAGCCCAGGATGCGCGCGGCCCGTGTCTTGTTGCCGTTCACGACCTTGATGACGTGCTCCATGTAGCGCATCTCGAGCACCTGCATCGACACGAGATCCGTGATGGCGGTGGGCAGCAGAGCGCTCAAGGGCTCGAGGTGGCCTTCTCGCACGCGCGTCGGGAGGTCCTCGAGCACGAGCTGGTCGTGCTGCGTCATCGCGACAGCGCGCTCGATGCAGTTCTCGAGCTCTCGCACGTTGCCAGGCCAGCGGTAGCGCGCGATCTGCGCGAGCGCGGGCGCCGAGATGCCGCGCACCGCCTTCTCCTGCTTGGCCGCGAAGCGAGCGAGGAACGCGCGCGCGAGGATGAGCGTGTCGCCGTCGCGATCGCGCAGCGGCGGCACGGGCACGGCGCACACGTGGATTCGATAGAACAGATCCTCGCGGAACCGACCCGCGGCGACCTCGACCTCGAGATCGCGGTTGGTGGCCGCGATGATGCGTGCGTCGAACGGCGACTCACCCGAGCCGCCCACCGCGCGCACCGTGCGCTCTTGCAGCGCGCGCAGGAGCTTCACCTGCATCTGGAGCGGCATCTCGCCGATCTCGTCGAGGAAGAGCGTGCCTCCCTGTGCGTCGAGGAACAGGCCACGCCGCGCGGTCCGCGCATCCGTGAACGCGCCGCGCGCGTGACCGAAGAGCTCGCTCTCGAGCAGGCTCGCGGGGACGGCCGCGCAGTTGATCGCGACGAACGGGCCGGCGCTCCGCGAGCTCCGCGCATGGATCGCTCTCGCCACGACCTCCTTGCCCGTGCCGCTCTCGCCCGTCACGAGCACCGTCGCGTTCGTCGGCGCCACGCGGCTCACCACGTCGAGCAACGATCGCATCGCGAGGCTCTTGCCCAGGATGAGATCGAACCCCCTCGACTCGAGGACCTCGGCGCGGAGCCGATGCACCTCGCTCTTGAGGCGATGGTGCGCGACCGCGCGGTCGGCCGCGAGCACGAGCAGCTCCGGGTCGACCGGCTTGAGGATGAAGTCGAACGCGCCCGCCCGCAGCGCGCCCACCGCAGCATCGATGCTCGCGTGCCCGGTCATCACGACGACGGGAAGGTCGGGGCGCAGCTCGCTGATCTGCGCGCACAACGAGAGACCATCCGTGGGCGCCATGACCAGGTCGGTCAGCACGGCCTCGATGACGTCGTCCGTCGCCACGCGCGCGTCGGTCGCGTTGAGCTCGCAGCGCGTCGCGAACCCAGCGCGGCGCAAGAGCTCGCACAGCACCTCGGCGGTGTCGGCGTCGTCGTCGATGACCAAGACGGAGCCGCGCGCCCCCGTCGCGCGCGCGTCGGTCGTTGCCTCGACGGGGCTCATCGCGCGCCCCGCAACTCGCGTCCGGCACGGGACAATATGTCCCGACACGGGGCGTGACAGTGCGGCACCCTCGGAGCCGCTCGCGCGCGCGGTGACGGCCGCAGGGCGCGTAGGAGACGAGGGATCGGCGTCGAGACCACGATCCGTCGGGATCGCGTCTCACCCGAGGCTTGCCAGGCTGTGACGTGCATTCCGCCGCTCGCGCACGGCGCGTGCCATGCTCTGGTCGCCCGGCGGCCACCTCCGTCTTCGCGCGGATCCGCTGCTCGACGCGTGGGCGGCATTCCCGCTGGCACTGCGCGAGCATGGAGACGCTCATGACTCTTCCTCCTTCTCCTCGGTCTGCCCGCTCGCCGAGCGAGTCACGTTGAGCGCTCACGAGGGCAGCGACGTTCCGTGTCCCATCGTGGGCATCGGCTCGTCCGCCGGTGGTCTCGACGCGTTTCGTCGGCTGCTCCGTGCGCTGCCCATCGACACTGGGATGGCGTTCGTGCTGGTGCAGCACCTCGACCCGAACCACGAGAGCATCCTCGCCTCGCTGCTCTCGGGGGAGACGAAGATGGCGGTCACCGAGGTGCAGCAAGACGAGCGTGTCCTCGAGAATCGCATCTACGTGATCCCGCCGTCGAAGACGCTGACCGTCTCTCACGGCTTCTTGAGGCTCGAGCCGCGTGACAGTTCCAGCACGCCGTTCCTTCCCATCGACGCGCTCTTCCGAGCGCTCGCGGAGATGGACGGCCGGTGCGCGATCGGCGTGGTGCTCTCGGGGATGGGCGCCGACGGAACGCTCGGCCTCCGAGCGATCGCGGCCGCGGGCGGCGTCACGCTCGTGCAGGAGCCGGGCTCGGCGAAGTACGACGCCATGCCCAGGAGCGCGATCGCAGCGGGCGTCGCCGACATGGTGCTGACCCCCGAGGCCATCGGTGAGGAGCTGGGTCGGCTCGCGCGTCACCCCTACGTCTCCGACGCGGAGCAGATACGTCGGGAGGATCCGCGAGCGGGCGAGCCGGCGGCGCCCGATCTCGGCGCCGTCCTCGTCCACTTGCGCCAAGCCACCGGCACCGACTTCGGCGCCTACAAGCGCGCCACGCTCGGACGACGCATCGCGCGACGCATGCTCGTGCACCACCTCGACTCCCACGCGGCGTACGCAGCGCTGCTCGAGAAGCGACCGGACGAGACCGCGGCGTTGTTCGAGGACTGTCTCATCAGCGTCACCTCGTTCTTCCGCGACGCGGCGGTCTTCGATGCGCTCGCCGCGAGCGTCATCCCTGCCCTGATCGACGAGCGACCGGACGCCTCGCCCGTCCGGGTGTGGGTCGCAGGGTGTGCGACGGGCGAGGAGGTCTACTCGATCGCCATCTGCCTGCTCGAGCGCGCGGCTGCCATGGGCCGACCGGCCGCGATCAAGATCTTCGGCACGGACTTGAGCGAGCACGCGCTCGCCAAGGCGCGCGCGGGCATCTACCCCGACACCATCGAGCACGACGTGTCTCCCGAGCGGCTCAGCCGCTTCTTCACCGCGTCGGCCGGCCACTACCAGGTCAGCAAGTCCGTGCGCGACGTCTGCATCTTCGCGCGTCACGACCTGACGCGCGACGCGCCCTACTCGCGCATGGATCTCGTCAGCTGCCGCAACGTGCTGATCTACCTGGAGCTGCCTGCGCAAGAGACAGTGCTTGCATCGCTCCACTACGCCATCAATCCCGGCGGCTTCCTCCTGCTCGGGCCTGCCGAGACCGTGGGCCCGCTCGCCGGCCGCTTCGCGGCGATGGACGAGAAGCACCGCCTCTACATGCGCAAGCAAGGCACGGGGCCCACGCGCGTTCCCTCGACGCTGCGCGCCTCGGGCAACGCCAGCGTGCTCGCTGCGACCACGACGCAGGGAATGTCGACGTTCGACGTCCTGCGCGAGGCCGATCGCGCCACGCTCGCGCGCTACGCGCCTGCGGGCGTGGTGATCGACGGCTCTCTCCGCGTGCTCGAGTTCCGCGGGGACACCGATCCGTTCTTCGACCACGGCCACGGAAGGGCCACGCTCGACCTCGCTCGGCTCCTGCGCAAGGGCCTGCTCGTCGGTGTGCGAAAGGCGATCGAGGACGCGCAGCAACACGACGCGCCGGCTCACAGCGGCGATCTCCGGGTGCACTACCGCGGCGACTTCATCGCCGTGAGCGCGAGCGTGTTCCCCCTCCGCGGCCGGTCCACGACCGAGCGCTGCTTCCTGGTGCTCTTCGAGCTCGAGTCCCAGCGGGCCGACCCCAGCGCGGGGCACCGCCAGCGCAGCGAGCCCGAACGAACGCGCGACGAGGAGCTCGTGCGTCTCGATCGCGGCCTCGCGCAGACCACCGACTACATGCACGCGCTCCTGCGCGAGCACGAGGTGGCGCTCGAGGAGCTGCAGTCGAGCAACGAAGAGGCGCTCTCGTCCAACGAAGAGATGCAGAGCGTCAACGAGGAGCTCCAGACCGCGCAGGAGGAGATCCAGTCGGCGAACGAAGAGCTCGAGACGTTGAACCAGGAGCTCCACGATCGGAACAACGATCTCTCGCAGACGAACCTCGAGTTCCGCGAGGCGCTCGCGAGCGCCAACGCGCTCATCGACACCGTGAGGCAGCCGCTGCTCGTGCTCGACGCTGGGCTGCGCGTGGAGCGGGCGAACGCAGCCTTCCACGAGGCGTTCGACACCACGCCGGATCAGATCCGCGGTGGGCACGTGGCCGAGGTGTGCGGCGGACAATGGAACCGGCCCGAGCTCCTCGACGCGCTGAAGGAAGTGCTCGCCGCGAGGACCTCGTTCGAGCGATTCCTCATCACGATCGGATCCGCCCACGACCCGCGGCCCTTGTGGATCGGGGCGCGGGAGCTCCACCTCGAGCGAGGGACGCAGCGGCACCTCCTCGTGTCGTTCGACGACCGCACCGAGGCGCTGCGGATCGAGCGCGAGCGGGACGCCGTGGTGACGCTCTCGGACGACGCGCGGCGACGCGCCGAGGCCTCCGACGTCCTCAAGGACCAGCTCGTGGCCACCGTCTCGCACGAGCTGCGCGGTCCGCTGAACGTGATCTCGGGCTGGACGAACATCCTCCTCGGTGCAGCGCCGAGCCCCGATCCGACCACGCAGGCGAGGGCGCTCGCGGCGATCGTTCGCAGCGTGAAGGCGCAGGGACGGCTCTTGTCGGATCTGCTCGATCACTCGCGCTTCGCGACCGGCGGTCTGCACCTCGAGCGCACGCCGGTCGACCTCGTGAACATCGCGCAGTCGGCGCTCGGGAGCGTGAGAGCGTCGGCCGAGGTGAAGGGCGTCGAGCTCGAACTCACGGGGCGCCGTGCGGTGAGCATCGTCCTCGGCGACCCCGATCGCCTGCAGCAGGTGATGTGGAACTTGTTCTTCAACGCGGTGAAGTTCACGCCGCGCGGAGGCTCGGTCCGCGCGACGGTCACGCGCGAGGGACAGCACGCGATCGTGGTGGTGCGCGACACCGGCAGCGGCATCCCAGCCGACTTTCTCACCCACGTGTTCGACCGCTTCCGACAGGCCGACAGCGCGAGCACTCGAACGCAGCCGGGCCTGGGGCTCGGCCTCACGCTCGTGCGAGAGCTGGTGGAGCTGCACGGCGGCACCGTGCACGTCGAGAGCGGGGGCGCAGGCAAGGGCGCCACGTTCACCGTGCGGCTCCCGATCGCGGCGATGCTCCTTCCGCTCGAGGCCGAGGCGCCTTCGGTCGGACCGCTGGCGTCATCGCCCGAAGAAGGCCGGCCGCTCGAGGGCACGTACGTCCTCGTCGTGGACGACGAAGCGGACGCGCGCGAGGCCGTGGTCGACGTGCTCGCGCGACACGGCGCGAGGACCTCGGCAGCGTCGTCGGTCGCCGAGGCGCTCGCGTTGGTGGCGGCCGAGCTGCCCGACCTGCTCGTCACGGATCTCGGCATGCCCGTCGAGGACGGCTACGAGCTGATCCGGCGCCTGCGCCTGCTCCCTGCCGACGCAGGTGGGGCGCTGCGCGCTGTGGTGCTCAGCGGCTACGCGACGGGCGGCCATCGTGCACGCGCGCTCACGGCAGGCTTCGAGGGCTACCTCGAGAAGCCCGTCGCGCCGATCGACCTCGTGGCCACGCTCGTGCGGCTCCGCCGCCGCGATTGAGATCGAAGGACCGCCTTCGGTCGGGATCGCGAGGCGCCTGATCGCGATCGAGGCCATGCGCCGCGTGCGAATCCGCGCGGCGCGGCGCGTGTGGACGCGACGAGGGGAGCTCTCGCGAAGAAACGCGTGATCGCGGACGAGCCTGTCTACGCTGGCATCGCTCATGCGTAGCGAGAGGTCGGCGGACGGCTCGATCCTCATGGCACGGGGTCTCGATTCCACACGGATATCCTCGACGCCGTCCGCCGCCAACCCTCTGGGATCCCGCCGAAGCGCCGATGTCGGGCGCGCCCAGCGCTGCTGCGGAAGGTCGGGCTCATGTCGTTGATCGCTGCCCTGATGATCGGTCTCCTGCTCGGCGTCGTCGCGGATCGCACCAAGCGCGACAGCGGCGTGGGTCTGCGGGTCGACCTCGCGGTCGGGGCTGCGGGCGCCGTGGCGGGCGCGCTCGTGGTGCAGCTCGTGGACGCGGTCCCTCTCGACCGGCTCAGCGGCTGGAGCGTTGCGTTCGGCCTCTTCGCTTCGCTCTCCGCCCTCGTCGTCTATCGATCGTTCGCGGTGCCACGCAAGAGTTAGAGGACGCGCACCATTGCCGCCTCGATCGAGGCGAGATCACGCGGTCGCCCACGGCGCTGCATGCCTTTCGAGCCAGAACGCGCGCGGCACGACCGGTGCTGAGCGCGTGAGGCGCGTCCGAGTCGGCCGCGCCTCACGAAAGAAGCGAGCTCCATGACCACGCTGAATGACAAGGCGACCCCGCAGTCCGCGTCGACGAAGACCGCGCCCAACATCGACATCACGAACATCAAGACGGGCATGTCGATCGTGTGCTCGCAGAACGGCGCCGTCGGCATCGTCGACCGCATGGAGGGCAAGAGCTCCATCAAGGTGAACAAGGACGGGGCAGGCGTTCACCACTACATCCCGATCGCCTGGGTCACGCGTGTCGATCACAGCATCCACCTCGACCGTCCGGGAGATCAGGTGATGCGCGAGTGGTCCAAGACCGCGTTCAGCGCTTGAGCTGGCCGGGCAAAGGGGCCGCTGGCCCCTCTGCACCCCCCCGGGTTCTCCCGTGCTCGCCCACTTCGTCCGCTGCGCGCGTGTCCGATCGCCGGCTCGATCGTCGAAGACTCCTCCTCGCTCCTGCTCCAGGGGTTTGCTGCGCAAACCCCGCCGCATGGCGCCCCAACCAAATCCCGCGACCGAGGAGCGATTCCTTTCTCGGTCTCGGATCTGATCTGGCTTGGGTCGAGGGACCTCTGCGCCAGCTTCCCTTTGGCCGGCCGACTCAATTGCAGGTGGGGTTCACGCAGGTGCCTCGGATCGATCCCGCGAGGGCGGGGTCGATCTCGAGCGCGCCGCCCGCGGCCTCGCCGTTCGTGCGCTGATCGCACACGTGGCCCGAGAGGCCTGCGCTGCGGCAGTCCGCGTCGGAGGTGCACGGCGCGGCGCACAGGCGCTCCACCTCGTCGCACACGAACGGGATCGGCACGCCGTCGCGTGACGTGCTGCCGGTGCCGCAGCGATCTGCCGCGCCGGGCTCGCAGAACATGCCGAGCTCGCACGTCGCGATGCTGTCGTCGCACGCCGAGTCAGCGTTCTCCTGCGCGCGGCCGATGGTCTGCAGGCACTCGAGCTGCACGAGGGAGCCGAGCGCGGGGCGTGCGATCTCGGTGAACGCGATGCGCTGACCGTCCTCGCCGCAGCTCGCCGCGCGCTCGGCGCTCGCATCGTCGTAGAACCAGCCGGGGCTCGTGCCTGCGAGGCCGCTCGCGCGATCGAGCTGCGTCACGAGGCAGCGCTCGCGCAGCACGCCGTCGATCTCCACGACGGACGACAGCGTGCGTCCACCGAGGCGCGCGCACTCGGTGACCGAGCTCGTCGTGCCCGCGCCGGGCAGCACCTCGTAGACCTCGCAGTCCACGCGCCCGTCCGCGTCGGGGTTGAGATCGCGCGGCAGGCACGCGCCGTTGAGCGCGTCGGCGATGCGCGCGACCACGCCGTCGATCGCAGGGCCGAAGTCGCTCGCGCAGATCGACGCGAGCGACACGGCGACGCCGCGATCGGCCAGGCCCGCGGCCGCCGCCACCACACGACGCGCAGGATCGGCGCTGCCGCTCGAGGTCGTGCACGCGTCGCGGAGGAAGTTCTCGCGCTCGCCCGTCTCGGCGTACTGCATACGCGGATCGGCGAGGATCGCGCCGTAGTCGAGGCCACGCGCGGAGCTCGCGCCCTCGAGGAGATCGCTCGGGATGCCGGCGATCGCGGAGAACACCACGAGGCCCGGCTCGCGTCGCAGCCCCACGAGCCCGTCCACGTAGCGCTCGACGGCGTGGAGCACGTTCGCGCTGCGATCGGCGAAGCGCGTGCAGCGCAGCTGGAGATCACCACCGCCGAAGCGCGCGGCCGCGGTCGCGTCGTCGGCGAAGATCGACGTGTCGGCCGCCGAGCAGTCCTCCTCGTCGGTGACGAGCACCACGGCGAGCACCGAGTCCTCGCGCACGAAGCCCGCGTTGGCGCCGAGCGCGTTGCCCGGCATGGAGTACGCGCCGGTGTCGGGATCGAGGAAGCGCGGCGGCGTGTAGCCCGGTGCGGTCCATGTCGTGGCCTCGGCCGGCGTGATCGCGCGCAGCGCTGCCTCGAGCGGCTGCTCGAGCCCGCAGCCGGTGGTGCCGAGCGTGGTCACGCAGCTCACGTCGCTCACGAACTGCGTGGCGTCCTCGCCGCGCGCGAACGAGAACACGCCGTCATCGTCTTCGCTGCAGCCCGCCGCTGTGCGACGCAGCACGCCGCCTTCGCCCACGCCGTGCACGCACGCGCCGAGCGTTCGTGGGGAAGGCACGCCTGCGCCGAGATCGGTGCTCACCACGCCGACCTGCAGTGAGCGCACGGGACGAAAGTCCTCCACGCCATCGCCGTCGCGATCACCACTCGCGAGCACCTGCACCAAGCGCGGGATCTCGCGCTCGAGCGAGCGCTGCTCTTCTTCCATCGATCCCGAGTCGTCGATCACGAAGAGCAGATCGACCGTGTCGACGTACTGCACGCGCACGTTCTGCGTGACCGAGCTGCGCGTGCACGGCGCGACGGACTCGAGACGACGCTCGAGACACGCGCTGCTCGACAGCGCGACCAACGAAGCGACCACACCCAACGAGCGCTTGCTCATGACGACCTCCACCGCTGTGTCGTCGAGCCCCGTCATCGCTTCCAATGCGATCGAACGCGGAGATGCGAGAGGTCGAGCGCAAGCGGGGCTGGCCTCGGGCGGAGCACGCACGGCGCACGATGCGAGTCGGCGGATCGCAAGCGGGGCTGGGGCCCCGCGCGCAGCACGAGCGAAGCGAGTGGAGCGGGTAGGGGCCCCGCATCGCGGGGGAGGGGCCGCACGGCCCCTCCAAGCAAAAGAGCCCCGTCCCGAAGGACGAGGCTCTCGCGACTCTCTCGAGTCCGTGGGATCAGCGGATCAGTTGCAGGTCGGGTTCACGCAGTAGTTGCGCGGCGAGCTGCGGAGCGACTCCGGCACGTCGGCCACGCCGTCCGGTCCCGCAGCCACTTCGTTCGTGCGGGTGTCGCAGACGTAGCCGAGCAGACCCGCGCTGGTGCACGTCGCGTCGGAGGTGCAGGGCACGCCGCAGAGACGCTCGACGGGGTCGCAGCCGAGCTGCGCGCCACCACCGGTCGGACCGCCGGGGAGGCTGTAGCCGGTGTTGCAGACGTTCGCGAGCGGGTCCTCGCAGAACATGCCGATGTTGCAGCCGGAGGTGCCCTCGTCGCCGTCGCAGCTGACGTCGACGCCGCCGTTGCCGAGCGCGATGGTCTGGAGGCACTCGAGGCGAACCTCGGAGCCCGTGGCCGGCGGCGCCATGCCCGTGAAGGCGATGCGCTGGGGCGTGGAGCCGCAGGTGTCGGCGAGGTCCGGATCGAAGTCGTCGTAGTACCAGCCCGGCTGGCTGTTGATGTTCGCGCGCTCGACCTGGGCGACGCGGCAGAGCTGACGCGGCGGGCCGTCCTCTTCGACCACGGTCTCGGCGAACGTGCGGCCGGGGAGGAGGGGGTCATCACAGTTGGTGATGACGCCCTCCACGCCAGCGGCCGGAAGGAGCTCGTAGACCTCGCAGTCCACGGTGCCGTCAGCCGCTGCGTTGAGCGCGCGCGGGAGGCAGGCGCCGCGGAGGGCGTCGGCGATCTTGGCGATGATGGTGTCGATGGCGGGCTGGAAGCTCGAGGAGCAGATCGACGAGAGCGACACGGCCGCGCCAGCCGACGCGAGGCCCGCTGCCGTCTGCACGATGCGGATGGGCGGGTAGGCGACGCCGTTGTCCGTGGAGCACGACGGGTTGAGGTTCGTGCCCTCGGGGTTCGGCGTGGGGATCATGTTCGGATCCGCGAGGATCCCGCTGTAGTTGCCGCTCAACGCCAGCGACTCGGTGGCCGGCGGGATGCCCACGATGCCCGAGAAGATGAGGAGGTTCGGATCGGAGCGGAGGCCGAGGAAGCCGCTGACGTAGCGGTCGACCGGGTGGATGAAGCCCGCGCCCGGGTCACCGAACGTGTTGCAGCGCAGGTTCAGCGGCACGCCGGCGAAGCGCGGATCGCCGCTCACGAAGAGGCCGTAGTCGCGGACCGAGCAGTCTTCTTCGTCGGTGACGAGGACGATGGCGAGGGCCGAGTTGGCGCGGAGGAAGCCCGCGTTGCCGGGGCTGTCGGCGTTGCCCGCCACGGTGTCGGGGATGCCGTCTGCGCTGACGAAGCGGGGGGGCATGTAGCCGGGGCGGTTGGACGACGACGCCATGATCGGCGTGACCGCCTTGAGCGAGGCCTCGAGCTGCTGCTCGAAGCCGCAGCCGCCGGTGCCGATGTTGGCCACGCAGCCCACGGTCGTGCCGAACGTGTTCGGGTCGTCCATGCGCTCGCGATCGAACTCGAAGATGCCGGACGGGTAGGTCGCCATGCACGGCGCCGTGGTCAGGCGGCTGCGGTTGCGGAGGATGCCGTCGTCGCCGAGGCCACGCGCGCAGGTGGGGACGCCGGTGTTCGGTCCCGCGCCCATGTCGCTGGTGACGACGCCGACGTGGAGCGACTTCACGGGGTTGAAGTCCCGCGTGCCGTCGTTGTCGCGATCACCCGACGCGAGCACGCGCACCAGGCGCGGCAGCTCGGCGACGAGGTTCACCTGCTCCTCGGCCATGGAGTTCGAGTTGTCGACCATGAACAGGAGGTCGACGTTGTCGACGTTCGTGACCTGGATGCGCTGGCCGACGCTCGAGCGTGTGCACGGGTTCACCGGCTTGAGGCCACGCTCGAGGCAGCCCGCGGCCGAGATGCCCGCGACGGTCAGCACGGCAGCGCCGATCGTGACGCTCGGCTTCCACCGAGAGAGGGAAGAACGACTGGACGAAGTGGAACGGGAATCCATGAATCCTCCTCGGAGAGAGCTCCGAAGCTCACGCGTACGCCAGGGAACCAGAGAGGGCTGCAGCGCGGCGTCAGGGTACAAGGACGGCAGGCCGGGGATCAACGATGTTCTCGGCGAGGGCCGAGCGGGACGCCATCGAGGGATGGCTGCGAGCTGTGTCGTCCGGGCCGCGCCGGGTTTCCAAGAGGGGGGCAGCGTTTCCAAAGGGGGGCCAGCGTTTCCGAGAGCTGCGAGGCGGGGACGTGCGAGCGACGGGACCAGGGGATCGAACGTGCGACCCCGCCGCTCCGCAACCACCGTTCCACGTGGAACGGCCGCGATCGCCGAGGAGGCCTCGACACCAAGTGCCAACGCGGTTGGCTTCGGGGGGAGCTTCTCGAAGCGCTTACCGAAGTCGCCCGCCGGTTGGAAAAGCAGCTCGCCGCGGGCGACTCTCGGAGTCGTCGACGGGGTCGACGCGAGGAGGACCATGACGCGAGGGAGCTTCGGGTGCGCGATCGCGCTGGGTCTCGGCGTCGCAGCGCTCGGTGTGCCGGGCTGCGCGTGCGATGGGCCTTCGGTGTCCGAGGACGCGTCGATCGATCCGTCGATCGACGCGCGAGGGCCCGACGCGTGGGCGCGCCCCGATGCGGATCGGGGCGACGCGGGGCCCGACGCGTACGACCCGCTGGAGGACCCCTGCGTCACGAGCCCGCGCAGCGTGGACTGCGCGCGCGAGCTGCTCCGCGAGATCGACGCGGAGACGTGCGACGCCGAGCGCGCGTGTGGTCGACCGATCACCGACGAGGGCTGCGAGGCGTACTTCCCGAGCGAGGGCGCCGACCTCGTGCGCGCGAGCGAGGACGAGCTGACGCTGATCCGTCTCGGCGTGCTCGAGATCGTGCCCGAGACCCTCGCGTGTCTGCGCGAGCGCATGCGCACGTGCTCCGAAGAAGATCCCAACACCTGCGGTCCGCTGTTCCGGCCGCGCGTGCCGCCGGTCGAGGATCGACCGTGTCGTCTCGATGCCGAGTGCGGCGAGCGGCTGCGCTGCGAGGGGGAGGAAGTGGGTCCGCGCGGTATGCCCGTGGGCGAGGAGCTCTGTCGGGTGGGTCGTTGTGTTCCCCGCACTGCGGACGGCGAGGCCTGTGAGCTCGAGCTCGGCATCGACGATCCGATCGGACCCTGTCTGCGCGCGTCGGTCTGTCTCGAGGGCGTCTGCGCGTCGGTCGTGCGCTCGGAGGCTGCCGCGTTCGACACGCCGTGTGGGTACGTGGCCGACGGCGCTGACGTGGTCTTTCGATCGTGCGGCGCGGGCCAGTGTCTCGCGCAGCCAGACGGCATCGATCGTTGTGTGCCCGTTCCCGCGATCGGTGAGGCGTGCACGGACTACATGTGGTGCGGCCGCGACGCCGCGTGCGCCGATGGACGCTGCGTCGCGCTGCCAGTGTTCGGCGATCCCTGCGCGCCGAGCTCGGAAGGGTCGTGGTGCGCCCCCGAGGCGTTCGGCACGGCGTGCATCGATGGGATCTGCGTTCCGAACCCACGCCGTCTCGGCGAGACGTGTGCTCCGCAAGAGCGGCAGCCGTGCTCCGAAGGCATCTGCGCGGAGGACACCGAGGACCCCGGCACGATGCGCTGTCAGGAGTCGCTGAGGAGCCGTGGCGGTCAGCGCTGTCGTCGCACCGACGCCGACTGTCTGGATGGTGTCTGCTGCGCAGGCACGTGCGTATCGCTCGGCGGACCGGTGATCACCAGCCTCGACGACTGAGCCCCGCGAAGTGGGCTGAACGAGATCGACGCGCCGTTGTTCCCCTCTGTCGTCTCCGCGCCGACGCTGCGCGAATGCCCCCGCCCGCGCGCCCCTCGCGGTGACTGTCTCATCGAAGTCCGCCTTCGCGCAGCGGGCGTACGATTTCCTAGCGCCACGGCGTCGGCCGCGAGGGCGTCGGCGCTTGGCCGAGAGGCTCCCGACGCGGCGTCGGAAGGCGCCCCGGATTTCGCCCCGGGCCCATGGGGAATCTCGAAAGCTTCGCGGCGAAGACCCGAGGGTCGTTCGCATTCGGCGTCGGCCCGTGCGGATATCGCCGAGGCTCTCGAGGGTCTGGCGGAGGCTCCGCAGGATGTCGGCGAAGCGTTCGCAGAGACCGCCGAAGTCTGCTCGCGTTCGGCGGAAGGCTTGCGGGATTCTCCCTCGGGCTTCGCGGATTCGCCGGAAGCGTCCCACCGTTTCTCGGAAGCTCCGCCGGGTATCTCGGAAGCCTTACGGCATGTGTCGGAAGCTCTCCGACGCGCTGTCGCTGGTCGCGCGACGACGCGTCGCGCTCGTGTGCGGCTGTGAGGGACGCGACTGCTTGCATCCTTGTGAGGCGGCCGCGGGTGTCTCCGCGAGACAGTCAACCGGGCGTGACTCGGGCTATCGCCAGACAGCCGTGCCTGTCGGCACACAGTAGGGCTCGCCCAGACCGTTCGACGCGCACCCAAAGAACCCATGCATCGAGCACGGGAACCGATGTTCGCGGTGGTCGGCGCCGCAGTACACGATGTCTCCGCTCTCGCACCGCGGATCCTCACGGCTGCTCGCAGCGTCGCACTCGGGGTCACCCTCGGGCGGCACGCAGCGGGCGGAGCCGAATTCCGCCGAGCACACCATTCCCCACTCGGCACAATCGATCGGGGGAAACTCTCGGCCCAGCGCGCACTGCCGGGCTACGTCGCCATCACATCGCGTGACGGTGCACGCCTCGCCTGCAGGAAGGCAGCCGACGCCGCCCTCGAACGTGCCGCACTCGGTGCCGACGGGGCACTCCTCGAGCTGCACCGATCCGTCCGAGAGACAGCGGAGGAGGCCGCCCTCGATGCATGTGTCCCCCGTGCAGGAGCCACCGCAGCGCGGCCCGAAGTCGCCCTCAGTGCAAGTCGTCCCACCAGGGCACGGGTACCACACGGAATGAGGCACGGCGTCGAACGACGATCCCAGACAGTCCCGAATGCCGTTCCCTTCGGACCCGCGACCCGGCTCACACTCGCCCAGCGTGATCGTCGACCCAGTGCACGCCCGGGCGGCGTCGCAGTTCCCCGCATCGAGACCTCCGCCGAGGCCAGAATGCCGGAGCGCCTCGCGTCCCTCAAGGCTCTTTCGAGCCTAGACGTCGTAGCTGCTGTTGCGATCGAAGTCGCGGTGCGGTGCGACGTCGTAGCCGCCGACGAACGCGATCGAGATCACGATCATCGTGATCAGGCTCGCCACGAGCCCCACGCGGCCCACGCCTCTCCAGCCGAAGGCCTGCGCGAGACCGAAGGGGACCAAGAGCGCGGCGAGCACCGATGTGACGAGGCGGCGTGGCTCGTAGGGGTCTGTCTCGGCCGAGAAGAAGTACGTCTCGGAGGTCGCGAAGTTCAGCGAGTAGAGGACGAGCGTGAGCACGAGGATCGAGCCGCGGCCGAGCTCCGGGTCGCGCCACAGATCGGCGAGGAAGCGGCCCGCGCCGAAACAGAGGAACGGCAGGAGCGGCGTCATGTACCAGCCGTACGTCCACGTGCCGGAGCCGAGACCGATGGCGCCGAGGTAGGCGAAGAGCGGCACCACGAGCGCCGCCGTGTCGCGTCGCTGACGCGCGAAGAAGCTCGCCATTGCGGCGAGCCACAGAAAGAGCAGCCAGCCGCGCCCGACGAGGCTGTGGTTGATCATCGGGTCGTCGAAGAAGCGGAGGAAGATGTTGAAGTGCACGGGGCGATGCGACTGCGTCTCCTGCGCGAAGAGGAACGCGTCCCAGCCGAGCGACGCGCCGTAGAGGCAGAGGAGAGACAGGCCGACGATCGCGCCGATCGCCACGATGCCGGCGTCTCGCGCGCGTCCCACCCGCGCGACGAGCACACCGAGCGCGATCGAGAACGCGAGGCCCGTGACCTTCGTGAGCACGGCGAGGCCCGCGAGCGATGCCGCGAGCACGAGCCATCGACGCGCCGCGGGCGATGCCACCTCGCGCGCGCGATCGGGATGATCACGCCAGACGAGGAACGCGAGCACCACGCCGAGCCCGAGCGGCGTGACCAGCGCCTCTTCTTTCACCACGCGGGTCTGGAGCGCGATCCACGGGAGCGTCGCCCACAAGAGCGCCGCGAAGTACGGCGCGGGCGAGCCGCGATCGAGACGACGACCGATCGCGAGGATCAACACCACGACGAGCCCCGAGAGCGCGAGCGGAACCAAGCGCCCGTGCGCGTGCCGCATCTCGAGGTGATCGGCGGCGCCGCCGATCAGGCCCACCGCGCCGACCATCACGTGGAGGAGCGGTGGATGCTCGAAGTACGGCGTCACCACGTGAAACGATCGGTAGACGTAGTGCTCCATCGACACGACGCCGACCTCGGGGCCTTCGTCCATGTAGAGCTGGGGCCACAGCGTCCAGCCGCGTGAGACGCCGTCGTGGAGGAGCGAGTGGCCGTTCCACATCGCGAACAGCTCGTCCTCGTTGTCGCGCGGATCGGGCGAGACGTCGTAGTCGAAGCCCCGAAAGCCGATCGCGATCGCGACGAGCCACAGCGTCGCGAGCGTGTGCAGGTGGCGTCGCGCGTGCAGTCGTCCATCCCGCAGCGCGACGAAGAGCAGTAGCGCGGTCACCGCGAACGCCGCCGAGCCCGCGAGCCACAGCGCGATACGCGTCGCGGGCCAGGCACCATCGCCGGGCACGAGCGCGCTCCTCGGCACGTCGGAGACGATCGCCTGATCGCCCTCGCCCTCCACCCATCGCAGGACGAAGCGGGGCCCGCGGTCGTTCGCGCAGCGCCAGTCGATCTCGAGATCGTGCGCGCCCGTGGGCACCACGAAGTCGCTGGTGATCGGCGCGCCGTCGATGCGCATGGCGAGCTCGCCCTCTGCCTCGGTGACGAGCCGACGACCACCGCTCGGCACAGTGATCCGCGCCGACAGCGTCACGTCCACCGGAGGCTGCACGCTCGGCATGCCGAGCCGCGCGAAGTCCCACGCGGCCATGGTGCGCGCGACGGTGCGTCGATCGTTGTGGAACGCGAGCCGATGCTCGACGGTGCGTGCGAGCTCCACACGCTCGCCCTCGTGCCTCGCATGCCACGCGGCGGTCCATCCATGCGCGAGCAGCACGTCGAGCGCGACGAGCGCAGCGAGACCGAGCGCGAACGTGCCGAGCACGGCGGCCCACGCGCGAGGCTCGCGACGCAGCGAATCACGGAGCGCGGTCATGAGTGCGCGCGTCGGACGAGGACGCTGTGGCCGTGATTCACGGACACGGGCTCGCGGCTCCTCGCGCTGCGGGGATCACTCCGGCGCTGTGTAGAAGTACGCGCAGCCCTCGAAGACCGTGTCGTCGACGTAGCTCTCGAGCTCGAAGCGGAGCTCGTCCTCGAAGGGGATCGTGTCGACGAGGTGGTGGCGGTAGACGTGTGTGGCCGCCGAGGCGTCGACGTCGCTGCGGGTCCAGCCGCTCGCGCCCGCGAGCGCCCAGCTGATGGGGCCGTTCATGAAGTAGAAGCCGGCGCTGTAGTAGTCCTCCATGCCGGTGCCGAGCAGCGCGTAGGCGCCGTCGATCCAGACCTCGTGATCGGGCTCGAGCGCGCACCACCACGAGCTCGCCACGCGCTGGACGAGCGAGTGACCGACGTAGTGACCGCGCGCGCCCGACCACGATGCGACGACGTTGTTCGGCGCACGCAGCGTCGGATCGTTCGTGCCGCACATGTGGATGGACTCAACGGGACCGTGGGTGCCGCAGTCCGCGTGGAAGCGCCCGAGATCGAGATCGAGCGGACCGCTGACCACGCGTCCCCCCACGCGCGCCCGATCGATCGCGCGTTCACCCTCGTTCACCAGCGCGACCTCGAGCGTGTCCTCGAAGGGGATCGGGTGGTGGAGGCGCACGATCATCGGATCGACGACGAACAGGGCCGATCCGTGCGACGCCGCCGCTGGCGCGTTGCCTCCTGCGACCCACGAGAGCGGTGCATGGAGCACCTCGTCACCGTCGACGGTCACGACGATGGCGACCTCGTCGCGATCGGCGCGCGGCACCTCGAGCGCGAGCTCGGTGGCGACGCCGGGGCCCATCCACGTCAGCTCCGTCCGAGCCTCGATCGCGAGCGGGCCCTCGGCGCCGAGGCGCTCGATGCCGGGGTGATCGTGATCGCGCCAGAGGATCGCCGCGGCCTCGAGGTCACCCAGCGCTTCGGCGCCGAGCGGCCACGTGAAGGGAACCACCTGCGTCCCTGGGTCGTAGTCGAAGCCCTCGAATTGAAAGTACGTCCAGCCCGGGTTCGGCGTGACGTCGGCGCGGAACGAGCGCTGGTAGTGGAGCGGTTGGCTCACGACGAAGCCGCCGCTCGTGCCTTCACGTCCGAGCGTGAACGGATCGGCGAGGCCCGTGAGGCTGCCGTTGGTCAGTGCGCCGAGCGTGATGCCGGGCTCGCCCCCGTCGGGATCGATCTCCACGTCGTCGATCCAGAGCCGGACGACGACGTTCTCGGGATCCATCGGGCCCGGCAGATCACCGATCGTCATCCACCAGCGCGTGATCACACCGGGGCCTTCGCGATCGATCATCACGTTGCGGCCGTCTTCGCTGCGCACGTAGTAGCTGTGATCGCGGTTGAGCAGACCCTCGGGCGGCTCGGGCTCACGTGAGCTCACGAGGAACGGCGTGCCCGAACGCAGGCGCGCGGGCGCGAACGGGTCGGCCAGATCCGCGACGAGATCGATCGGCGGCGCGGGCTCGGTGCCACCATCGAGGATCGAGTACGCGTCTCGACTGGCGTCAGGCCGACCGAGCGACGCATCGGAGCTCGAGGGCGAGGGGCAGCCCGCGAGGGCGAGCGCGAGCGGAGCGCACGAAAGGAGTCGACGAAGCATGGACGCGCAGGTTCGCACCCGTCTTGCAGTGGCTCAACGTGAACTGCAGGGCGAACCGTCGACCGAATGACCACCACGCAGCTCCACGAGCTCGCGGCCTCCGACGTCGGGACGACGCAGGGAGAGGGAGCTCTCGAGATCCGGGCGCCCGCTCGGGCGCATCTGTTGCACGCTCGCGCGCATGAGAACGCGTGGCACACGATGGCTCGTAGCCGTGATGGGGATGGCGCTCGCGGGCTGCGGCAGCACGCCGCCCAGCGATGACGCCGGCCTCGACGTTGCGATCCCGAACGACGCTGCTGTGCCCGTCGACGCGCCGACCGTGCGGACCGACGTCAACAGCGGCGGCTCTGCCGACGCGGACTGGGGTCGCGGGGACTGCGTTCCGTTCGAGGACGACTGCGAGACCGACGAGGTCTGCGCGGTGTTCCTCGGGGAGGGAAGCTACTTCGCGGGCACGCGGTGCGTCGACGCCGCGGGGGCGCTCGGCGAGGGCGACGCGTGCGCGTGGGATCGACCGCTGGAGGAGGCGACGCGGTACGTCACCTCGGGGTGCGGCGAGGGGATGTCGTGCTTCGACGGACGCTGCAGGCGAGCCTGTCGGTTCGGCTGCGAGGGCACGTGCTGGGAGGGCCAGTGTCTCGCGTCGTCCGAGCCCTGCGAGCTGCTCGATGGCACGTGTGAAGAAGGCCAGCGCTGCCAGAGCCACGGCGAAGAGCGCCGCTGCCTACCGAGCTCCGGCGTGGGGCTGGGCGGAGAGTGCGAGACGTCGAACGACTGCGTGGACGGCGCAGGCTGCCTCCGGGGCGTGTGCACGACGTACTGCGCGCTCCGAGAGTGCGAGCCCTTCTGCGAGACCAGCGCGCTCTGCGACGATGGATCCTTCTGTCACCCGTTCAGCGACGAGGATGCAACCCACGGTGTAGGTGCACCGTTCGGCTTCTGCGCGACCGATCACCTCTCGAGCTGCACGCTCGTCACGAACGAGGGCTGCGCCGACGGCGAGCACTGCGTGTGGGCGTGGACGACGGGCGGGACGGGCTTCGCGACGTGCTCGCCCGAGACCGGAACGCTCCCGGTCGGCAGCGCGTGCACGAACGACGTGGCCCTCAGCGCCGAGGATCGCGATGTCCTCACCTCACGCTGCGCCGAGGGCCTGGGCTGCTCGCGCCCGTACCGAGGCGAGAGCGTCTGCGGCGTCCCGTGCGAGCTCGGGTGCGACGGCGACTCGTACTGCCCCGAGGTCGGCGACGCGTGCGTGCTCGCGCCTCCGTGTGTCGAGGGAGCGTGCTCGCCCGACCGCTACTGCGACCACGCGTTCGACGCGAGGCTCGGCCGCGGCAGCCAGCGCTGTCACCTCTACGCGCTGCTGGGCGAGGACTGCCACGGGCGCAGCTGCGCGGCGGGCCTGACGTGCGAGTCGGAGCGCTGCATCCCAGCGCGAGTCCCGCCCGACGCCGGCGTGGTTCCCTGGGACGCCCCCTCGCTCTGAGAGACCGAGAAACAATCGTTTCTCGTTCTCGAATGGCAGTACGGGGTCTGGGGGCAGCGCCCCCAGCGCGCGGCGCCTGCGCCGCGGACAACTGAGCGGCTTCGTCACGTCTCGTCACGATCTCGCGGGTGGAGGCGTGAGCAACAGTGTCGCGAGCATGGTCGTGAGCGTCGTCTCGATCGCTTCGGGGCTCAGGTGTGAGGGGGGCTCGATCGTGCTCGTGATCACGGCCTGACTGACCATCACCGTCAGGAGGTACGTCGCGGCCTCGAGCTGTGACTCGTCGAGGGTCGGGGAGGGCTCGCGGCGGGCGGCGCGCGCGATCACCAGCATTCGGTCGGGCAGCGCGCGGAGCTCCTCGAGCTCCCACAGGAAGGGCACCTCGCGCCACAGCACGCGCACGATGTCGCTCCGCGATCGCACGGCGACGAACATCGTGTGGATCCACGCGCGAAGCGCGGCCTCGGGATCGATCGGCATCACGTCGCTGCGCGCGCTCGCGATGTCGTCGAGGATGCGCGTGATCGTGCGGCGCGCGACCTCGGCGACGATCGCGTCCTTGTCACCGAAGTACTCGTAGACCGACCCGATGCCGACGCCGGCCGTGTCCGCCACGTGGTTCGTGGTCACGGCCACATAGCCGTGCTTGGCGAGCAGACGCTCCATCGCGTCGAGGATCGCGTCGAAGGTGGCGCGGCCCCGAGCTTGTCGGGGGACGCGCAGGGGGCGAGGGGGCGTTTTCTTCTTACGGGAACGGGGCATGAGCGTGTCGCAGAGACCCGAGTAATCCGCCATCGCTGGGCACGCTAGCGTGTGGAGACGGAGGAGCCGATGTCCCAGCCCCACGTGAGCTCGCAGAAGACAGTGCCCTCTCGCTGGCGTCCAGCGCTCGAGGGGCCGGGCCTGATCGATCTGCGGCTGCCCATCGTGCCGAAGGTGCGCGCGAGCGATCCACGGGTCGCGCAGATGCGCGATGCGTTGATGGAGGGCGACCCGCTCGCGGAGGCGCTCCTCGAGTGGATGGGTCGAGCGCCCGAGCGAAGGGCGCTGTTCGAGCGCGCGCTCAGCGGCGGGATCGCCTCGGTGCCCCAGGCCTCGCCTTCACTCGCGGCGTTCTTCGAGGACCTCGAGCGCGAGCCCGCGTGGCTCGATCGCGAGGCGGTTCGTCTGGGTACCGAGACGATGGCGCGCGTCGGCGCGGGTGGGTACGCGGCGCTCGGGAGCGTGTCGCTGATGAGCGGCTACCTCGCGAGCGCGGCGGTGAAGCCGCTGGCGATGACGGGCGCGCTCACGCGCATGGCGCGACGCAGGCTGGCCGAGACCTCGCGGTTCGTGCTCGACGTCTCGACCTCGGGCGACTTCGCGCGCGGCTCCGCGGGCTTCGTGTCGGCGGTCCGCGTGCGCGTCATCCACGCGACGATCCGTCGTGCGCTGCGGGCCTCGCCCGACTGGCGCACCGAGCAGTGGGGCGAGCCGATCAACCAGCACGACATGGTGGCCACGAACCTCCAGTTCTCGAGCGTGTACGTGCTCGGTTTGCTCGCGCAGGGCTACCTGGTGACGCGACGCGAGCGCGAGGCGGTGATGCACCTCTGGCGCTGGGTCGGGCACGTCTCGGGCATTCGCGATGCGCTCCTTCCGCGTACGTTCAAAGAAGGGCTCGAGCTCGGCTTCCTCATCAATCGAACGGAGGAGGGGCCAGACGACGACAGCCGCGCGCTGGCGGCGGCACTGATGGAGGCGACGCGCGCGCTCCACGTCGAGGGGCTCGGTCCGCGGCTCGGTGGGCTGAAGAGCCGCGTGGAGCTGGGGCTCTCTCGCTTCGTGCTCGGCGATCGGGCCGCCGACGCGCTGGGCCTTCCCGACGACGCCTTCAAGTACGCGCCGCTCGTGCTCGGGCCGCCCACGATGGCCGCGGAGATCGTGCGCCGTGTGGTGCCGGGCGCGCGCGCGTTCTCGATCCGGTTCGGGACGCGCGTGGTGCGCGACGCGCTCGATCGTGTGCTCGAAGGTACGCCCCCGCCGTTCGCCGTCGCGACCTGATCTGAGCCGGGAGCGGCGTGTCAGTCCGGTCGCGACGTGCGCGTCTGGGCGCTCGTGGGACTCGTGATCTGTCATACGGCGGACTGGCACCTCGGTCGGACGCTCCACGGCGCGTCGTTCGAGGTGGCGCATCGGCGCTTCTTGGCGTGGCTCGTCGCGCTGATCGCGGCGCGCGCGGTCGACGTGCTGATCGTCGCGGGCGACGTGTTCGATCGCAGCGTGCCCTCGGCCGCGGCGGAGGCGCTCTTCTATGGGTTCTTGTCGGAGCTCGCGCGGGTGGCGCCGGGCACGCAGGTGATCGTCGTCGCGGGCAACCACGACGGGCCCGCGCGTCTGGCTGCGCCCGCGCCACTGCTGTCGTTCCTCGGATCGGCACACCTCGGTGCTGCCGCGAGGCTGCCGGTCACGATCGTCGCGAGCCTGCCGATCACGAAGGACGGCGCGATCGACGTCGAGTCGCTCGTGGTGCCGCTGCGGACGCGTGCGGGCGTGGTGCGGGGGCGACTGATCGCGGTGCCGTTCCTCCGGCCGAGCGATCTGTCGCGCGCGGGCGTGGAGGCCGAAGCGAGCGCGATCGAGCGAGCCCGTGCGATCCACACGCGGCTCGTCCGCGCGGCCGAGGGGGAGGGCCTCTTGATCGCCACAGGGCACGGTCAGCTGCGCGGCGCGCGCCTGTCGCCCGAGAGCGAACGGCCTCTGCTCGGCGGTGATGAAGCGGCGCTCCCGATCGACGTGTTCCCGCGCGCGATCGACTACGTCGCGCTGGGCCACCTCCACCTCGCGCAGTCGCTCGACGAGGGACGTGTGCGCTACGCGGGCGCGCCGCTGCCGCTGGCGTTCTCGGAGCGCCACTACCCGCACCAGGTCGTGATCGCGCGCGAGGGTGAGGACGCGCGCGGCTTGACGATCGACGAGGTGCGCGTGCCTCGCTTCGTCGAGCTCGTGCGGGTGGAGGGCGAGGGTGGCGCGCCGCTGTCGCTCGAGGACGCGCTGCGTGCGCTCGCGGCGCTGCGACACCGCGAGGTAGAGGTGGGTGAGCGCGAGGCAGAGGTGCGCGCGAACGAGGCAGAGGTGGGTGAGCGCTGGGTGCAGGTGCGCGTGCGGCTCGCATCGCCTCGCGCTGCGCTCAAGCGAGAGCTGACCGAGGCGCTCGAGGGGGCGCGTCAGACCAAGCTCGTGAGCGTGGACGTGGTGCGCGACGACGCGTCGCTCGTGCCGCAGTCCCTCTCGGTGTCAGACGAGCTCGCACCCGACGCTGTGCTCGCGCGCGTG
>JAFLCL010000111.1 GCA_017303575.1 Deltaproteobacteria bacterium
GACCTCTCGATGCGCACGACGTTTCGCCCCGGCTCGGGTGGCGGCGGCGGCGGCGCGGCCACCGCGTTCACGGGCGCAGGCGGCGGTGGTGGTGGTGGGGGCGGTGCCCTTCGTGTTCGCACGGAGGGCGTGCTCCGCCTCGGCGCCGAAGGAGCGATCCTCGCGAACGGCGGCGCGGGCGGCGCGGGCGGGCACTGCGCTGGCGGTGGTGGTGGCGGCTCGGGCGGCGCGATCCACCTCGTCGCCTCTCGTCTCGAGGTGCCCATGGGCGCGCGCATCGAAGCGCGCGGCGGCGCGCGGGGAATGTTCACCTCGGACGCCGGCGTGTGTGGATATCGCGTGGACTCGGCCGACGGTGGCCTCGGTCGCATTCGCCTCGACGTAGCCGAGTGTGCGATCTCGGGCGTGCTCGCACCCGCGCTCGCGTCGGGCTGCGAGGCGACGCCCGGGGCGGGAACGCTCGAGCGCGTCTACGTCGGCGGAGGCGCGGAGGCGCCCGAGCTCGCGCGATCCTGCGCGGAGCTCTTCGCGCGCGACGCGACGCTCCCCGACGCTGTCTACGCGCTCGACGTGGACGGCGAAGGGCCGCTCGGGCCGATCGCCGCACACTGTCTGATGTCGGACGGCGGCTGGACGATGATCATGGCCTCGGGCGGTCTGGGGCCCGACGATCAGCGCGCAGAGACAGCGGTCCGGCCGGCGTCCCGCACGTACCTGCCGCTCGCGTACGTCCAGGCGCTCGCTGCGATCTCGCGCGAGGTCCGCATCCGCACGGCGTCGGACCCGACGCGCATGATCACGAGCGTGCCCGACACGCTGGCGATCGAGAACCTGCGGATTGGCCACGTGCTGAACGCAGGCTCGCCGCTCGACGCGGCCACCGACGATCCCTCGCCGCTGTGGACGGGCCCGTTCGCGCTGGACGCCTCGCGGCTCTGGCACACGTGCGAGCAGCCGCCCGCGACGATGACCGCGAGCGCGTATCCGGACGTATTCCACGCGGGCTGCAACAGCGGCGGGCTCCACCTCCGCGCCCATCAGTCGACGTGGGCGGTCGCCTCCCCCAACGAGGCCCTCGAGGTGCTGGTGCGCTGAAGCGTGTGCGCACGGGTGTGGCGATCACGCGCGAGGCGCCGGGCAAATACCTCGCACATCCACGCGGCACATCTCGTGGATGGTCGAGCGCATGTCGCGCCTCCGTGGCCTGCACACCGGTACGCCGTTCTGGTCCTCGCTGTCCTCACCGCCGCTGCCACGCGCGACGCAGCGCCTACGCGATGCCTACGACGTGATCGTGCTCGGCGCGGGCATCTCGGGCTCGCTCGTGGCCGAGTCGCTCACCGACGACGGCCACTCGGTGCTCGTGCTCGATCGACGTCGCCCTGCACGCGGCTCGACGACGGCGAGCACCGCGCTGCTCCAGCACGAGCTCGATCAACCGCTCGTTCGTCTGACGAAGCAAGTCGGCGAGCTCGAGGCGATCACCGCGTACCGTCGCAGCAAGCTCGCGCTCCACGCGCTCCACGAGCGCGCGACGCGCCTCGGCATCCGGGCCGATCTCGCCGTGCGCGACGCGCTCTACCTCGCGGGCGACGTGCTCGACGAAGGCGGGCTCGAGCGCGAGCGCGCGCTCCGTTCACGCGCAGGCTTCGAGGTGACGACGATCGATCGCAAGACGCTGCGCGCGAGCTACGGCTTGAACGGAGCGGCAGCGCTTCGCAGCTTCGGCGATCTCGTCGCCAACCCGGTGGCCCTCTCGCGTGGCTTCCTGCGCACGGCCGTGGCGCGAGGCGCGCACGTCGCGTGGCCGGTCACCGTCGTCGAGCGCGCGGAGCGTCGGGATCACGTCGCGCTCCTCCTCGAGGATGGTCGCCGCCTCCACGCACGTCACGTCGTGCTCGCGACGGGCTACGAGCTCGCGGAGGGCGTGCCCACGCGCGGGCATCACATTCTCTCGACATTCGCGATCGCGACGCACGTGCAGCGGCGCGTGCCGTGGACGACCGAGTGCCTCGTGTGGGAAGCCTCGGACCCGTACCTCTACGTGCGCACCACGCCCGACGGCCGCGTCCTCTGCGGCGGTGGCGACGAGGAGATCGCGACCGAAGAAGCGCGCGACGCGTTGCTGGCGGACAAGACGCGCTGGCTCGAGTCGCGGCTCGCGAGGCTGGCGCCGGGGCTCGACGCGCGCGCTGCGTTCGCGTGGTGCGGCTTCTTCGGCGCGAGCGCCGATGGTCTGCCGAGCCTCGGTCTCCTTCCCGGTCATCGGCGCACGCACGGCCTCCTCGGCTACGGCGGCAACGGCATCACGTTCTCGATGCTCGCCGCGCAGCTGATCCGCACCACGATCGCGGGCGGCGAAGATCCCGACGCTGCGCTCTTCGGCTTCGGGCGTCGCGCGCTCAGACCTTCTCCTCGACGGTGAACCGATCGCCGAGCTGTTCCTTCAGCGCCTTCGTCAGCCGGTTGTACTGGCTGTCGGGGATCTCGCGACCGCCGAGGAAGGTGTCCGGCAGCACGTGGCCGCCCGGGAAGTGGACGCTGCTCCCGTGGTTCCAGCCACCACGGCTCGCAGGCGTGCGCGTGTTGATCTGCTTCACGCGCGAGTCGGCCGTGAGCGCGACGTCGAGCTTCACCTCGCTCGAGCGGGTGATGCCGAAGAGGGACTGCTTCGAGGTCGCGCGGATCGAGCTCGGGCCGAGCTCGACGCGGTGCTCGTCACGGACGACGAAGGTGACCACGATCGCGAGGAGCACGAGGCAGGCGATCACCGCGCTCCCGATCCCGAGCGCCGAGTCCCCCACGAAGGACCCCACCGCCATCACCGGGAACACCAACATCACCAGCATGCAGCCGTAGCCCGCACCGCCCGCTTGCTTCTGCACGAACTCCGTCGACTCGCTCATGGCGCGGCATCCTCGCACACGTGCGCGTGAGGACGTCGGCGATGGACGGTCGAGCCCGCCGAGCGCGCGCCCTGGGGGCCGAGCCGCTGCGCGGCTGCTACCCTCGCCGTCCTCATGTCGCTCGTCTCGCTCCGACGTTCCGGCGAAGGCGGCTCCATCCCGCTCTCGCGCAAAGACCTCACGCGCTTCCTCCCCACCACGCGTGAGGAGATGAACGCGCGTGGATGGGACGAGCTCGACATCCTGATCGTCAACGGCGACGCGTACGTCGATCACCCCGCGTTCGGCGGCGCGCTGATCGGACGCTTCCTCGAGGCGCGCGGCTACCGCGTCGGCATGATCGCGCAGCCACGGTGGACCCCGCAGGACGTCGGAGCGCAGCGGAGAGGTCCGAGGAGTGGGGAGCGCGAGGGGGTGCCCCCCTCCCTCGACAACGACTTCGTCCGCATGGGTGCGCCGCGCCTCTTCGTGGGCATCACGGCGGGCAACCTCGACTCGATGCTCAACAAGCTGACCGCGCAGAAGAAGGTGCGGTCCGAGGATCCGTACACACCGGGCGGCGAGACGAACGGACGGCCCAACCGCGCGACGATCGTCTACTCGAACCTCGTGCGTCAGGCGTTCCCGGGTGTGCCGATCGTGATCGGAGGCATCGAGGCCTCACTCCGACGCATCGCGCACTACGACTACTGGAGCACGTCCGTCCGTCGCTCGATCCTCCTCGATGCGAAGGCGGATCTCTTGATCTTCGGCATGGGCGAGCGTCCCGTGTGGGAGGTCGCCGATCGGCTGCGTGATGGGCAGTCCATCCGCGATCTGCGTGACGTTCGGGGCACGGCGCACGTGCTCGGCAAGGGCGAGTGGGAGTCGATCGAACGAAGCAAGTTCGTGAAGGACGGAAAGACGCTCTGGCTCCCGTCGTACGAAGACGTCGCCCTACCCACGCCCGAAGGCAAAGAAGCGTTCCGCGAGATGTCGCGCGCGTTCCAGTACGAGACGAACCCCGGCAACGGTCGCCCGCTCCTTCAGCCGCACGGCGCGCAGGCGGTGTACTTCAACCCGCCTGCGATCCCGCTCGACACGCCGCTGATGGACGCGCTCTACGACCTGCCGTTCACGCGTGTCCCCCACTTCTCGTACAAGCAGAAGATCCCCGGCTACGAGACGGTGAAGCACTCCATCGTCACGATGCGAGGCTGCTTCGGCGGCTGCACGTTCTGCTCGATCACCGAGCACGAAGGGCGCGTCATCCAATCGCGCTCGGCCGAGAGCATCCTCCGCGAGGTGCGCGCGCTGCGCCGCATGGACGACTTCCACGGCGTCATCAGCGACGTCGGTGGGCCCACCGCGAACATGTACAAGATGCGGTGCAAGTCCGAGGCGATCGAGACCAGCTGCCGACGCCTCTCGTGCGTGCACCCCGGCGTCTGCGAGAACCTCGAGACCGATCACGATCCGTTGATCGACGTGCTCCAGCGCGTGCGCAGCGAGAAGGGCATCAAGAAGGTCTTCGTCGCGAGCGGCGTTCGCTACGACCTCGCCGAGCGCAGTCCGAAGTTCGTGAAGGAGCTCGCGACGCACCACACGGGCGGGCAGCTCTCGGTGGCGCCCGAGCACGTGGACGACGACGTGCTCGACAAGATGAAGAAGCCGGGCGCCGAGAGCTACGAGCGCTTCGCGGAGATGTTCGCGTGCGCGTCGGAGGACGCCGGCAAGGACCAGCACCTCGTGCCCTATTACATCTCGGGGCACCCGGGCTCGACGCTGCACTCGATGATCGCGCTCGCGCTCTACCTGAAGAAGCGCGGCATCCGGCCGCGGCAAGTGCAGGACTTCATCCCCACGCCGATGTCGATGGCGACGTGCATGTACTACACGGGCGAGGATCCGTTCACACGCACGCCGGTCTACACGGCCGTCGATCTGCGCGACAAGCGCAAGCAGAAGGCGCTGCTCTTGTACTGGGATCCGCAGCACCACGACCTCGCGCGCGAGGCGCTGATCGAAGCGAAGCGTCACGACCTGATCGGCTCGGCCGCGCACTGCCTCGTGCCACCCGCGACGGGCAAGGGCGCCCTCTCGATCCACACCAAGCACGCGGCACAGCGACGCAACGGTCCGCCCCCCAGAGGACGCCTCGGCAAGCGCGGCGGCGGCGAAGATCGCAACGCGCGCCCTCCGCAGTCGCGCTCGCGGTGACGACGGCTGCGATACCCTTTCGCGATGCGTAGTCAGAACGAGGTGCGCGGCCCGCGGCTCGCCGTCGTGATCCTGGCGCTCGGCGCGATGCTCCTCTCGGGCTGCAGCGACGAGCAGTTCCGCGAGCTGATGCTCACGCTCGCGTTCGGGCTCGTGGTGCTCGTCGTCGGCTCGATCGTGCTGAGCGCGATCAACCTCGTGGTGCTCGGCGGTGGGATCGCGACGCTCGCGATCAACCTCTTCGGCGCTCCGACGCACCGCGCCCGCACCTACGGGTTCGTCTTCGGAGGCCTCAACGTCGCGACCGGCGTGAGCGGTGTCGTCGCCACGCTCAGCGCGATGTTCGTCTTCCACGAGGACCTCCGCATCGCGCTCACCCCCGACGGTCCCACGGGCACGGTGGGTCCCAGCCCCGATCTCGTCGTCGGCGGGATCATCAGTCTCGTCATGGCGCTCGGCACCCTGGCGCTCGGTGTGGCCTGCATCGCCGCGGCCGCGCGCGCGAAGGCGGTCGATCTCGTGCCCCGATCCGAGGTCGAAGCTCCCCCGCGCTAGCGCGAGCCGCCCGTCACAGGCGCGCGCGCGTCGCTTCGATGGCCTCGACGAGCCGACTGCAGAACGCGCCGAGATCCCCCTCGTGAGGATGGCGGCTGGCGAGCCACGTCACCGCTTCTCGCCGATCGGCGCAGAACTTCGTGGGCATCGGTCGACGCTGGAGCGCGCGGATGAGGGAGGCCGCGTCGAGGATGGCGCTCGTGGCGAGGCGATCCTCGAACACCCCCACCGTCGCGAGCATGTGCTCGCGGTGCGCATCGAAGCCGCGAACGACGAGGGAGAGATCCTCGAGGCGTGGCGGCGGCGAGCGCTCCTCGATCACGGCGAGCAGCGACACCTTCTGGCGGGTGCGCGCGACGACGGAGGCGAATCCGTCCGTCGCGCGTGCGATCCGGTCCGCGCTCGGGCTGCCTCGCCAGACCATGATGACGACGCGATCCTGTTCGGCGATCGTGAGCCCGTCGTCACTGAAGCTGGGCTCGAACGCGGGCGCGATGCTCACGATGCCGAGCGTAGCTGCCTCGCGTGACCGACGGCAGTGGCTGGCGACGAGCAGACGCCGATCCTCAGCCCGCCTCAACCTCGACGACGACGCGCGAGCGCGAGGCCGAGGCCGATCACGAGCCACGCGAGGCTGGTCGCACCGTGGCGCGCAGGCTGCGCGCTGCAGCCGCCCGAGAGCGTCATCGGGCGCGTGGTGATGCCGCCCTCGGTCGGCGTGCCCGGATCGGAGGGGTCGCTCGGATCCGTGGGGTCGCTCGGATCGACGGGATCACTGGGATCCGAAGGGTCGCTCGGGTCACAGACCGCGTCCTCGTCGTCGCAGTCCTGATCGATTCCGTCGCCGCAGATCTCGTCGGCGCCCGGGTGGATCTCGACGCGCGCGTCGTCGCAGTCGTTCGCGACGTAGCCGTCGTTGTCGCCGTCGCAGAGGCCCTCGCCCTCCACGCCGTCGGGCACGCAGCCGCTCGCGCACTCCTCGCGGAACACCATGCCGCGCTCGCAGCGCACGCGATCGCTTCCATCACACCCCCACGTCGCGCCGATGTCCTCGGGGCACGGCGGCGGCGCGGTGGACTGCACGCGCACCTGGATCTGATCGTCGGGCACGCCGCCGTCGTCGGAGAACCACGAGACGCCCTCCTGCACGAGGTTGAAGAACTGCGGGTAGTCCCCCGCGGCGGCGGGCGCGCGCACGGTGAAGTTGAACCTCCCGGTCTCGCCCGGGCGCACGACGTGATCGACGGTCGCGGCGCGGCTCGGCGAGATCCAGTCCGGCCCCGCGATCGCGCTGGCGACGTCACGCGGGCCGGTGGTGCCGAGGAACGTGGCGCCCGGCGTCCACGTGTCGGTGCCGCTGTTACGCAGCTCGAGGTAGCCCGTGAACGTCTCGCCCGCCTCGATCGGGAACGGATCGCGCGCGAACGGGAAGGTCTGCGCCACGAACTCGAGGCCGAAGCGCTCGCTCACGTTCCAGAAGTCCGCGCCCATCTCCGAGTACACGTTCGCGGTGATGTCGCGGTAGCGCGCGTAGCGGCTGGAGAAGCACGAGTAGGAGGGCGCGCAGCCGTTGTAGTAGTGCGTGACCGTGGTGACCCACGCGTCCCAGCGGCCGTTGCCGACGCGCACGCCGTTCATCCACTCGATCGCCTGCTCGCGGTTGTCGACGCCCGAGATGTGCGTGCTGCGAACGACCATCGCCGTCGTGAAGTCCACGGCCGCGGCGACGTTGCCCGCGATCGAGAGGATGCGATCGCCTTCGCGTCGCAGCGTGTCGTCGAAGGTGCCCGCGTCGAACTGGAACATGCCGAGGCCGCCCTGACGATCGGCGCACGGTCCGTCGCCCGCGCCCGCCACCACGGGGCCGCCTCCGCAGTCGGCGGAGTTGGGCCCACGACACGCCCACGTGAGCTCGCTGTGGCAGTGGCTCATGTTCGTCTCGGCGTCGGCGATGCCCGCGAGGAGCCATCCCTGCGTGATGCCGTTGGCGGCGGCCGCGTCGCGGATCTGACCTGCGCGCGTGCGACGCTGCGCGGCCGTGAGGCTCGACTCGACCCAGCCGTAGTCGTCGTTCAGCGCGATGTCTTCACCAGTGCCCAGGCACGCGCCGCCGCCGAGCGAGGTGACCGAGAGGACGACCGCGAGCGAGACGACGAAGGTGGAGCGGAAGGTGGCCATGACCTCCCAATCAGCAGCGCACGTGCCCGCGCGATCTCCCGTCGGCGCAGCACCGTCCGCGGCGAAACCGCGCCAACATGGCGCAAAACCACACCTTTCTAATTGGCGCGGTGGAGCGCGGGCGCGAGGCGCGCCGGCCGAGCGTCCGCGTCCTGGACACCGCCCGACCGGTGGTGTGCCGCGAGGCGCTTCGATAGGTTGACGCCGTGAGACGCGTCGGTGCGCTGTGGCTCGGCTTGCTCGGCTTGCTCGTGGGCGCGGTCGCGTGCGCGCGCGTCACGACGCCGCACAGACCAAGGGCGGGAGTCGGTGAGCCGTGCCTCGTGGACGAAGACTGCACGAGCGAGAACTGCAGCGTGCTCGCCGACGTCTGCCGCGTTCCGGTCGGCACGGCATGTACGGCCACCGACTGCGACCTGTGCATCGCCGACGCGCTCGGGTGGTCGTTCTGCAGCCGCGACTGCTCGCCCACGCACGGGCGTCCGTGCGGCGCGGGTGTGTGCCTGAGCTCGGTCGAGACCGACCTCTACTACTGCGTGCCCGAGTGCGAGGGTTGCCGCGGAACCTGTCGCGAGTGGTCTGACGGGACGCGCTACTGCGACGAAGACGAAGACACGCGCTGGACCTACGAGAGTGTCCCCCATCGCACGCTCGCGCCGTGCCGCTTCGACGGCGACTGCGCCTCCGGACGCTGCATGACGGGCGCGATCGATCGGTGGGCCAACACGCGCGGATACTGCTCGACGCCCTGCACCTCCGACGACGCGTGCCCGTCGGATGCCGCGTGCGTGACGCTGCCGTGCCCCGTCGACGACGACACGCACTGCGGCAGCGTCTGCATGCGCCGCTGCGATCTCACGGGGAGCTGCCCGATGACCTCCGGCGCGTCGTGCCGCGCGCTCTGGGGCGTCGGGGGCGACGAAGTGCTCGCGTGCGACGCGCGCTCCGAGCTCGATGGCTGGTGCAGTCGCGACCGCGAGTGCGTGTCGGGTCAGTGCAGCTCCACACACTGCGTCACGCCGGGCACGGCGGCCTTGGGCGACACGTGCACCCTCGACGCGGACTGCGCGTCGGGCGAGTGCCGCGCCACCACGTGCTGGCGATCGGCGCCGCGAGGATCGGCGTGCACCGCGAGCTACGAGTGCGGCTCCGCCTCGTGTGTCGAGGAAGCGTGCGAGTGACGCGACGCCGAGTCGGTGATCAGCGCAGCGCCTGATCGCGGATCAGCTGGCCCATGAGGCCCGCGATCTCTTCGGCGCCATCGTCACCGAGCACGCGCCTCAGGTCGCGCTGGAGCACCACCTCGGAGAACTCGCCGAACTGCGTGAGGAACTCGGCGTCGCTCGGGAGCTCGCGCGTGCAGAAGGAGGGGCGCGTCCCGCGGATCTCTTCGCAGTACGCCGCGCTGCAGAGCTCGTGCACGCGCGGCCGTGAGAACTCCGTCTCCCGCAGCGCGTCGCGACAGTCGCGCGCGGCGTAGAGGCCTGCGCACTCGCGCATCAACGTCGCGAACGTGGGCGTGCTCGTGGGGCTCAGGTTCTCGAGCAGCGCGCCGCACTGATCGAGGCCGGCCTCCTGCTCGAAGCGCGACACACGCTCGACGCGCGGCCTCGTCGGCCGTGGCGCGCTCGTGGCCTCGGGCTCGGGATCACTGCACGCGCCGAGGGCGATGGAGGCGACCACCACCGGAACACACGCACGGACGAAACACGCGCGCATCAAAGCTCGGCCTGATCGTCGCCCGGTCCGCCGAGCACCGGCAGACGTCGTGTTCCGCCAGGCCCGTAGCTCGTGCGCAGCGCCACGAGATCCGGTCCGAGCTTCGGCTCGTCGCTCGTGGCGGCGTCGCGCGCGCTCGACTTGCCCTCACTCTCCTTCGCGACATCGAGCCCGAGGCGATCCCACAGGCCGCGATCGAGCAGGTGACTGGCGCGCACGTTCGTGAGCGCGCCGAGCATGCTCTCCTTGGCCTTGGGCGCGAGCGCCTCCATCTGCGCGAGCAAGGTCTTCACCTGCTTGCGCATCAGGTTCTCCTGCGAGCCGCAGAGATCACACGGAAGGATCGGGTACGCCTCGATCTGCGCGAGGGCAGCGATGTTCTCCTCCGGACAGAAGAGCAGCGGACGGATCACGACGTTGCGACCGTCGTCCGAGACGAGCTTGGGCGGCATCGCCTTGAGCGAGCCCGTGAACATCAGGTTCAGCATCAAGGTCTCGAGCGAGTCCTCGCGGTGATGTCCGAGCGCGATGCGCGTACAGCCGAGCTCCTGCGCCACGTTGTAGAGCACGCCGCGGCGAAGACGCGAGCAGAGCGAGCAGTACGTCGGCGCGTCGGGCGCGTCCTTGGGGCCGAGCTTGTCGAGCACGATCGAGTACGTGTCCTCGCGCACGATGCGGTGCTCGAAGCCGTGCGCCTCGAGCCAACTCCGCAGCGGCGTTCCGTCGTAGCCCGGGTGCCCTTGATCGAGGTGGACGGCGATCAACGAGAACTTCACGGGCGAGCGACGGCGCAGCTTCTCGAGCAGGTGCAGCATCGTGTAGCTGTCTTTGCCGCCCGACACGCAGACCATCACGCGATCGCCCTCTCCGATCAGTCCGAACTCGGTGATGCAGCGGCCCATACGACGCAACAGATCGCGCTCGAGGCGATCACGCTGCGCCTCACGGGTCTCGGGGCCGCGTTCGGCGACGGGGATGCGGGCGGTCATGCGCGCGAGGGTGACGACGGCAGCGGTAGTCGGCAAGGCGCCGGCTGCCTGCGATTGCTCCTTCGGAGACTCTCGGTGATCCTCCGCGCATGCGGAACGCGCGGGTCGGGATCGTAGGGGCGAGCGTCTGCCTCGCATGGGCATCGAGCGCGTGCTCCGCACCCGAACGAACGCTGACGGTGCGCCTGCAGTCCGACTACGGCGCACAGCACGAAGCTCGCTACGCGGAGGCGCGCCTCTTCGACGGCGTCGGTGTGTGCGAGGGCTCGCCACGCGCGCTCGTCGGCACGCCGATCGGTCGAGACGATCAGGGCGACCTCGCGACCGGTGTCTTCGGTGTGGGCGTGTTCGAAGCTCTGGCGCCCGGCATCTACTCGATCCGCGTTCGCCTCCTGCGACCACCCACGGATCCTCGGGGTGCGGACGACAGCGGCGCCGAGCTGGCGTCGCGCTGCATCACGCTGACCCTCGACGAAGATCGAGTGCGACGGGTCCCCATCATGAGCGCCTGCCATGGTGTCTCGTGCCCGGCCGCAGGCGGCAGCTCGAGCTTCGACGAGTGCTTGAACGGCTTCTGCGTCGATCCGCGGTGCGACACCGCCGATCCTTCGACTGCGATGTACTGCTGCGACCCTGCGCTCTCCGGCACGTGCGCGAGCAGCACCGCTGTGTGCTCGTCCGACGACGACTGCGAGGCGAGCGTCGCGTGCGCAGGCGCGACGCGCTGCATCGAGGGGGCGTGCATCGCGCCCACGACGGACACGTGCTCGCCATCGGAGTACTGCGAGCGCGCGACGGGCGCGTGTCAGCCGATCCTGCCGAGCCTCGACGACGACGCAGGCGTGATCGACGCGAGCACGCCCGACGCGGCAGCGATCGGGAGCGACGCTGCCTTCGATGCGCCTTCGATCGATTCGGCGCTCTCGGATGCTGCCGGATCGGACGGCGGTCCCGACGCGTTCTCGCGCGACGCCGCCGGGCCGGACGCGCTGCCGCCGACGAGCGCGATCGCAGTCGGCTCGATGGGCTCGCCGATGGCTGCGAACCTCGCGTGCGTGGGTGTCAGAACCGCGCCTTCGGTGACGGGCAGCGGCGTCGTGACCCTGCGCGTGCAGGGCCTCGCGCTCACCAGCTTCGACGTCGCGCTGCGCGAGATCGACGTGTTCCCCGGCGAGCGCGTTCGCGCGACCTGCGATGGCGACTGCATCTCGGAGCCCACCGACACGATGGGACTGCTCGATGTGACGCTCCCGCTCGGCGGATGGTTCGGCTACCGCATGACTGCGCGCGGCTCGGGCGCGACGGCCACGGTGCCGACGTCGGGCGCCTTCGTCGTGGCACCGGCAGGTCGAACCGTCACGGTGAGCGTCTACGGCGCGAGCGCCGCGGGCCTCCTGCGCAGCCAGCTGAACCGCGATCTCTCGCAGCTCGTGGTCGGCACCGTGACGGACTGCGACGCTCGACCGATCGCACGCGCGTGGGTCCGCATCTTCGGCCCCGACGGCGAGGTCCTCAGCGGCCCGGTCGACGACACCGCCAGCCCGCGCATCACCGGCCTCGGAGACAGCACGATCCCGTCGCCCAGTCCCGACACCCTCACGCGCTTCAGCGGGCGCTTCGCCGCAGCGCTCCCCGCAGGTGCAGGCACGTTCCGCATCGAGGCATGGGGCCTCGAGCGCGTGGGCGATCCACCGCTGCTGCTGGCATGCGAGGAGGTCTTCGTCGACGGCATCGACGACGGCGTGACGATCGCGCCGCTCGGTCCGGTGCGCAGCGACTACGTCGCTGAATCGGGCTGCCTCCGCCCCTGATCGCGCACGAGGAGCGACGAGATCGCATCTCGCCACACGATGGGAGGCGAGCCGGGTGATATCCTCGCGGCGTCGATGTCGGACCCTCACTTCAGACGCAGCGCGCGCAGCGCGGTCGACCTCAAGGTGAGCTTCCGGCTCGATGAACGTGACGCCGAGCTGCAGAAGGCGGGGCGCGTCTCTGACCTCGGGATGGGTGGTGTGTTCATCAGCTGCGCGAGCGCACCCCCCATCGGTGCGGCGATCCGGATCTACTTCGCGCTGCCCACAGCGTGGGATCCCGTGGACCTGCCCGCCGAGGTGCGCTGGACGCGACCGGGTGGCTTCGGGGCCGAGTTCCGCCGCCTCACCGCCAAGCAGGCAGAGGCGCTCTACGAGCTCGTGCAGCGGCTCGACTTCGAGGAGCCCGCGTGAGCGAGTCGCCGACGCTCGATGGTCGCGCGCCGCGCGACGGAGATCGTGTCGACGCGCACAAGGAGACGCTGCACGCCCCCGGTGTCGGCACGCCGGTTCCGCACGACGCGAGCGCGCCGGCGGCACCACGCGCCGACGAGGAGGCGAGCCACTCGTTCGCGTCGTGGACCGGCCGCACGATCGACGATCGCTACCGCATCGAGTCGCTGCTCGGTGAGGGGGGCATGGGCGCGGTCATGCTGGCCGAGCACCTCAAGCTCTCGAAGAAGGTCGCGCTGAAGGTGATCCTCCCGCAGTTCGCGGGCATGGGTGAGCTCGCGGAGCGCTTCGCGCGCGAGGCGATGGCTTCGGCGAAGCTCGATCATCCGCACATCGCGAGCGCGCTCGACTACGGCACCCTGTCCGAGGGCGGCGCCTACCTCGTGATGCAGCTCGTGCGCGGCGAGAGCCTGCGCGAGACGATGAAGCACCACGTCGGTGACTGGGCGTTCGCGTGCGAGGTCGGCGCGCAGATCGCCGATGCGCTCTCGGCGGCGCACACAGCGCGCATCGTGCACCGTGATCTCAAGCCCGAGAACGTGATGCTCGAGGCGCGCGACGACGGCTCGCGCTCGGTGCACGTGCGTGTGCTCGACTTCGGCGTCGCGCGTGTCGTCGGCGACGATGCGGCAGAGGGCCCAGGCACCCGCAAGCTGACGCGCGTCGGCGCCATCCTCGGCACGCCCGGCTACATGGCGCCGGAACAAGCGCTCGGTGAGAGCGTCGACGAGCGGGCGGACCTCTACGCGCTCGGTGTGCTGCTGTGGGAGTGCATCGTGGGAAGCGAGCTCTTCCACGGCGCGGACGTGCCTGCGATCGTCACCGCCCAGCTCACGCAGCCCATCCAGCCGATCGCCCTGCGCGTGCCGAACGTCCCCGCGGAGCTCGACGCGCTGGTGTCTCGTCTGCTCGCACCGCGACGCGAGGATCGGCCCGCCAAGGCCGCAGAGGTGCGCGACACGCTGCGACGCCTCGCGCTCACGCGGCAGCTCGAGCGTGTGAGCGGCAGCGGCGCCTTCTCGGTGGACGTGCCGCGGCCGAGCAGCTTCGGGACGATGCCCGCGATGGCCGCCGTCGCGCGACCCTCGAGCGATGCGCAGCGCAACGCGGCGCAGACGAAGCTCCCACTCGCGAGCTTGCTCCCGCCTGCTGCACGATCGCGCACCGTGTACGCCGCGGCCGCGGGTGCGATGGCGCTCGGCCTCGTCATCACCGGCATCGCGCTCGGATCGCTGCTGGGCGGAGGTGGAGCCACGGCGCCACCCATCACGGCGACCGCTCCGACCCCGACCGTGATCACGCCGCCGACGATCGTCGTTCCGCCACCGACCGTGACCGTCCCCACGACACCGAGCACGCCCTCGACGCCGACGATCACTCCGACGATCACTCCCACCGCCACGGGCGCGCCGATGACGCCCGAGATCGCGCGCGACCTCGCGATCCTGCTCCAGTCCGAGACGCGCGAGACGCGACGCACGGCCGCGACGTCCTTGCTCGCCCGCCCTCCCGAGACCTTGCCGCCGCTGGTCAGCGCGCTCGCGCAGCTCGAGCTGGCCGAGGGCTGCTCCGCCAAGCGCAACGCGCTCCGTGCGCTGCGCGATCTGCGCGATCCCCTCGCGTTGCCGGCCGTCGAGCGGCTCGATCGTCTACCGCGTCGAGGCTGCGGCATGTTCAACCTCGGCGACTGCTGGTCCTGCCTGCGGGGTGAGACGCGACGCACGCTGCGCTCACTCCGCGGCGAGGCCGCCGCCGGCAGCGAGCCCGCGGATCCGTAGAAGGCGCAACGCTTCAAGAACCCAGTGACCGAGAAACAACCTCTCTCGGTCGCGGATTGGGCGGGGCGCCATGCGGCGGGGTTTGCGCAGCAAACCCCTGGACCAGGAGTCGAGGAGGAGTCTTCGACGATCGAGCGACGGGGTGTGCAGAGGGGCCAGCGGCCCCTTTGCCCGGCGCACTCAGCCTGTGCGTGCTTCGACGGCGCGCGCGTGCGCTTCGAGACCTTCCATGCGCGCGAGTCCGGTGAGCAGCGGGGTCTGCTTCGCGATCGCGTCGCGCGAGTAGCCGATGATCGAGGTGCGCACGACGAAGTCGTAGACGCCGAGCGGCGAGCTGAAGCGGGCAGCGCCGCCTGTCGGCAGCACGTGGCTCGGTCCTGCGGCGTAGTCGCCCGCGGCCTCCGGCGTGTGATCGCCCAGGAACGCGGCGCCCGCCGCGCCGATGCGATCGAGCAGCGCCTCCGGCTCGCGCACCTGGAGCGAGAGGTGCTCGGCCGCGAGCACGTCGGCCACGCGGCCCGCCTCCTCGAGATCGCCCGCGACGAAGCACAGACCGTGATCGCGCACCGAGACCTCGGCCACCGCGCGACGCGGCAGATCCGCGAGCTGCCTCTGCACCTCGTCCGCGATCTCGCGCGCCTTGGCCTCGCTCGTGGTCACGAGGAGCGCGTACGCGTCCTCGTCGTGCTCGGCTTGCGAGAGCAGATCCGCCGCGACCACACGCGCGCTCGCGTGATCGTCGGCGACCACCAGGATCTCGCTCGGTCCCGCGATGCCGTCGATGTCGACGACGCCGAAGACGAGTCGCTTCGCGCACGCGACGTAGAGGTTGCCGGGCCCCACGATCTTGTCGACACGCGCGACGGACTCGGTGCCGTAGGCGAGCGCAGCGATCGCCTGTGCTCCGCCTGCATCGAGCAGCTCGTGCACGCCCGCGATCGCCGCGGCAGCGAGGATCTCGGGCGTCGGGCGCGGCGTGGCGAGCACGACACGCGGCACGCCCGCGACCACCGCGGGCACAGCGGTCATCAGCACCGAGGATGGGTACCGAGCCTTGCCGCCGGGCGCGTACACCCCCGCGGCCTTCGCGGCGCGCACGCGCTGACCGAGCACGATGCCGTCTTCTTCGTAGCGGAAGCCGCGATCGATCTGTCGCTCGTGGTAGCGACGGATGCGATCGGCGGCCTCCTGCAAGAGCTTCGTGCCCTCGGCCGAGAACGCCTTCGCGCCTTCGACGATCTGGTCTCGGCTCCACACGAGAGGGCTCGCGCGACGCTGCTCGAACTTCTCCGTGAGCTCGTGCACGGCTGCGTCGCCGCGAGTGCGAACGGCCTCGAGGATCACGCGCACGTCCGGCTCGACGCGCGCCAGATCCGCGTCACCGCGGTGCGCGAGCGATGCGAGCGCGCGGTCGTAGGCCTCGGTTCCGCGAAGGTGGATCGTCAACATCTCGGCTCACCTCGCGCGCACCATACACCGCGCCGAGCGGACGCCGAGCGCTTCATCGCAGCGCCTCGATCCTGCGGACGGCCTCGCCCACGCCGTCCTCGGTGCGCATGCGACGTGCGATGTCGTCCGCCCGCATGCGTGCGTTGGGGTCGGTGTCGATCGACCGCATCGCACGAGCGAGCCGCTCCGCGTCGAGGTGCTTGCGAGGCACGGCGTGCGGCGCGAGCCCGAGCCGACGTAGACGTTCGGCCCAGAAGAACTGGTCGCCCAAGAACGGGACGATCACGCTCGGTCGTCCGGCGAGGCAGGCGGCCTGCGTCGTGCCCGCGCCCCCGTGGTGCACCATTCCCCGACAGCGCGGCAAGAGGTCCGCGTGCGGCGCGCGTCCGAGGCGCATCACGCGAGGCGACGCTGGCATCGCCGGCAGCTCGTCCCACGGCGCCTGCACGAGCGCGCGCGTTCCCGCCCGTTCCACCGCCTCGATCATCGTGCGGACGCAGTACGCCGTGTCGTCGCCGGCGATCGACAACATGCTGCCGAAGCCCATGAGCCACGGCGCATCGCCCGCGTCGAGGAAGCGCGCGAGCTCGTCCGGCGCTCGCCACGCATGCGCGCCCGCCGGCAGATCGAAGAAGCCGGTGACGACCTGTGAGCCGTGCCAGTCCGTGGGCCGCGGCACGAGCGTGGGGGACACACACGTGAGCCCGAGCGCGACCTCGGGGCTCTCGCGCGAGAACATCTGCGTCATCGGCGAGAGCCCCGCGCGCACACGAAACGTGTTGATGCGCGGCACCAGCCACCGTCGCGCGACGCGATCGGCGAGCCACCACGTCATCGGGTTGAAGGGACCGAGATCGGGCGCGCCCATCGGCGGGAACACCCGCGAGGGCGTCACGGGCGCAGGCGCCACGGTCGCGAGCCGGACGCCGCGCGCGATCGCCGTGCTCATCACGGGATGAGCGAGGAGGTGCACGACCGCGACATCGAGGCCCTCCATCGTCGACTGCGCGTCGGCCCAGAGATCCTCGACGACCGGGTCGAGCAGCGCCTCGACGATCACGCGCACCTGATCGAGCGCGTTGCCCTTCCCCACCAACACGTCGTCGTGAGGCCCCTTCTTCGTGCGCGCGAGGCGCACGGCCTCGACACCGATCGCGCGCGACCGAACGCCGAGCGGCTCGCACGTCGCGCTCCAGTCGCGACCATCGATCGCCACGTAGCCCAGCGCGACGTCGTGCCCTTCACGCACGAGCCCTGCCGCGAGCGCCACGAACGGCCGCACGTCTCCCTCGCTGCCCCACGTGTAGAGGCCGATGCGCATCACGCGAGCATCGCACGCCCGCACGCGCTCACGTCACCGCCGCAGGCACGCCCTGGAGCGGATCACCGTCACGGAAGCTCAACCGATCAGTTCGAGCATCGAGGCCGCGCGCAGCGCGACGACCCGGAGGTGCCCGTCGAGGATCGCATCGGCGTGCGCGATCACGTCCGTGAGCGGCACCCACCGCAAGCGACGCGCGCCCTCGCTCGCGACCTCGCCTCTCACGATCGCGAGCCACGGATGAACGACCTCGGGCGTCATGCCTGCCGAGGGGAAGTAGCGACCGCCGAGCTCCACGAGCTCGCCGACGTCGAGACCATGCTCCGTGGCGAGACGCTCACGCACGAACGTCCGAGACGCGCGGATCGGCGCCTCGGACGCGAGCACCTCGCGGGGCAGACGCCACGCCGGCGCGACGAGGATCTGGCTCGCGCCGTGGAAGCACTGCGCCGTGGGGAAGTCGTCGTCGTCGAGGCCCAGACAGAGCAGACCCTCGATGCGCGCCACGGGTGCAGTGGCCACGCTCGTCGCGCTGCGCGTGCGCGGGACGGCGAGCTCCAGCACCGCGGACGAGATCACGCGACCGCGCGCATCGAGCTCCTCGAAGCGGCGCGCGTGGAGCGAGAGGAACGGCGGCTCGTCGGGACCACGAGGCGCCGCGACGGCACGAAACGCCCTCCGCGAAGGGCGATCCGCGAGCGCGCCCCAGCTCGTGCGATCACGGGCGAGGCTCGCGAGCTCGGGCACCTCGAGCGGTCGATCCCCGATCCAGGGCCCGTGCGCACGACCGAGGCGCGTGAGGAGCGAGCGCACGTTGAGCTCGAGGCGCGCATCGGGAAGACCGCCGACCTGCGCGGCGCGGAGCACCTGCTGTGCCTCGATCGGACGCACGCGCCCGGACGTGGAGAACGGCGAGACGCCCTCGAGCGGCACGTCGTCGAAGCTCGGCGCGATCTCCACGAAGATCGATCGCACCTCTTCTTGAAGGCCACCGGGCGATGGGTAGTAGGTCGTCCCCGGCACCACGCGAACGATCGCATCCGGTGAGAGTCGCGCAGTCTCGAAGAGCTCCTCTTCCACCGACTGCGCGATCGGCTTGTCACCGGTCTGCACGTGGATCGGCTCCGCGAGCCAGGGCACCACCCCCGAGCCGTCGAGCGCCGGCTCGCGCACCAGGGTCGTGCCGAGGATGGGTCGCGGATAGCTCGTGCGCGCGAGCACGTAGAGGCGCTCGTCGTGCACGAAGAAGGGGATCACGTCGGCGACGACGCCGGGGCGCCGCACCACGTCGCGGCGCTGCCCCGTGGCCTTGTGCTCGAAGCTCGAGGCCTCGAGAAAGCCCACGAGCTCGGCCTCGCCTGCGTCTCGGAACGCGACGCTCGCGCCTTCGGCCACTCGCTCGCCCACGATCACGTAGTTCGTCGCCGGCCAGTCGAGGGGCGTGCCCATCACCGAGCGCAGCGCGCACCTGCCTTCGAAGCGATGCCGCACGATCCACGGGTTGCGGATCGGGGTGGAGCCCAGCACGCGGAGACCGAGCGACGCGAACACCTGCTCGAAGCGCGCGCGATCGAAGTACGTGTACTCCTCCTTGATCTCCTGGACCCAGTCGTCGCGGTAGTCCTTGCGGAGCATCACCTCGACCGCGTGCCGCAGCGAGAGGCGAAGGCGCGCCCAGCCGTCGGGCACCGACGCGTCGCGCACCTCGTCCATCACGAAGCCCGGCGCGTCGGAGAGCACGCGCCACTCCTTCGCCGTGCGTCGGGCGACGTCGGCCTCCGAGCCCATCGAGAGACCCTCGTCGACGTCACGGAGATCGAGCTCGACGAGCTCGTCCGCACGATCGGGCGTGAGGAAGTCCCGCACCACCAGCACGCCCCCGACCGCGAGCGCGCGGAGCTGCACCGCGAGCGCGCGCGCCGCCGCCTCGTGTTGGTAAGGCGGCTCGGCGAAGGTCGTGACGTGATGGAGCACGCTCGAGTCGAAGATGCCTTCGAGTGATCCGTCGGCGAACACGGGCTCGGCCACGTTGCCGTGCACGAAGGCGAGGTTCGGGTGCACGTGCTTGGCGCGGGCGCGCGTCACCATCCCCTCGTCGAAGTCGACGCCCGTCACGTGGAGCTTGGGATAGAGCGCCGCGAGCGCGAGCGATCCCTCGCCCGAGCCCATGCCCATGTCGGCGACACGACCTTCGGAGAGGATGTGAGCAGCCGTGAGCGCGACCTTCTGCCGCATGCTCGCGTCCATGCCGGCGAGGTAGCGCGCGTAGGCCTCGGCGCTGTCGCGGTTCTTCGATCCGTCGTCCATCGAGCTCGCATCGTACGCGCGCTCACCTCCCGCGTTGGTAGCGGGATCGCGCTTGACGACCTTCGATGCATGATGCATAGATGCCTTATCGCTGGACCGCATCGAAGCGTGCATCGGAGAGGGACCTCCGACATGCTCGCGCGATGGCCAAGCAGAAGAAGGCGCCGCAGGGCGAGGACGCTCGTTTCCTCGCGGAGTACGACCCCCGCGCCTTCGACCGGCCCAGCATCACCGTCGACGTCGCGCTCCTGTCCGTGAAGGACGACGCGCTCGTCACGCTGCTCCACGCCCGCACGAGCCCTCCGTTCCGAGGTCGACACGCGCTGCCCGGTGGCTTTCTCCGCATGGACGAACCGCTGGAGCGAGCGGCCGCGCGCGTGCTCTCGGAGAAGGCGGGGCTCGACAAGGTCTTCCTCGAGCAGCTCTATACCTTCGGTGCCGTGCAGCGTGATCCGCGCATGCGGATCGTGACGGTCGCGTACTACGCGCTCGTCCACCCCGGACGTCTCGAGGCTGCCGCTGGCGGCAGCACGCTCGCCCGCATCGAGGTGCCGTGGGAGGGCGAGACGGGCGGACCCGTCGAGTGTCGCGTCGGTGAGAGCGAAGCGCCGCTCCACCTCGCGTTCGATCACGCCGAGATCCTCGGCACCGCGGTGAAGCGTCTCCGCGGCAAGCTCGACTACACGCCGATCGGCTTCCAGCTCTTGCCCGAGCGCTTCACGTTGGGCGAGCTGCAGCGTGTGCACGAGACCGTGCTCGGTCGGCCGCTCAACAAGGACTCGTTCCGCCGCCGCATGTTGGCGAGCGGTCAGCTCGAGGCCACCGGCGAGCTCCAGCGCGACGTCGATCACCGACCCGCCGAGCTCTACCGATTCTCGCGACGTTCGGCCGTTTAGTGCGCGCCTCCGGCGCGCGCTCGGGGGCTCAGGCGCCCCCGGACCCCGCCGGGTTCTCCCGTGCTCGCTCACTCCGTGAGCTGTGCGCGTGTCCGATCGCCGGCTCGTCGTCGAAGACTCCTCCTCGACTCCCGCTCCAGGGGTCTGCTGCGCAGACCCCGCCGCGTGGCGCCCCGGGAGAAGTCCGTCCTGTCGCATCCAAAGGAGTTCTGATGGCTGACATTCGTTCGTACTGGTTCGTTCGACACCTGCGCGCGGACTCGAGCTCGCACGTGCTCGTCTACAAGGGCGGCTCGCTCGTGCGCTCGGGGCGCGGCCTCTCGCACTGGTTCTTCCCGCTCTCGACGAGCCTCGCGGAGGTGCCCACCGACGATCGCGAGGTCGCCCTGTCGGCGTTCGTGCGCTCCAGCGACTTCCAGGATCTCAGCGTGCAGGGGACGCTCACCTACCGAGTCACCGATCCTTCGCGGCTCGCCGAGCGCGTCGACTTCTCCATCGATCCCGTGCGCGGCATCCACCTGCGTCAGCCGCTCGACAAGCTCGCGCTCCAGCTCTCGCAGCTCGCGCAGCAGGAGGTGGGCGCGTGGGCCTCGCAGCTGTCGCTGCGCGAGGCCCTGCGGCTGGGCCCCGTCGAGGCCCGCGCGCGCATCGAGCGACGCTTCGAGGACGCGAGCGTGCTCGAGCCGCTCGGGATCGCGATGGCCTCGGTGCACGTCGCGTCGGTCATGCCGTCGAACGATCTCGAGCGCGCCCTCGAAGCCCCGATGCGTGAGCGCATCCAGCAAGAGGCGGACGAGGCTGCCTTCTCGCGACGCGCGCTCGCCGTGGAGAAGGAGCGTGCGATCGCGGAGAACGAGCTCCAGAACCGCATCGAGCTCGCGCGACGCGAAGAGCAGCTCATCTCGCAGGAGGGCACGAACCAGAAGCGGAAGATGACCGAGGACGCCGAGGCCAAGCGCATCGCCGCCGAAGGTGACTCCGCACGCGCACGTCTCTCGTCGGCCACCCAAGCCGAGGCGACGCGCACCGTCGAGAGCGCCAAGATCGAGCAGGAGAAGGCGCGAAGCGAGCTCCAGGCCGCGTCGGTGCGTGCGCTCGAGATGGCGCGCGTGGAGGGTGAGCGCGCGCGCATGGAGATCGCGCGCGACGTACCGCCTGCGGTGCTCGCTGCCCTCGCGGCCAAGGAGATCGCGGGCAAGCTCCAGCGCATCGAGCACCTGCACCTCGGCGGGGACGCGCTCGGCTCGCTCCTCACCGATCTCGTGAGCGCAGGCACGCGCGCGCTCGAGAGCGGCGCAGAGACCGCGAGCGCCACGAAGGCGCGGTGACGCCGTGAGCTCCACCACCTCGGGCCCACCTCCCTATCGACAGGCCACGTCGTCGACGAAGAAGGGAACGAGCGTCCCTCGCGTCGTGATCGTGAGCCGACCCACCGAGTACGAAGAGCTCCTCAAGCGACACGGCACACGCGCGCAGGCCGCGTTCTTCCTCGGCGCGCGCAAGGCCTCGCTCGACGAGATCGAGGGACGTCATCACGCACAAGAAGCGTCGCTCGCGCACGTGGCGAGCGCGCTGCCCACGAAGTGGCGTCGATCACGCGTGCCGCGCGCGGAGCTCTCGCGCTTCGTGTTCGAGCCGAGCGACGTGATCGTCGCGGTCGGACAAGACGGCCTCGTCGCGAACGTCGCGAAGTACCTCGACGGTCAGACCGTGATCGGCGTCGATCCGCTGCCCGGTCGCAACGCGGGCGCGCTCGTTCGTTTCGACACCACGCGCGCGTGCGACGTGGTGCGACGTGCGGTCGAGACACACGTGGAGATCGAGTCGCGCACGATGGTCGAGGCGCGCCTCGACGATGGTCAGCGCCTCGTGGCGCTCAACGAGATCTACGTCGGACACCGCACGCATCAGTCCTCGCGCTACCGCATCGCGGTGGGCAGCGACGAGGAGCGGCACTCGTCGTCCGGCCTCATCGTCGCGAGCGGCACGGGCGCCACGGGCTGGTCGCTCTCGATCGCGCGCGGCGTGGGCGCGACCGAGCTCCTGCCAGCGCCCACCGAGCGCGCGCTCGCCTACTTCGTGCGCGAGGCGTGGCCCAGCCCGGTGACGGGCACGAAGCTCGTGCGCGGACGGCTCACCGAGGACGCGCTCGCCATCACGAGCGAGATGAACGACGGCGGCGTCCTCTTCGGCGACGGCATCGAGGACGACCGCATCACGATCGGCTGGGGCGTACGCGTGACGGTGGGCATCGCGCACCGCACGCTCGCCCTCGCCGTGAAGTGACGAGTCAGGGCAGGTTGAGCTTGATGGCGTTCTTCTCGAGCGCTTCCTTGAACTGCATCTTGTCGTTGCTCTTCATGTACGCCTCCTCGGGCTCGACCAGGTTGGTCTTCACCAGCTCGAGGAGGTGATCGTTCATCGTCTGCATGCCCTGGCTCTTGCCCGTCTGCATGACGCTCTTGAGCTGGAAGGTCTTGCCCTCGCGGATGAGGTTCGCGACCGCGGAGTTCGCGATCAACACCTCGTACGCGGCCACGCGTCCGCCGCCCTTTTTCTTGCAGAGCATCTGAGACACGACGCCGCGGATCGACTCACTGAGCATCGTGCGGATCTGCTCCTGACGATCGGCGGGGAACTGATCGATGATGCGGTCGACGGTGCTCGGCGCGCTCGTCGTGTGGAGCGTGCCGAAGACCAAGTGGCCCGTCTCCGCGGTCTCGATGGCGATCGCGATCGTCTCGAGGTCGCGCATCTCGCCGACGAGCACGATGTCGGGGTCTTCACGCAGCGCAGCGCGGAGCGCGGACTTGAAGCCCTTGGTGTGCACGTGCACCTCGCGCTGGTTCACGAGGCAGTTCTTGTTCGGGTGCACGAACTCGATCGGATCTTCGATCGTGATGATGTGATCCGAGCGACGCTCGTTGATGACGTCGATGAGCGTCGCGAGCGTCGTCGACTTGCCCGAGCCGGTCGGGCCGGTGACGAGAACGAGGCCCTTGGACAGGTAGCAGAGGTCGAGCACCTTCGGCGGGATGCCGAGCTTCTCGGGGCTCATGATCGCGAAGGGGATCTGGCGCGCGACGAGGCCGATGCCCTTGCGGTCCGCGAAGTAGTTCATGCGGAAGCGCGCGAGGCCTTCGATCGTGTGCGCGAAGTCGGTGTCGTTGAGCTCCTGGAACTCCGCCTTGTTACGCGCGGGCACGATCTCGAAGAGGATCTCGCGCAGCTCGCGATCGCTGATGGGACCGCGCTTGAAGAGGTACTGCATCTCACCGTGGCGGCGCACCATCGGGACGACGTCGGAGGAGAGGTGGAGATCGCTGGCGCTGACCGCGATCATCATGCGGAGGAAGTGATTGAGCTTGGGCTCGCCGGGCACTGCGTCGACGCGCACGCCCGCCTCTTCGACGGCGTACTTCTTCTCTTCGTGCGCGGGCTTCGCTGGCGCCGGCGCAGCCGCAGGGGCCGGGGCAGGCGCGGCGACCGCGGGCGCGATC
>JAFLCL010000112.1 GCA_017303575.1 Deltaproteobacteria bacterium
CGCCACGGGCTGGCTGCCGCCGCCGGCGGCCCGCACCGGCTCGTTCGGCCCCGCGAGCCAGCTCTCCTTCCACGGCAACCCCTCGCCGCCCCCCGGCGCGCCGACGCCCGTCTACTGCGTGCAGTCGAACCTCGCGTGGGTCTACGACGGCACCGCGGTGCGCGTGGACGTGCGCACGTACTGGCGTCGTCGTGGCTGGCAGAACACCGACGGCGCCCTCAACTGTCCCGCCGCGCCCAACCGGGCCGACTACCACATCGTCCAGGCGTCCACGCTCGTGCGCTGGACCCCCGAAGATCCGCCCCGGATCTGACGCGAGCCATGAACCGAACCCTCTCACTCTCTCGTTCCTCGCAGCGCGGTCGCGCCTCGTCGCGTCGTCGCGCGTCGTCGACGCGTCGAAGGGCGGGCTTCACGCTCCTCGAGCTCATGGTGGCGCTGACCCTCGGGTCGCTCGTCATCGCGACCGTCTACACCATCGGGTCCTCCGCCTCGCGTCACTTCCAGGAGCAGCAGCGCGTCGCGCAGGTGCAGCTCTCGGTGCGCCTCGCGCTCGATCGCATCCGCCGCGACGTCGCGCGCGCGGGCTTCCACGGCACGATGAGCAGCGCGGGTGACCCCGCGTGTGGCCCGCCGCCCGGCGTGGAGATCCGCGGCCTGCGCGTCACCGATCGCAGCGCGGCCACCACTGCGGCGCTGACGTCGATGACGGGATGGACTGCCGCCACCTCCCACGGCGATCTGCTCGACATCACCGGCAACTTCCGAACGGGCGATGCGTTCGTGGTGCGTGAGTGGGTGGGCAACCAGCTCCAGCTCAGCACGAACTACATGAGCTACCGACGTACGTTCTCGTCGGATCCGACCACGACGACGATCGACACGAACCTCGTCGCCCAGACCTTGCCCGCGAACATGCCGCTCATGGCGCGCATCGGCGGCGGCATGCGTATCTGGACGGCGGTCTCGGCGGTCACCGCCAACTCGATCGGCACGAGCGCCACCATCACGACGTCGACGACCCGCCCGAGCTGCCCCGCGGCGATCGGCATGGAGGGCTGGGCACAGGGCGGTGTGACCGTCGCGCCGGTCTCCATGGTTCGCTACGAGATCGTCAACGCGAACACGATGCCCACGCTCGGTCTCGCGCCGCGCAACCCGCTGGTCGTCGGCACCAACACGGTGCTGACCCGCACCGAGATCAACCCGCTCACCGGCGCGATCCTCGCCGGCCCGGCGCCGCTGCTCGAGTTCGCGGTGCACTTCGACGTCGATGTGTTCTCCGACACGGCCGCGGCGCCGACCGCGCCGCAGGTGATCCAGGTCTTCGACGACGCGAACGCGACGACCCGCACGACCAACAACCCGGCGACCATCCGCGGCGTCCGCATCAGCCTCGCGGCGCGCACGCCCGAGCAGGACCCGCACCTCACCGAGGCGATGCCTGCGATGGGCGACGGCACCCCGCGCGTGTTCCGCGTGTTCAACCGCGCTGGCGGCGGCGCGGCCCGCGTCCGCTCGGCGTACACCGAGGTCTTCATCCCCAACTCGGCTTCCAACTGAGGTCGACGATGAACCGAACGACAGCGATGCGAACGATGATGCCGCGAGCGAAGGCTGGGCTCGATCACGCCGAGGGCGGCGCGGCGATGCTCGTCGTCATGATGGTGCTGCTCGTGGTGACCGCGAGCGCGACGCTCGCTGTGTACTCCACGCAGTTCGAGATCCGCGCGACCGGCCATCAGCGTCAGGCGATGCAGACGAGCGCCGTCGCGGAGTCGGGGCTCGTCGCCGCGACCACGACGATCGAGATGGTCGGCGGCGCGCGCGTCCTGCGCTGGCGCATGGAGCGTGCGCCGCGCGCACCGGGCACGCGTCTGTCGGCCGAGGATCCGCCGCTGAGCGCGATGAACAACCAGACCGAGCGCTTCCTTTCGTCCGACCTCATGCCCGGCACTGCGCCGAACGTGCGCCTGGCGACGACGGACGCGGCGGGCTTCGCGCTCTCGGCCTTCGAGCCTCGCTACATCGTGGACATCAACGACGGCTACAACGTGCTGCCCACCTTCGTCGGTCGGGCCGCAGGGACGCGCGTCGACGGCAACGGCACCGTGCAGCTCCAGTTCTACGTGTCGACGCTGACGTCGCGCGGGCGCATGGTCCGCAACGGTCTGCTCGATGCGAACGGCGGCTATGCATCGGGCGTGTTCACCCTCGCCGAGGCAGGGCGGGCCAACCACCTGCGACGCGACATCTTCGAGACCGCCGCCACTGCGCGCGCGAACACCATCTCGGGGCCCTATGCGCCGATGTGAGCTCCGGATCGTGAGATCGAGCCCCTCTCGGTGCGACGTGATTCGTGTGCTGGATGTGAATGGAGGAATGCGATGAGTCACTTCAACCCCCTCTCCCCTCGAGCGCTGCTCGCCCTGCTGGCGGTCGGCGGGCTCGTCGCAGTCAGTGGCGTCGCCAGCACCGCCGCTGCGCAAGAGCCGGACGTCCGCAACGTCCGGCCTGCGGTCATGCTGCTCGTCGACACCTCCGGATCGATGGAGTACGCGCTCAACGCGCGCTCCGGAACGGTCGCGGGTCGTGTCGCGGACTGCACCCGCGCCGAGCGTGATCGCTGGGTGTCGCTGGTGGAGGTCCTCACGGGCCCCATCGCGTCGTACTCGTGCGACTCGGTGAACCGCCGCATCACCTACGCGGGCGCGCCGGATCAGTACTTCCCGCTCCACTTCGCGCGCCCGCGCTCGGCGGGCAACTTCTACACGACGGGCGGCCCGTTCCCGCAGGGCAACGGCATCCTCGACACGTACCTCGAGCGCGTGAAGTTCGGCCTGATGGTCTACGACAACCTCTACGGCATGTTCACGGGCGTCGACGAAGACCTCGTGATGATGCCCGAGACGACCTACCTCGCGCGTCCGCTCGACTCGATCGGTCCCCGCGGTGACTACTCGTACGGCCCGAACCGCCGCGTCACGTTCCCCGGCTGCGCGACGACCTACATGGTCAACGCGGGCGCGCGCCACGAGACGGTGCCGACGTCGGTCGGCGCCTCGCTCGTCTCGTACGGCATCGACAGCCCCGCGGATCCGAACCGCTTCCGCACGGTGAACGCCACGATCCAGGACCGCCTCCTCAGCGGCCGTCCCTACGGCGCGACGCCCACGGCCGCGCTCCTCCAGGACTACGAGTACTACCTGAACAACCACCCGGACGCGGCGCCCCCGACGACGCCGGGCGCGACGGATCGTCTCGCGGCGTGCCGTCCGCAGTACGCGATCCTCATCACGGACGGTCAGCCCTCCGATCCGTTCCGCACGACGATGCGGTGCGACACGCCGGGCTACACGTGCCCCTACGATCGCTCCGCCGACATCGTCACGCGCCTCTGCGGCGTGGGTGGCGATGGTCGCTGCACGAACTCGCGCTTCCGTGGTCTCTTCGCCGTGCTCTTCCAGCCCGGCACCGCGGCGGACGCCGACGTCGCACAGGCGACCTCGATCATGAACGGCATCGCGGCGGCCGGCGGCACGTGCGCGATGCCCGGCGCGTGTGCCTACCTCGCGACCGACACCGCGAGCCTCAACGCGGCCATCAGCGCAGCGCTCGATCGTGCCTCGCCCGGCACCCGCACCCGCACCTCGCCCTCGTTCTCGGGCCTCTCACTCTCGGCCGGTGGCCAGGGTCAGTACGAGCTGACGTCGGGCTTCCTCGTCGGCGACAGCACGCGTCCCTGGACCGGCGTCCTCAACCGTCAGCGCTGGGAGTGTGATGGCGTGACGCCGGTCGCGCGCCCGCTCGCGCCCCGCGATCGTTTCGCCGACACGCTGGACACCCAGCCCTCGCGCACGATCCGCACGGTGCTCCCGGCCCCCGCGCTCGCGCGCGGCATCATCATCGGACCGACCGCCTCGTCGTTCACGATCCCCTCGGCCCCCACGGGCGCGACGACGAAGACGACCTCGGGCGCGCTCCAGCCCGTGATCATCGGCAACGCCGCGCTCACGCCGCAGCACTTCGGCCTCCCGGCGGGTGACACCGTTCGCCGCGCGACCAACATCACCTGGATCCGCGCCGAGCCGGGCTCGGGCCGTGAGGCCCACCGCATGGGCGACATCTATCACTCGCAGCCGGTCGTCGTGCCGGCGCCGAGCGGTGACATCGCGGACGAGGCGTTCAACCTCTTCCGCCGCCGCCCCGAGGTCGCGGGCCGTCCGCCGATGGTCTACTTCGGCACCAACGACGGAATCATCCACGGCATGGTGCTCGCGGATCACACGAGCTCGATCGGCACCGTGATGACCGAGGGTCAGGAGCTCTGGGGCTTCGTGCCGCCCGCCGTGCTCCCGCTCGTCGACGGCGCGCGCAGCGCCCACCAGTTCCTCGCCGACGGCGCGCCCGTCGTGCGCGACGTGTTCTTCCGCCGTCGTCCGGGCGAGACGCCCGATGGCAGCGAGTACCACACGGTCCTCCTGATGGGCCTCCGCCAGGGCGGCACGCAGTACGTCGCGCTCGACGTGACGAACCCCGAGCTGCCCGTCTTCCTCTGGCAGTGGACGCACGACCACATGGGCCAGACCTTCGGCCGCCCCGCGCTGACGCAGGCGCTCGTCGATCTCGGCAGCGGTCCCGAGGAGCGCGCCGTCGCGATCCTCCCCGGCGGCGCGGGCGTGCGTGGCACCGGCTCGTGCGCGCTCCTTCCGACGAACCGCGCGCCCCGCAGCATCGGTCAGACCTCGGACGCGCGTCCGCAGAACTCCTGCTGGACCGGCGCCGCGGGCCGCAGCTTCCACGTCATCGACGTCGCCACCGGCGAGGCGCTCCGCTCGTGGGACGCGGGCACCATCCAGACGCCGATCACCGGCGCCGTCTCGCTCTTCACCGGTCAGACCGGCTCGATCAGCACGCGCGCCTACGTGACGAGCGCGGACGGCGTCCTCTGGCGCCTCGACATGTCGTCGCAGAACCGCGCGGACTGGACGTTCCGTCCCTTCCACGACGTGTACTGGAACGACGGCTCGCTCGCGGGCCACGCGTCGATGGACGCGCCGGTGGTGTCGATCGACAGCCAGCAGCGCCCCGTCATCATCCTCGGCACCGGTGACCTCGAGAACTTCGAGACGCCCGGCAACAACTACGTCGTGTCGCTCGTCGAGACCGCGACCGCGACGCCGTACGTCGCGCAGGCCGAGATCAACTGGGAGATCCGTCTTCGTCCGCAGGAGATGGTCACCGGCCCGATCGAGCTCTTCGACAGCCGCGTCTACTTCGGCACGTTCATCAGCGGCGCGACGGCCGCCGACGCCTGCGAGTACGGCTCGAGCCGCATCTGGGGCGTCGACTTCCAGCGCACCGGCAGCGTCCCCACGGGCTATCCGTCGCCAGGCTCCAGCCGCTCGCCGTTCTACGGCTGGGAGGCCGCGGCCTCGGCGGGCACGGGCACGTTCTCGCAGCACTACCTCGAGCTCGGTCGCAACCAGATCGTCATGGGCGTCGGCGTGACGCAGCGCCCGACCTGCGTGCAGGGCTCGACGGTCGCGGACCCCTACATCGGTGCGCGCTACGACGTCGATCAGATCGGCGGCGGTCAGTTCGAGCTCGTCGCGCAGGTCAGCTCGGATGCGACCACCGCGGCGGGCACGCCGGCCGACGTCGCCACCGTGCGCCGCACGCTCCCCGCGCCCATCTCGTACACGCGCACCGTCAGCTCGGCGACCGTGCCGTATTGATCCGACGGCCTCGGCGCGCGGTGTAGAGTCGCTCGCATGATCGCCTCGCGCGTCCCCGTTCTCACCCTCGTCGTGCTCGTCGCGGCGGGGGTGAGCGCTTGTGGTGGGAACGAAGCCGACACCGACGAGTCGGGCGAAGAGACCGTCATCGTCGAGCCGGTGCCCGTCGTCGAAGCGCCCCCCGCGCCTCCGCCCGACCGCAACCCCGATGGCTCGCTGATCGAGTCCGATGACTACGTCGGCGGCCTGCGTCTGCCCCGCGGTCTGCGCGAGGTCGCCGTGAACGAGCGGCAGCACTACTACGAAGGCCCGTACGTGCCCGAGGCGTACGTGAACTACTTCGGCCCGCGCCTGCTCACGGGACAGGTCACGCAGCTGCCCGGGGGCGGTGCGCGCTACGGCGAAGCGACGGCGCGAGAGGCGCGCGGCGGTGTCGTCGTGATGGACGTCCTGATCTCCCCGGGTGCGAGCGGCACCTCGCTCGTGACCATCGACGAGCGGCCCCCGGTCCCCACCGACCCGCCGAGCGAAGAAGAGATCTTCCGCGAGCTCCGCCGACAGCAGCAGGAAGAGTTCGGACAAGAGCCCTGACGTGGGTCCGCGACGGGCGCGAGCCCTTCGGCCCGACGGTGCACCGAGAGAGCGACGCCCCGTCAGAGGCTCTGGTCGAGGTGTCGAGTCCAGACGGGCGCGGCGGCGCTGTGAGAGTCGACGCCAACGAAGAAGGCATCGAGCGTTGCTGGCGAGGCATCCGTCGCCTCGAGGAATTTCGGACGATGCACCGCGAAGCCGTTCGCCGAGCTCGCGTGGCGATAGGGCACCGCCACCACGAGCGACGCGCCTCCGGCGTGGTCGCGCCCTTCGCAGATCACAGCGTCGATCTTCCCCGTTGGTAGCGTGATCCGACCGTCGTAGACGACGACCGAGCGTGCAACTCCCGGCTCGGGCGCGTCGAGCGTCTGCTTGGCGCGCGCGACGCCTTCGCCCAGCTCGGGCGTCGCGAAGCGCACGAGGTCCCGCTGGCCCCCGGTCCGCTCGCGGCCGAGCATCGGGATCAGTGTCTCGCCGCTCGACACGCTCCAGATGGCGTGGGCCGCGAGGAATCCCGTCATGTGGACGAGCTCGATCACCGCGCCTCCGAGGTGTCCTCGGCGCGCCGGATCGAAGGGCGCTCCCAGCGGAAGATCCACCGCAGCGACTCGGTCTCTTCCATCTCTTCCATCTCGCCGCCGACGGGCGCGACGAAGTGCGTCTCTTTCTGCGCCTCCATGCGGTGCGGCAGGAGCGTGGTGGGCTCGATCACCAAGCGCAGCGTTCCGTCGATCGAGCGGATCGTCGCGCTGCCCGGTCCTGCCATGCCCGCCAGCTGCTCGGCGCCGTAGTGCGCGGTGACCTCGAGCGAGACGCAGCCGAGCTCGTCGTCGCCGTCGAAGCAGGGGCCCGTGCCGAGCAGCGTGGTCATCGTGGACTGCTGCGCCTGCTCGCCGATCGCGGTCTCGCGCTCGTCGCGCATCGTCACGAGCTCGCCGCGCTGGACGGGGAGGCCATCGAGCAGCGTGATCGGTCCGAGCAGCCCGCCGATCTGTCGCGTGAGCATCTCGGGATCGCCTGCGATCAGCGGCGCCATCGACTGGAACGCCGGCATCGCGCGAACGTCGTCGCTCGTCGCCGCGGTGATCGCGCTCCGCAGCATCTCGCCCGTGCGCTCGGGATCCACGAGCGAGAGCTGCTCGACGTCGGACGAGAAGCGGGCGGACGGAAGGAACGTGGCCGCGACGAGGATGCCGTTCAGGGCCTCACCCGGTCCGCCCTCGGGCGTGCGGATCTCGAGATCGCTCGTGCGCATCGTGATCTCGCTGCCGCGTCGGCTGACCTGGATGCGGTAGCGCGCCGTCGCTCGCCCGCTCTCCGGCAGGCCCGTTCGCACCACCGTGCGCGAGGTCTCCACACGTCCACGCGCGCCCGACGGCCAGTCGAGGTGCAGCGTGATCGGGCCCGCACCGCCGCCCTCGGAGATCTCGGCGGCCTCGGTGGTCTCGACCGTGCGTGGTCGGGCCGCCTCTTCGTGATCGCACCCGAGCACACAGACGAGCGGCAGCACGGTGAGCGTCGGGGCACGCGACATGAGCGCAACTCTACCCTGGTGCTCGCCCCGACTTCGAGGAGGAGACACCGGGTGCGGATTCGCGGGCGCGATCCTATGCTCCGGCCCCCTCGCGCACCCCCCAGCGCGAGATCGGAAGAGGTGCACCGTGATCGAAGAGCATCCGCGCATGGCCCTGACCTTCGACGACGTCCTGATGCTGCCGGGCTACGCGGACTTTCTCCCGTCCGACGCCGACGTGCGCACGCGCATCACGCGCGACCTCAAGCTCAACATCCCGATCCTCAGCGCCGCGATGGACACGGTCACCGAGTGGCGCACCGCGGTGACGATGGCGCGCGAGGGCGGCATCGGCGTGGTGCACAAGAACTTCTCGCCCGAGGATCAGGCGCGCGAGGTGCTCAAGGTGAAGCGCGCCGAGAGCGGCATGGTGCTCGATCCGGTGACGATCGATCCCGCGCGCTCGCTGCGCGAGGCCTTCGACATCATGCGCAAGCACGACATCTCGGGCCTGCCCGTGGTGAAGGACGGAAAGCTCGTCGGCATCCTCACGAGCCGCGATGTGCGCTTCGAGAAGAACACGGCGCAGCCCGTCGAGCAGCTGATGACCAAGGAGCTCGTCACCGTGCCGATGGGCGTGACGCAGGATCGCGCGCGCGAGCTCTTGCACGCGCACCGCATCGAGAAGCTGCTGGTCACCGACGACAAGGGCGCGCTCGTCGGCCTCATCACGATCCGCGATCTGCTCCAGGCCGATCGCAACCCGAACGCGATCAAGGACAGCAAGGGACGCCTGCGCGTCGCGGCAGCGCTCGGGGTGGGCAGCGACCGCGCGGAGCGTGCAGCGGCGCTCGTGGCGGCGGGCGTCGACGTGCTCGTGATCGACACGGCGCACGGCCACAGCAAGGGCGTGATCGACGCTGTGAAGGCGACGCGCGCGGAGCATCGTCACGTGCAGATCGTGGCGGGCAACGTGGCGACGGCCGAGGCCACCGAGGCGCTCATCGAGGCAGGCGCCGACGCCGTGAAGGTGGGCATCGGGCCGGGCTCGATCTGCACGACGCGCATCGTCGCGGGCGTGGGCGTGCCGCAGTTCACGGCGATCGCGGACTGCGCGCGCGTCGCGAGCAAGCGGGACATCCCGATCATTGCGGACGGCGGCATCAAGTTCTCGGGCGACGTGGTGAAGGCGATCGCCGCGGGCGCCGAGACGGTGATGATCGGCTCGCTCTTCGCGGGCACCGACGAGACGCCTGGGCAGGTCGTTCTCTACCAAGGCCGCAGCTACAAGCAGTACCGCGGCATGGGCTCGCTGGGCGCGATGCGAAAGGGCTCCAAAGACCGCTACGCCCAGGCCGACGTGGAGGACGCGGGCAAGCTCGTGCCCGAGGGCATCGAGGGCCGCGTGCCCGCGCGTGGCCCGCTCTCGAACGTCGTCTACCAGCTCGTGGGCGGCCTGCGCGCAGGCATGGGCTACACGGGCTGCCCGACGATCGCGGACCTCCGCACCAAGGCCAAGCTCGTGAGGCAGACCGCGCAGGGCCTCAAGGAGAGCCACGTGCACGACGTCGTGGTCACCGAAGAGGCCCCGAACTACCGAGTGTGAGCTTGAGCGGCTTGTCTCTCCGCCGCCCGAGTCGAGGCGCGTGAGCCCGATCGGGCTGGTTGGCTAGCCCAGAACGGTCCCGCGACCGTCCGGGGCTGGTTGGCTAGGCATGGAAGGGTCGGCGACACCGTCCGGGTGCTGGTTGGCTAGGCATGAAAGGGTCGGCGACACCGTCCGGGTGCTGGTTGGCTAGGCATGAAAAGGTCGGCGACACCGTCCGGGGCTGGTTGGCTAGGCATGAAAGGGTCGGCGACACCGCCCGGTGCTGGTTGGCTAGGCATGAATGGGTCGCCCACACCGCGCGTGTGCTGGTTGGCTAGCCAGGGAACGGTCGCCTCGAACGTCCCCGTGCTGGTTGGCTGCTCTGGCCGCGCCTCGAGAATCGCCGACTCGCTGGTTGCCTGGCTTGGCGACGACCCGCGATCTGCAGCTTCGACGCGGACTTCGATGTGGCCCCCCTCGATCGTCCGCATCCGCTGATGAGAAAGGCACCGCGAGGGGCACGCGGGCGGGGGTCGCAGCGCAGCGTCGGTGCGGCGACAACACGCGGAGCGGAGGCCCCGCCCGCGTGACCCGTCCACTGGGTTTCATCTCGATGGCTCGCCCAGCGGACGGTGGGTAGCTGAGTTGTGTTCGGCGGACGCAGGGCGAGCTCCGCAGGCCGAAGGCCGAGGATGTTTGAGCATCGCCCCCCTCCGCCGCGGCCCGACTCGAAGCGGGGGATTCCTTCTCGCTCTGTCAGGGGCTGGCCGGCGGCACGGTGTCGCGGTCGGGGCTCGGGTGATCGAGCTCGCGCGCCAGGCGCGGCAGCACGTCGGCCGCGCTGCCCGTCAGCTCCGTCACGTCCTCGAACGGAGCGCGCTCCACGTTCACGTTCACGACGCGCGCGTGGGTGAAGCGCGCGGAGCGGATCGCGAGGCTCGTGATGCCGACGGAGAACGACGTGCCGACGAACACGACCACGTCGGCCTCGTCGAGCGCGCGACGTGCACGACGTGCCTGGAAGGCGGGGTGGCTCTCGTAGAGCTCGTCGAAGAGCAAGACGAGCGGGCGCATCGGCGCGCGGCAGTGTGCACAGCGCGGGATCACGCCTTCCTCGAGGCGTGACAGGTCCACGCGATCGATCGGCTCGCGGCCACCGGCACAGCGCGCGTGCGCGGTGCACACAAAGCGATCGTGGCGTCCGTGGATCTCGACGAGCTGCGTCTCGAGGTGACCAGCACGGCGATGGAGGCCATCGACGTTCTGCGTGATCACGAGGTCGCGCGCGTCTCGCGCGACGAGGCGGGCGAGCGCGCGATGGCCGTCGTTCGGGGCGAGGTCTTCGCGTCCGAGGTCCGCGTGCGCGCCGAGCCAGAAGATCTTCCACCACGCGGCGGGCTCGGCCTCGAGCTTCTCTCGCGTGCCCCAGCTCGTGACGAGCTCGTCCCAGATCGCGTCGGGTCCGGAGCGATACGCGCGGATGCCGCTCGGCACCGACAGGCCCGCGCCCACGACGTAGACGACGCGACCCGCGCCGCGGATCCAGCGGGCCACACGCTCGAGCTCGGCGTCCATCCTGCGAAGATACGCGGCGCGCACGATCCTGACGCCACCACGCCGTTGCATCGACAGCCCTCATTCCACAGGATCGGGCGATGGGTGTCCTGAATCGCACCGTCGGGCTGGGCCTGCTCCTCGTGATCGGGCTCGCGACGGCGGGCTGTCATCGGCGGGATCGCACGATCGTCGACGATCGACGTCTGCAGAACCTCCAGCGCACCGCGGCGCGCGATCTCGGCTGTCCTGCGGTGAGCGTGGAGGTGCAGCGGCTCGACGAGCGGCTGTTCCGCGCGAGCGGCTGCAACGGATGGCGCGACTACGCGATCGTCGCGAACGGCCCGCATCGTTATGGCGGCGCGCGCTGGCAGAACGTGATCCCGCTCGCGGAGCGTGCGTCGGTCGAGCTGATGTGCCCGCCCGATGGCATCGGGTACGAAGGTCGCTCGCCGCGCCTCTACGCCGTGGCGGGCTGTGGTCGCGCGACGACGCTCGAGCTTCGATGCGGCGCCGTCGACTGCGGGTGGGTGCTCGCTTCGCCGGTGCAGACGACTGCGGTGCAGACCGTCGCCCCACCACCCAGCGTCGTCGTGCAGCCCGCCGTCGAGGCGACACCCGCGCAGCCGCCTCCTGGCTACGGCGCGAGCGTCACCGTGACCGTGCAGTGATCATGCGCCGCAACACACCGGCTCGGTGACGAAGGCCGTGCGCCAACTGCGGTAGTCTCGGGCATGGCGCAGCGTCTGCTCGTCCTCTTCGTATTCCTTCTCGTCCCTGCGGCTGCCTCGGCGGACGTCGCGCCGGATCGCTACGTGGAGCCGTGCACGCTCGAGGCGATGTCGGCCCAACATCCGGGCTGCGAGGCGTGTCGCGCGAGCTTGCGCCAGCCCTCCGCGTGCAGCGATGCGCACGCGAGCGATGCTCGACACCTGGCCTGTCGCAGCGGTGGCGTCAGCGTGTGGACCGAGGTCTGGTGCCTCGCGGACGAGGCCGCGCCGTCCGTGCCCCCGAGCACGACGACCGCCCCGCCGTCGACGGCGTCGTCACCAGCCGCCACGTCGCAGCTCGACGCGGGGCACTCGTCCTGCAGCGCCGCGCGCGCACGCTCGTCCTTCGCAGCGTGGGCGCTCGCTGCGCTCCTCGTGCTCACGGGCGCGCGACGGTCACGGCGCGTCCTCGGATGACAGCGTCGGAGCCGAGCCGTCCAGCGCGCGACTCGCCCCAGCAGTGCACGCTCCCGTCCTCGCCCAGCGCACACGCGTGCCCTCCGCCGCAAGCGATCTGCGTGACGTGATCGAGCGTCGCGAGCTCTGCGTTGCGCGCCTCGCCTGCGGCACCGTCGCCGCGACAGCGCACGGTGCCGTCGTCGTTCAGGATGCAGAGAAACGTGGCGCCCAGGCAGGCATCGCGCGCGTCGTCGATGCCATCGAGGCGCACGGGTCGGCGCGCGAAGCTGACGTGCTCGGCGAAGCGATCGTGATCGTCTTCGCCCCAGCAGGCGATGCGTCCGGACGTGAGCACGGCGCACGTCGAGCGGCCGCGGCTCGTCAGGTGCCGCACGTCGGTCATCACGCCGCAACTGCGGTCGCACGTCTCGTACAAGTGCTCGCGGCCGCTCGTGGTGGTGGGCATCGGGATCGGCGCGATCACGGGCGTGGGCGTGTCTCGCACTCCGTCGCCGCCGTCACCGACCTCGCCGCCGAAGTCGCTGCCCCAGCCCCACACGCGTCCATCGGCACCGAGCCCGCACACGAAACCCCCGTCGCCCACGACCTGCGCGACCTCGACCGGCAAGCGTCCGGGGCCCGCCTCACGTCGCCCCGCCTCGAGGCGCGCGCCGCTCGCCGCGCCGTACGGCGTGATCTCACCGCCTGCGCGCACCACCTGGACGCTGCGACCACCACCGCCGATGTGCGCGGCGTCGCTGATCGCGCCGAGGTCGGGGCTCTCCTGCCGGCCGCGCGTGGAGCCGCCGAAGCACCACACCGACCCCGCCGAGAGCACACAGGTCGACTCGGCGCCTGCGGCGATCTCCGTGATCACACCGAGGCCTGGCAGCGCTGCGCGCGTCGGCAGGAGACGGTTACCGGCGCTCGCCCCGCCCAGCTGCCCCGCGTCGCCGCTGCCCCAGCACCAGAGCGCGCCGTCGCCATCGAGCGCGCACGTGTGGTCCCAGCCCGACACGAGCATCGTCGCGCCCGTCATCGACGTCGCGGCGAACGTCACGCGCGTGCCGGAGACCTGCGCACCGCCATCGTCGCCCCAGCAGCGCGTACCTTCGGGTGTGCGCGCGCAGGTGTGGTGCGCGCCGGCCGCGATCTCGGTCGCACCCTGGACGTCGCCGACCGCCACGAGCTCGTTCGTGCCGGCGTCGTGGCCGCCACGCCCGAGCTCGCCGCGCTCGTTGGTGCCCGCGCAGAGCACGCGGCCGTCCTGCGCGAGCACACAGACGTGCGCGGCGCCTGCCACGAGGCGCCTCGCGCCCGCAGCGCCAGCGAAGCGTGAAGGCGCGCCTCGCGCGCGCCACGTCGGCATCGGAGCGCATGCGATCTCGTCGGGGTGGAGCACGCAGAGCGCAGCGTTCTCGAAGGCGAAGTCGAGGACTCCCTCGATCACGAGCGGTGGCGCGTCGCGCGTGGTGCAGGTGAGCTCTCCCGTCTCCGAGAGCGCGCACGTCGTCCCGCTCGCGCTTCGCACGCTCACGGTGCTCGGTGGCACCTCGGGTGGCGGGGAGCCGGGACGCACGAAGTGTCCGTCGGGCGTGCGCACGACACCGTCGTCGCCTGGCTCGAGGGCTACGCCCTGCTCGATGGTCTCGACCATGGGCCCCGAGAAGAGGCTCGCGCCGCGGTTGCATCGCAGCGTGGTGCCCGAGGTGTCGAGCGCGCAGATGGCCGGGCCTCGCGTCGCGATCGTCGCGCTCGCGACGAGCGATTCCTCGACGCGGGGTTCATGTCCCTGGCCCCAGCAGATCACCTGCGCGCCCTCGATCACGCACGAGAGATCGTCGGTCAGCGCGAGCGTGCTCGGCGGTGGTGGCTCGACGTGGAGGGGGCCGATGGGCGCCGCGGCCTGCTCGGGCATCGTGGTGCTGGGCATCGTGGTGGGCGTCGTGGCGCTGGGCGTCGTGGCGATCGACGGCGAGCCACAACCCGCCCACAGCAGCGATGCCACCGCGACCGATCGTTCGAGGCTGCGACGGCGCATCAGTCCACTTCGCGCATGCGCTCGAGCATCTCGTCGGGCTCGATGAACTGCGTGACGCGTTGCTCCTCGCTGCCCTCGGAGCCGTGCATGACGACGAGCGGAAGGCCGCGCTGCTCGTAGCTGGCGAGGAGTGCATCTTCTTCCGGCGTGCGCTGCGAGAGATCGACGTGCACGGCGATGAAGCGGCCGCCCTCGCGCACGACGCGCGGATCGGTGAACGTCTCGCGATCGAGCTCGCCGCACGCGCCGCACCAGCTCGCGCCGAAGTCGACGATGAACGGCGTGCCCGTCGAGCGCGCCTCCGCGAGCGCCTCGGAGAAGTCTTCGCGCCACTCGATCCGTGCGCCGGGCGGGGGCAGCAGCAGCCACATCACGGCGAGGAAGCCGCCCGCCGTCGCGAGCAACACGCCCACGCCCTTGCGTGCGCGCTCGGCGTTCGTGCCCTCCTTGAAGTCGAGGTGGATCGCGCCGATCGCGACGGCGACGACCATCAGCGCGATCGCCGTACCGAGCAGCACCCAGTCGCGCGTGAGCACGTCCATCAGCTGCGGGAACAGGTTGCGCAGGTAGAAGAGCGCCATCACCAGCATCACGATGCCGAAGAGGCTCTTCACCGCCTCCATCCAGCGGCCCGACTTCGGCAGGCCCACGGCGAACGTGCCGACCACCCAGAAGAGCGAGCCGAGGCCCAGCGCGTAGACGAACATGCCCGCGCCGCCGAGGACCACGTCGTGCGTCTGTCCGATGTAGGTCAGGAGGCCCACGATCGCGGGGCCCGTGCACGGCGCCGCGATGAACGCGCAGACGAAGCCGAGCGCGAACGCGCCCTTGAAGCCCACGCCACCCTCGACCGAGGTGAAGCGCTCCTTGAGCGCGGGCGGGAGATCGAGCTCGAAGGCTCCGAACATCGAGGCTGCGAGCGCCGTGAAGAGCAGCGCGAACGCGACGAGCACGATGGGGTTCGCGAGCCAAGCCCCGAACACGCCGCCGGTGAGGCCGACGAAGATGCCGAGCGGCACGAACGGCGTCGCGATGCCGAGCACGAAGACCGTCGAGAGCAGCGCTGCCTCGGCCTTGCTCTTGGCCTCGCGCGCGCCGAACACGCTCACGGTGATCGCGATCATCGGGTACACGCACGGCGTGAGCGCAGTGCCGAGGCCCACCAGGTAGATGAAGAAGAACGCGAGCAGGTAGTTGCCCGAGCCGAGCGCATCGGTGAACTGCGTGCTCACGTCGCCGAGGAAGTCTGCGCGCGCGACCTCGGGCGCGAGGCCGGACGCGACGAACAGGGCCGCGGCGGTGAGGGTCAGCGCGGCGAGGGCACGGAGGGCGCGAGACGTCGTCATGGCGAACGCCGATGATAGCGTGCTCGGCCCGCGCGTCGCGTCGGGCCTTGCCTGCCCTCCCGAGGAGTGGCCGTCCGAGGTCGAGGCCGCACACGGGCGGATTGACCTCGCGGGCGATCGTCCGGCATCACACGGCGATGCGACTCCGCGTCGCGCCGACCTCGACGGCGCCCTTGGTCTTGCTCGCCGCGGTCACGCTGGTGGGCTGCTACCGAACGAACGTCCGCACGGAGCCCGACGCCGGACCGCCCACGCCCGATGCGTGGCGCGCGCCGCCTCCGGATGCGCCGCTGCCCGATGCATGGTCGCCCGACGCGTTCGTGCCCGTCAGCGAGTGCCTGCGGGATCGCGACTGTCCCAGCACCGGCACCTTCTGCATCCAAGACCTCTCGCTCGCGCCGCGGGATCTCGCTGCCGTCCCGCTCCGCTGTGGCGCTCCCGTGGGCGCGACCACCACGGGCCTCGAGTGCGACTCGAACGAGCAGTGCGATCACGGCATGTGCGCGCTCGGCGGCGGATGTCTGGCGCCGTGCGTGACCGACGACGACTGCTTCTCGGATCGCACGCGGCTCGATCTGCTCGAGCGATGCACGCGCGTGCCCGTGGTCACGAGCGACAGCGCGCTGCAGTTCGCGAACGCGTGCGTGCGCTGGAGCGACACGCCGGCCGAGATCCTCGCGAACGAGCCCATCTTCGTGACGCGCTTCACGACGGAGCGCCTGCCCGTGGAGCCCCTTCGTTCGGGCGCTCGCCTCGTGCACTACGTCGCCGACGCGCGCGACGACGAGCGCTTCGTCTCCTCGATCACGACGAGCGAGGGCGAGGTCGTCTTCGACGCGTTCGGCCTCGGCTCGGAGCGACAGCCGCTGGTCGTCGCGCCCTTCCTCGACTTCATCCCCGTGCTGATCCCCAACGGTGATCGAGACTTCGCGGTGGGCACGAGCTTCATCGCCGCGCTCGAGACCAGCCGGACCACGACGTACCGCCGGATCGTCATGGATCGCACGACGTTCGGGACCTCGCTCGATCTCAACTTCTACTACGTGGGCGTCAGGCCTCCGCGCGCGGGTGAGCCTCCCGCGATCGTCCAGCGCATGCTGCGCGAGCTCGAGATCCTCTTCGCTGCGACGAGCCCCGATCTGCGCCTCGGTCGCATGCGGCACTTCGTGGTCCCTGGCGCGACGGCGCGCCGCTTCGAGTTCGTGGAGGGCGACGACGAGGTCGGGCAGCTGTTCCTTCTCTCCGCAGGCGCGTCGAGGCCCTCCGTCAACGTGTTCCTCATCCGATCGGGCGCGGACTTCCTGGGCATCTCGGGTGGCGCGCCCGGCCTCATGGGCGTGCACGGCGCGCAGGGATCGGGCATCGCGATCGGCCTCGAGGATCTCGAGTCGTTCTTGCCGATGGCCCCGGAGAACCAGCTCGGCACCGTGATCGGGCACGAGCTCGGCCACTTCACCGGTCTCTTCCACACCACCGAGCTCGACGGCACGAGCGTCGAGCCGTTCGCCGACACGCCCCTCTGCGATCTCGCGACGAACGACCTCGACGGCGACGGAATGCTCTTGCCCGACGAGTGCACGGGGGCTGGCGCCGAGAACGTGATGTTCTGGGGACCGTTCGTGCCGAGCCCCCGCTTCAGCGCGCGACAGGCGCGCATCCTCCAGCAGTCGATGGTGCTCCGATGATCGCCCGCGCTCTCGCTCTCACCTCGGTCCTCGCCGCGTCGCTCGTGAGCGCGCCGCTCGCAGCGCAGGACAGCACCGCAGCGCAAGACACCCCCGCACTGGACACCCCCGCCGTGGGCGCAGGCAGCGCACGCCTCACCGTGCGTCCCGAGCTGCGCGCTCGCGTGGAGCGCGCGCTGCTCGCGATCGACTCGGCGCCCTCGGCCGCCTTCTGGCAGGGCCTGGGAGCCGAAGGGCTCGCGGCGCTCGTGTCGGTGCTCGACGATGCCTCGCGTCCCGTCGGGCTGCGACGTCGCGCCGCGCTCGCGCTCCGCCACGATCGCAGCGCGACCTCGATCACGATCCTCGAGTCGCTCGCGCTGCGCGCCGGGGAGGACGAGCTCGTCTCACGCAACGCGCTCACAGCGCTCACCGAGCGTCGTGGTCGTGAGGCGCTGGTGGTGATCGAGCGCGCGCTCGGCGATCGCCGCGCGCACGTGCGCGAGGGCGCGGTGCTCGCGATCGGCACGCTCCGCGAGCGCGGTCTGATCGACGGCGCGCGTGCCGCCGCGTCGCTCGTGCGGGTGCGTGCGCGTGAGCCGGAGCTCTTCGTGCGAGAGACGATCGATCGCGTGCTCGCGATCCGTTGAGCTCAATCCTCGACGCAGACCTCGGAGACGCACGTCGTCGACGAAGGGCAGGGCGCGCCGCCGGCGCAGCTCGGACGACGACAGAAGCCCGAGGCAGCGCTCGAGCACGTGTAGGGCGCGGGGCACGGGGTCGTGCTCGAGCAGCGCAGGATCTGACAGCGGCTCGTGAGCGACGAGCAGGCCATGCCCGCGCTGCAGTCGAGGTCCGTGCTGCACGTGCGGACGCACGCGCCGATCTCGGTGTCGCAGCTCGTCCCGGTCGGGCACGACTCGGTGCCGAGGAAGCACGAGCACACGCCGCCCGGGGCGGCGTCGTTGCAGAGGCCCGCGCCTGCGGGGCACTCGAGCGCAGGCGTGCACTGCACCGGCCCCAGATCCGTCCGGCCCCCTCCGTCGGTTCCCACGTCGCGCGGCGCGAAGGCGTCGGGCGTGGACGGGCCCGTGTCGGGGATCGGCGACCATGCGTCGGTGCCCACGAAGACGTCGGGCCAGTACGCGTCCTCGCCCAGCGCATCGGGCTCGCGTCGCGCGTCGAGCGGCGCGTCATCACCGGCGCTCGCGTCCTCGACCGCCGCGTCGAGGTCGATGGCTGCGTCCTCGGCGCCGCCGTCCTCTGCGCTCGCGTCCTCGCTCGTGGCGTCGGGCGGCCGGGCCGCATCGGTGGGGACCGGGTCGCCGTCACAGCCGAAGGCGAGCCCCCCGACGACGAGCACGAGCACGAGCAGAGAGGAGACGCGAAGCATCCGTCTCGTGTAACCCGACGTGTCCGTGGCTGACCAGCGGGGGGAATCCTCGCGCGCGGATTGACTGAACGGATTTCCAGTGTTGGGATGGCGCCATGCCCGCACCCCTCGCGAACCCGCCGAACCCGTGGTCGTCGACGAACGTGGAGTGGTCCGGTGATCACCTCGATGCGCCGCCCCCGCTCGCGAAGCTCGAGGTCCACGAGGAGCGCGCCAAGACGATCCTCGCGCGCAACGACAGCCCCGATCTCACGTTCCGCTGGTCCATCAACCCCTACCGCGGCTGCTACCACGGCTGCGCGTACTGCTACGCGCGACCGAGCCACCAGTACTGGGGCTTCGGCGCGGGCACCGACTTCGATCGCAAGCTCATCGTGAAGACGAACGCCGTCGAGCTCTTCGAGGAGGCGCTCGAGGCGTCATCGTGGCGCGGTGAGTGGATCGTGCTCTCGGGCAACACCGACTGCTACCAGCCGCTCGAGGCGAGCTACCGCCTCACGCGACGCCTGCTCGAGACGGCGCTGCGCTTTCGACAGCCGCTCGGGCTCATCACCAAGTCGAGCCTCGTTCGGCGCGATGTCGACGTGCTCGGCGAGCTCGCGCGACGCGCGCAGCTCAAGGTCACGATCAGCGCCGCGATGCCGGACGACGAGATGGGCCGCGCCATCGAGCCCTATGCGAGCCCGATCTCCAAGCGCTTCGAGGCGATGCGCGCGCTCGCGGAGGCGGGCGTCACCGTGGGGATCTCGCTCGCGCCGATCATCCCCGGCATCAACGACGACGCGGTGCCACGCATGCTCGAGCGCGCACGCGATCACGGCGCGAGCTTCGCGTTCATGACGATGCTGCGGCTCTCCCGCGAGGTGCTCCCGGTGTTCGACGAGCGGCTGGGCGCCGCGCTGCCGCTCCGCGCGGAGAAGGTGCGCGCGGGGATCCGCGCGATGCGCAGCGGGGAGATGAACGACACACGCTTCGGATCGCGCATGCGGGGGGAGGGGGAGCGCTGGCGCCTCGTCGAGCAGCTCTTCCGCCTGCACGTCGAGAAGCTCGGCCTCGACCGATCCGAGGTGGTCGTGGGCGAGCCCGCGACGACCTTCGAGCGACCCCGTCGACAGCTCGCGCTCTTCTGACTCCGCGCTTTCGCGCCGACGCACGAACCGCTATCGTGGGAATCGTGCGCGCGCGAGATGTTCGGCCCGAGCCATCGGGGGTGAGCCCGATCTCTGGGCCGTGGTCGGCCAACGTGAGTCGCACCCTGCGCGAGACCCTCGAGGCGTTCGCGTCGGAGCTCGTGACCAGCGAGATCTTGATGAACGCGCTGTCCGACGGCGGCTACGACGCACCGCCCGAGCGCGCCGACGATCTCGAGGACTTCGCGAACGGCGCGCTCCGCGCCGAGATCACCGCGGTGCTCGGCGGGGAGGTCGCGGACGCCGTGGTGGAGGGGATCGTCCCGGTGCTGACGATGATGCGGCGCGCGGAGCGCGACACGTCCGTCCCGCAGTCGCCGCCGCGCGATCCCGTGTCCACCACCCGCGAGATCACACCCTCGGACACCCCCACGGTGGCGCCGCTTCCGCAGCCCCCGCCCGCCGCTGCGCGCGCGCTGCGGCCCGTGTCACGTCCCGATCTGCCTTCGGTTCCGCCTGCGCGCGCGGCGATCCCGATCCCGCCCACGCTGCTCCACCCCCGCCCCTCCAAGACGGGCAAGTCGACGCCTCCTGCGCGGGCGGCCACACCTGCGCCTCGTCCGCCGACGCATCCCGACTCGGCACGTCGCACGCAGCGCGAGCGTCCGCCGACGGGCGCCGACCTCGTCGATCTCGCCGTCGTCACCGAGGACGAGGCGCTGGCCGCCGAGGTGGGCGCGAGGTTCGCGGGACGGCGCGTGGTGATCGGGCCCTCGCTGGCGGAGATGCCGCGCGCGCGCGTGGTCCTGCTCGACTCGCGCCATGCGTTCGAGGATCTGCGTACGACGTGGCCTGCACAGCGCGCACCCCACGTCGCCGTGCTGTGGCCCGCCGACAGCCGAGAGCGCGCGCTCTTCGAGGCGCTCCAACCTCACGTGCCGCGTGTCGTGTGCGCAGGGGAAGAGGCCGAGCTCTCCGACGTCGTGATGCTCGTGACGCTGCAGCTCACGCCCCCGTAGCGAGCGAGCCTGCAGAGAAGAACGCCCGCCCCCGAAGAGAGGCGGGCGTTCCCGATCACACGCGCAGGGCGATCACGCAGCGCGCTCGAGCGCACGCGACAGCGCGCGCTCGGGCACACGCTCGAAGCCAGAGACCTCGAGCGTGCTGCTCGCGCGACCTGCGCTGAGGCTGCGGGCGCAGCTCGTCCAACCGAAGAGCTCGGCGAGCGGCGCCGACGCGCGCAGCACGTGCTCTCGCGAGGAGAGCGTGTCGATCAGGAGGACGCGGCCCCGACGTCGGGAGAGCTCGGCGACGAGCGCACCGACGGCGCCTTCGGGACAGCGGATCGTCAGGCGCGCGACCGGCTCGAGGAGCACGGGCGCGGCGTGACGGAGCGCTTCGTGGGTGGCCACCTGGCTCGCGAGTGCGAACGCGAGCTCGGAGGAGTCGTTCGAGTGGAACGCGCCGCCGAGGCACGTCACCTCGACGTCGACGACGGGGCTCCTCGAGAGGGGTCCCGACTCGAGCGCGCGGCGCGCGCCGAGCTCCACAGCGCCCACGAACGCGCGCGGGATCTCTCCCTGCCGCACGGCGTCGACGAAGCGGAAGCCCGCGCCTGCTTCGCGCGGAGCGACACGCAGACGCACCACCGCGAACTGACCCGGGCCGCCGGACTGTTTGACGTGCCGGTGCTCGAGCTCGTGCGCGATCGTGATCGTCTCGCGGTAGGCGACGCGAGGCTCGCCCGCGCGCACGTGCACGCGGTGCCTCGCCTCGAGCTGCTCGATCGCGACAGCGACGTGCAGCTCGCCCAGACCCGACAGGAGCGTCTGTCCGGTCTCGGGATCGGTGTGGACGCGCAGCGACGGATCCTCGATCGCGAGCGACCCGATCGAGCCCGGGAGGCGCTCACGATCGCTCCGCTCGCGTGGCTCGATCGCGACCGTGACGACGGGCTCCGGGATGCGGAGCGCGTCGAGCGCGGTGCGTGTGTCGGGAGACGACAGCGTCTCGCCGAGGCCGATGCGGCCGCCGAGGATCGCGCAGACCTCGCCCGCGTGGGCGCGATCGATCTCTTCCACCTCGTCGGCGAAGAGGCGCACGAGCCGACCGATGCGCAGCGTCCGCGCCTCGCGCGCGAGCCACACCTCCATGCCCCTGTGGAGCGTGCCGGCGTAGACGCGCACGAAGCTGCGGGCCCCGTGGGTGTCGATCGTCGTCTTGAACGCGAGCGCGACCAGCGGTGCGCTCGGATCGGGAGGATGGCGCGCGCCGCTCGCGACGTCGGTGACGGCGCCGCGATCGAGAGGCGAGGGGAGGTAGTCGATCACCGCGTCGAGGAGCGGCTGCACGCCGAGATCGGCGTAGGCCGCGCCCGCGAGCGCGGGGACGAAGCGATGCGCGAGCGTGCCGCGACGGATCGCGGCGACGAAGCGCTCGATCGAGACGTCGCCTCGCTCGAGGTGCTCGGTGAGGAACACGTCGTCGACCGCTGCGCACGCGTCGACGAGGCGCTCGCGCGCCACGCGCACGCGCTCCGCTTCGACGTCGTCCAGTGGGTGCTCACGCACCTCGCGCCCGCGCGCGCCTTCGAACGAGAGCGCCACGCGACGCACCACGTCGAGCACGCCGACGAGCGTGCCCTCCGAGTCGTAGCGAGGGAGCACGACGGGCAGCACGTGCGCGCCGAGGCTCTCTTCGATCGAGCGACACGCGTGCTCGAAGCTCGCGCCCGGTCGATCGAGCTTGTTGACGAAGACGATGCGCGGCACGCCGTGATCGTCGGCCTGTCGCCACACGGTCTCGGTCTGTGGCTCCACGCCGCGCGCGCCGTCGAGCACCACGATCGCGCCGTCGAGCACGCGCAGGCTGCGCTCGACCTCCAGCGTGAAGTCGAGGTGGCCCGGCGTGTCGAGCAGCGTGAGGCGATGCCCACGCCACGCGCATCCGACGGCGGCCGCGCGGATCGTGATGCCGTGCTTCTGCTCGAGTGGATCGGAGTCGGTCGTGGTGTTGCCCTCGTGCACCTCGCCGATGGTGCGGATGCGACCGGCGTAGAAGAGCACGCGCTCGGTGAGCGTGGTCTTTCCCGCATCGACGTGCGCGACGATGCCGAGGTTTCGGAGGAGCGAGAGGGAGTCGTTCGAGCGGGTCATGAGAGATCTCCAGGAACGACGACGGAACGAGCCGTCGTCGCCTCACGACGCGGGGGCGCGTGCGTGAGCGAATGTCTGCGCGCACGAGCGCGCGTTTCGATCGACGAGCGGTCCTCGTCGATCACGGAGCGAGCTGCCGCGGCCTGCGGCGCGATCTGCGATCTCGTCTCCGGCACGACGCGTCGCCGGCTCGTCAGATCGCGCGCGAGGCCGCGGCTCGCAGCGAGGCAGCGTCGCGCCCGTACACTCGACCGATCACACGCGCGGGTGCCTCGACCGAGCGGTCGATGCGGCGCGAAGGGTGTGGTCGTGGTGGAGGCACGTGGTCAGGACGCAGTCGGGCGCGCGTGCTGACGGAACGGCGACGCGCCGCGATCGAGGTCGATCGCGGCGCGTGCGAGTGAGAGCCGAGGCTTCGATCAGGTGCCGACGCGCGTGTTGCCGAAGAGGCCCGCCGCGCCTGCGCCGCCCACGCCGCTGGTCGTGTTGCTGGAGTTGCCGCCCGAGCCTCCGCCGCCTGCGGTGTTGGTGCCCGCGGGCACGGCGTAGGTGTTGGTCGAGAGGTCCGGCGTCGCGGTGCCAGGCCGCGTGATCCAGATGTCGTACGACGCGCCGCCGCCACCACCACCGCCGCCGCCGGCGTGACCGCCGCGGCCACCATCACCGCCGCCACCGCCACCGCTGAGACAGAACGAGTACGTGTCCCAGCCGCCCGGCGGGTTGACGCCGCCGATGCCACCCGCACCGCCCGAGCCGCCACCACCGCCGATGCCGCCATCACCACCACGACCGCCGGTGCTGCGCCGGAGTGTGTTGCGGAGGAGGCGCGGCATCGTCGCCGCGGTGGGTGTGGAGGTGTGGAGCACGAAGATCGCGAAGCTCGCGCCGCCACCGGGTCCGCCGCTGCCGGGG